>JBCAXK010000021.1:0-26225 GCA_038534095.1 Chlamydiota bacterium | reverse complement strand
TCCTCTTAGACAAGGTATAAAACCAATCATATTCTATACAAAAAGATTTGTTTACTAAAAATGATGCTTAGCGCTTAGAAAAAGCTACCGATTTAAGAAGTGCTATTTTTTATAGTTTTTTGAGAAACTATATTAGGAATGCAAAATCAAGTATGATCATTATTTTATTTCAGCCTCTCATCCCACAAAATACAGGAAATATCATACGCACCTGCGCAGCTTTAGAAGCTTCTTTACTCCTAGTTGGCCCCTTAGGGTTTAGAACCTCTGACCGAATGATGAGAAGAGCAGGCCTAGATTACGGGAAAAATAGACCGTTTGAGGTGATTGATGATCTCCCAAAATATCTTGCTTCGAAGTCTTCGTTCTACTTTTTTTCCTCAAAAAAAGAGGCAAAAAAGAGTTATACCGAGGCATCTTACACAGAAGAGACCGTGCTTATATTTGGTAATGAAAAAGAGGGTCTTCCGAAAAGTCTTTGGGAGCGATGGCCTGAGCGATTTGTAACCATCCCCATGGCGCCACGCTGCCGGTGCCTCAACCTATCCAATGCGTGCGCTGTAGCAGGTTTTGAAATGCGACGTCAATTACAACAAGTTTCACAAACGCCCCCCGAGTAGTGAGCTCAAAAACACAACCGATCCAGCAAAAATACTGGATGACACAACGGGAAAATGGATCAGAGTAGTTTTCTTAACGACAATCATATCTCCTGGAAGCCGACCAAACCAGGAGAGATACTTTGGGAAGGGCGTTTGAAAATGGATAAAGACCCCGCCTAAAATGGTAAAAAAGACAAACCAAAATAGAAAGCGGGAGACCATAACAAACTTACTTTTCAATCAGATTTTTGATAGAAGCTTTATCGGAGGCCCCTATGATCCGGCCAATTTCCTGGCCATTTTCAAATAGGATCAATGTAGGCACTGACGTGATCTGGTACTGCACCGTCACCTTTTCAGATTGATCGATATCAATTTTCCCAAACTTGACCTTCCCTTCCATTTCTTGTGAGAGCTCTTCTAAAATAGGGTGCAACATGCGGCATGGCCCGCACCATTCGGCATAGAAGTCGACCAAGGTTCTTCCTTTAGCGGTCTCTTCAGTAAAATTCTCATCAGTCAATGTATTCATATATTTACTCTTTATAGGCATTACGTTTTACAGTGCTCTATCGTAAAAAATCGGAGATAAAAAGGCAAATTTTATGCTTTTTCGATGGTGCTAAAGCGGAAAAATCCCCCTATCTACCCTCACAGAAAGCGCTTTTTCTTGCTTTTTCGGAGAAAGAAGCTGATCAACATAGCTATAGCAAACGGGGAAAAGCCTGTTCAAGGATGCGGCCCTTGTTTTTTGAGCTCCGCTCGGAGCTCTTTGAGCGCTTTTTCCGACTCTTCCAATACTTTCTCTATGAAGGCTTTTTTGTCTAAATGGCGGTATTGATCTACCGAAAGAACAGGGCCAATTACGCAAGAAAGATCCCCAAAGAAGGTCGGAAATTTTCTACGCTTCCCCCATACATTTTGCGCTCCTTCGATATACATAGGAATAATTGGAGCTCCGCTTTTATACGCTAAGAAACCAATGCCAGGCTCTAAAGGCAAAAGCGTTTCACCATCAGAGCGCCCTCCTTCAGGAAACAAAAGAATTTTTTCCCCATTTTTTAAGACTTCCAAAGTCGTTTTTACAGCGCCAATATCTTTTTTCCCTGAGGTAATCGGATGCGCTTTTAACGTACTAATTAGCCAGCGAAAAAGACGATTGCGAAAAAGACTTTTTCGCGCTAAAAAATGGAGCTCTTCACCAAAAGCCATCACCGCTAAGGGGGGATCCATATAAGATGTGTGATTTGCAATGATCAGCGCAGAACCTGCAAGGCGACGCTCTTTCCCATAAACACGAAATCGGTAAAATCGACGGGCGACCCAACAGCTAAAGTAAAAAGCCATCCGGTAGAAAAGGCGCATTTTCTTAAGAGGGATATATTTTAGCATGAGCAAAACGACTTCATTGAGGGATAAATCTGTCGTATCTATTTCAATCATATCTCCGGTTTTTTTTAACGGGGAAAGCGTTCTCCTACGATCTGCTTCATCTCGCGCTGCCATTTGTTTCTCTATTTCGGCAAGAGAGTGCGTTTTTTCAGAAGACTTTTTGAGGAGCTGCTCATGACGCCTTTGCGCGCGAATTTTTGGATTTGCTGTAAAAAAAAACTTTCTAGCAGCCTCCTTCTGAAAAACTACGCTGCCCATATCCCTCCCTTCAAATACGCAAGGACCTTTTTTCCCAAAGGCTTTTTGCATTTGCACAAGTTTTTGTCGGACGCTTGGATAAGAGGAGAGCTTAGAGCTCAAGAGAGCAATTTCTTCAGATCGAATTTTTGTGGTAATATTGACTCCAGAAACAACATACTCCCCTTTTTTTGTAATGATGAAAGAAAAATTTTTGAGAGCTTTTTCTAGCGAAGAGACTTCTTCGATAGAGACCCTATGTTCCAAACAGTACCAAGCTAATCCTCGGTACATCGCTCCTGTATCGAAATAGGCAATCCCCAGCCTTTCTGCGAGCTTTTTTGCCGCGCTCGATTTTCCTGTTCCAGATGGACCATCGATCGTAATGATCATCCTACAATCCCGTAAAGAATCGAAAAAAGCACAGGTGTTGTGAAAAGGAGAGAGTCTAAGAGGTCAAGAGCTCCTCCCACTCCAGGTATCTTATTGCTATCTTTCATGTTAGCATCTCTTTTTAAGAATGATTCAAAAAGATCTCCTAACTGACTTAAAACGGCAAGAACAATCCCCAAGATCAGCGCTTTTTGGTAAGAGAGAACAAAACCTTCTACGGGAAACCTGTCAGTAAAGTAGGCAAAGGCCAAGCTACAAATGAGAGCGCCAAGAAATCCAGCAACGGCCCCTTCATAGGTTTTTTTCGGACTGATTTTTGGACAAAGAGGACGCCTGCCAAAAAGTCTCCCCGCAAGGTAAGCAGCGATATCGGTAATTTTTGTGACAGCAACTAGGTAAAAAAACCACCAGCTCCCTTGAAAATAGGGGCTGTAAAGAAGGAAAAACACAAGACTGATTGGGAAAACGATGTAAAAGAAGGGGAAACAAGCAAGCGCAAAGTAGGCAATGCCCCCCTCTT
The DNA here is from genome assembly GCA_038534095.1 of Chlamydiota bacterium. Lineage (GTDB taxonomy): Bacteria > Chlamydiota > Chlamydiia > Chlamydiales > SM23-39 > JBCAXK01. Next base: position 23,081 of record JBCAXK010000021.1, on the reverse strand, counting down.
GCTTTTTTCTTCTTAGGTAAAAAAGAGCCAAAAGATAAAGAAGAGCAAGGTCTCCTAAAAAAGCGGCATTTACTTTACCGGTAGCACAGAGATAGCTTCCAACGATCGAAACAAAGCCAAAGCTGAAAAGAAGCCTGCGGGAAAGATGCACTTCTTTTTTCCGGACAAATTCCCCATACTCATAAAGCGAAACCAGCCCAAGAGCTGTTAAAAAGGCAAGAACAAACAGGCGTCCTAATGGAGTATCTGACACAAAAAAAAAGATCGCTAAAATCATGGTCGCTGTAAAAGTGACATAGATCCTTTTCCCAAATTCTTTCATGAGCCGCAGCGCCTTTTTCTTTTTTGAAAATTCCTAATCGCTCCAAGAAAATCTTTTTCAGAAACATCGGGCCAAAGCTGATCGATCACCTCAATTTCTGCGTAAGAAAGCTGCCAAAGTAAAAAATTGCTCAAACGAAATTCTCCCGAAGTGCGAATCAAAAGGTCGGGATCTTGCATCCCGGCTGTATCCAAATACTTTGTGAAGGTCTCTTCGGTCAGATCGTTTTTTTCGATCAATCCTGCCTCTAAATCGCAAAACATTTTTTGCATACTTCGAACAAGTTCATCCCGCGCTCCATAGTTCATGGCAATGACAAGCTGGAGATTTTGTTCCCGTTTTGTCGCTTCTTTCACCTCATGAAACGCATTTTGCACCTTTTTTGGCAACAAAGTAAGATCTCCAATGCTTTTTAAGCAGACGCCTTTGCTGACCATACTGGCCGATTCTTTACGAAGATACACAGCAAATAGATCCATCAAAGCATCGATTTCGGTCTGCGGTCTTTTCCAATTTTCTGTTGAAAAGGAATAAACTGTCAAACACTTGATGCCTAAAGACCCGGCAACACGAACAATTTTTGTGAGGGTTTCTGCTCCCTGGCGATACCCCTCAATAGGATCTTTATCCCGGAGTTTCGCCCATCTACGGTTACCATCCATGATGATGGCAACATGTTTAGGAATAGGCGAGTAGAATTGGTCTGGAGAGTTCATGATGTTCTAAGCGACGTTTGTACAAAAGAGGTAAAAGAAAAGAGCGCAATTACATCGATCCTTGAGTAGGTTGTTTAGAAAATTTTTTTGCTTCAAAAAATCTTCACCAAAATCATCTTTAAGAGATAGCATAGGGGGTTAAGAGATTGTAGGCAAAAAAAATTGGCACAATCTGAATTTTCATAGACGAAATCAAAGATTTTGATTATGTTTATTAAGAATACTTCCTTTTAAAATTTGAGTAAATAATGAAAACTGTAAAAAGATGGCACATTTTTCTTATTCTTTTTGTTGCGACTTTAACAATATACAATATATTACCTACGATTTTCTATTACTCGCAGCCTTTACAAAAACCAATTGATCAAGAAAAAGCGCTCCATGTATCGAAAGAAATTTTTTCTAGAATTGATCAAGTAGATCAGGACACTAGATCCTGGATCCACTCTTTTTGCACTTCTCTTGGCTTTTCTCCAAAATCCTTGGAAGTAGACCAAAATTTCCCCGCTAAATTGCGCATCCTGTTTTACCAAGAGGAAGAGGCTGAGGCGTTTCGAAAGTCTTTTCCCCAGGCAAATGCCTCGATTCATCACCCTGCAAAAGGGTACATTTTACGCGAAAAGGACGAGGCTTTTCCTAAAGAGCTCTATTTAGAGCGCTCGTTTGCCTCTTTTCCTAAGAAATCTCTTACCCATTACCTTCAATTTTCTTCCAAAGCGCCGCACGGAGACTCCCCCTCTCTCCATGAAACAATCCTTTTGGATAGAGTGGGCGCCATTGCAAAAGCGATTCTTGAAAAGGGAAGCTCGCAAATAGTAGACAAAGCGCTCCAGTCTGAAAACGATCTAAAAACAGCTCTTCTTTACTCCATTTCTCATTCGATTCACGAATATAGTGAAGTGTTTGGAAAAGACTCTGCAATCACCAAAAGACACATCAACAATTTCCGTACAAGCCAAGAAGAAAAGCAACCTGGCTCCTTGCTGATTTCAGCTTTAAAGTCGCTCCACAAAGGGGGCGAAACTCACCTACAAATGCTCAAAAAAAGTGAAAAAAACGAAACCGCGCAAAGGCAAATGCTCGAAGAAAGGCAGCTGGTTTTAGCCGATTCGATCAATCTCATCGAAAGGCAACAGGCCTCGCTCCCTTCAACCCCTCTTTCTATTCAAGAAATTCTTAACCCGTCACCAAAAACCTCCTCTCGTCCCTCTTCTCAAAAGACCTTCTCCTTGGGAAAAGCCCACCCGTTCATTAAAGAAATGACCCTTTCCTGGGAGGAAGAAAAACTCTTATTTGTGTTGCATGATGATGTGCTTGCCCTTCTTGAAGAAAAAGGAGCTCCTCTTGCTGATGCTCGAAAACGCTCGTTATCTCTTTTGTTAGAAGAAATCGCGAGGATTGCTCGGGTATCTTCCGAAGATATTGAGCAAGCAGATGGCATGTTTTCGGTCCAATTTTCTGTGTTAGAAGATAGCCGCAGTATTTTAGCGCTCGATCTTTGGAAAATTGCCGAAGATGAGATCGCCCTATTAGAAAATGCGCTCCAAGACTGGCGCCCTTCTCATCCTGAGCTACAAAAAGAACTCTTTCCTACGGTAACAAGCGCTTCTTTTGCAGCTGTGGGGGCAAAAAAATTTCCATTAGGCCTTGCTCTCCTTCACCCGAAAGAGCAGCAAGCAAGCTTTCCCTTCTTACCAAACCCCTCCATCTACGTAGCCTTTCGGGGACTTGCTCCTTTGATGGAAAAGTACGCAGGAGCAGAAAATTCTGCAGAAGCAAAACTTCTCTCGCAAGATATTCGATCATTACAAGCGATTTTGCAAAAACGGGGATTTGTAGGTTACTTTGCCTCAGAACTAAACGCCCCTCAAGAATTCTCTGGTGATTACATTTTTGAAAATTCACACTACTTTACGCCGTTTCTCACAGCAACAGAAGAGGCCTTTACCCCTTGCGGATCAAAACGGTACGCCGTTTTGGAGCTCAAAGATTGGGAACAAAGACTTCTTACCCTCAACAAAATAGAAACGAAACAACATGAGGCGCTGATTCAAGAACGGGATGATTACAAAAAAGCCCTTCTCTATCAAAAAGAGACAGCCGCTCTTCGGCCAAAACCGCAAAAAAGCGTCTTTTGGAACAACCTTCGGTTAAGTTTTGCCAAATACTTCCGAGGAGATGAGAGAAAAACCTTGAAATGGGGTCTCGATCTTTGTGGAGGAAAATCGGTTACCTTATCCTTGCACAACAAGTATGGGAAACAGGTCGTCGATCCTCTTGAAATAGACAAGGGGATGCAAGAACTGGAAAAAAGGATCAACCGCCTAGGCGTTCGTGAAACGACCATACGCCGAGAAGGTACCCATCTTGTGGTCGATTTTCCCGGATCACAAAATATCTCTGCCGAAGAGCTCATTCAGGGCTCGTCCATGTTTTTCCATGTAGCTAATGAAAAATTTTCTCTACAAAACCCGGCCCTACAAAAAGATGTGCACGCTTTTTTGAGGGAAGTGTGGAATGAAGCGAAAATCCAACAAAAAACCGCCCCAAAAGAGGTGGAAACCATCGCCTGCAAACACCTTTATGGAGAAAAACTCGACCCTGAGCATCCCGAGCCAAGATCTCCAGCAGGAAAAATTCTATGGGATGAGGGCCTTCGCCTCGCTCTTCCGAGTGAAAAAATCCGCGCAGATTCTTTTCATAACAAGCTCTCAAAAGTAGCTCTTTACAGAGAAGATGTGGCTAAGAAAGAGCAAAAAGAAGCGCTTCCTTTATGCCTTGTATTCCATGAGCATGCCCTTGCAGGCGCCCACCTAACAGAGATCCAAGGATCTTATGATCCATCACAAGGCAATTTTTTGCGCTTTTCTGTCAAAAGTTCCTATCAAAATCGGGATCAATCTTGGGTCTACCCAAAAGATATCCTCTTTTCTTGGACTTCCCAGTTTGCCCGAGAAAAAGTCTTGGGAACCCCGCTAGAGAAGTATACAGGTGGCAGGGGGTACAGGATGTGCGTTTTGCTCAATGACGCCATCATTAGCGCGCCGACGTTGGATGCGCCAATTCGTGATCATGCCATGATTTCTGGCCATTTCTCCCAAAAAGAGATCGCTTCCTTGGTGGGCGATTTAAAAGCAGGGTCCCTCTCTTACGCGCCCAAAATTTTATCGGAAGTGAACGTGAGTCCCGAGCTTGGCCAAAAGGAAAGGACCCAAGGTCTCTTTGCTGTTTTCTTAGCCCTTTCCTTTGTGATTCTTCTGATGAGCTTTTATTACCGTTTCCTAGGAGTCATCGCTTCGCTTGCTCTACTGTTTAACTTGCTCATGATTTTTGCTGCTTTACAGAATTTAGGAGCCGCCCTCACTCTTCCAGGCATTGCCGGAATTATTCTTACCCTAGGAATGGCCGTTGACGCAAATGTCCTTGTTTTTGAACGGGTACGTGAAGAGATCGGCTTAGGGAAAAGCCTCAAAGCGGCCTTGCATTCAGGATACGAAAAAGCCTTTAGCGCGATTTTTGATGCGAACATCACTACCATGCTTGCTGCGATGATCTTGCTCAGTTTTGATTCTGGGCCAGTCAAAGCCTTTGCGATCACCCTCATCATTGGTATCGCTTCGTCGATGTTCTCGGCTCTATTCATGACCCGCATCTTTTTTATCGGCTGGCTAGAAAGAACCAAAAAGTCTTCTCTTGCCATGCTCCACTTGATTCGAGGTCGCTCTTGGAACTTCCTGGGGAAATCAGCTCCCCTGCTTGTTTGTAGCTTGGGTATTTTTCTTCTCGGAGTAGCCACCCTTTCTCTTCAAAAAAGTGCTGTGCTCGGTATGGAGTTTACGGGAGGAGAATCGGCCCACTTGCGATTTGTTCCCGACAAAACCCGGCCCTATGAAGAGGAGCTTGTACAAAGCCTCAGGGCGCAAGGGGTCACTCCGAAAGATGTGCAGATTCGTACGTTAGGAAAAAACCATCATCTCCGCGTCCTTTTACGCCCCTCTTTCACCCCTCCAACCATCCAAGATGCCTCGTACGATGATTACCCTTTTGCGAAAAATCCCCGCCTCAAATGGCTCGCTCTTACCGCAAAAAGGGGCTCCTTACCCCTCGAAAAAGAAACGCTCCGCTCTCTTCATCAAGAGGCTTCTTTCATGAGCGCGCAGTTATCAGAACATGTAAAAAATCATGCGATGATGGCCCTATTCCTCGCGTTTGTTGGAATCTTCATTTATCTTGGGATCCGCTTTGAGTATCTTTACGCGGCAAGCGCTGTGCTTTGTTTGTTGCACGACGTTTTAGTCTCCATGGCTCTTATCTCGATCCTCCGTTACTGCGGATTTCCTCTACAAATGGATTTACAAGCTACAGCCGCTTTGATGACCATTATCGGGTATTCTCTTAACGATACGATTGTGGTCTTTGACCGTATTCGTGAAGAGCTCAAAAACCCAGAGAAACGGTCGTTACCCACCATTGTGAATCAATCGATCAATGACACTTTTTCTAGGACAATGATGACTTCCCTGACAACGCTGATTGCTCTGCTTGCCCTCGTGTTTTTTGGAGGAGAAGCGATTTTCAGTTTCGCGTTTGTGATGACTGTCGGCGTGATGGTAGGAACTGCTTCCTCACTATTTGTTGCAGGCCCCTTGCTCCTCTATTTTCGGCGAACCTTTGCTCCCATCAAAGGAGAGCTGTAGAAGATTAGGCGCCCAAAAGACGCAAAAACAATCGAGTTAGTAAGCGCTGCCTCCCATGCTCGGTTTTTCATGAAATACGCCCCTGCTTGCAGTCCGTTATCCCTTTTTCAAGAGCGTTTTGAAAAGAAGGGCTCTTCTTTCATGGATTGAAACCTTGATCAAGACAGCTTAGCAAGACATTCAAGCGCCCTTTTTCTTATGAATTCTGGACAGAAAATAGTCAGCCGCGAGAAAATTTCTCGCGATAGTAAATAACAAATTATTGTAAGGAGGTTTCGATATGACAATATCAGCACCCGAAGGAAAAATGAATGTCTCAACATACACTCCTTCTAACATCTCTAGAAAGAATGATGAGGCTTTTATGGACGCGATGAACGTACTAGTAAAAGCTTTTCGTACACAATCCTCCGAAAACGCTACTTACACAAAAGAATCACTCATTCAACAGGTTCATGCGATTTATCCTTTTTTTGCAGAAGATTTAGAGACGAAACAACAAAAAGGAACAGCGCAAGGAAGCATTCCCCTTACTGCGTGTAAAGTATTCGATTTTATCCGATATACATTCCAAAACAAACAGTCTCAAGATTTTCACGCACTGTTTGTAACAGGAGCTGAAAGCAAAAAAGGCATCTTGGCAACTTTTTCAGTCTGCAAAGAAACCAACGGCTTCGAAACAAAAGTCCCTATTACCAAGATATTTATGAACATTCTAAGTAAAAACGACGCGCAACTATTCCTTAGTTCTTCGTTCAAGCCGCTGGCTAAAACATCTTTGGCAACCACCCAAAAAATTCTTAAAAATATCCAATCAGCTGAAAATATTCTAATGACAGGATGGGACCGCAAAATCATTTCCACTGATCAAGAAGAATCGTGGTTAGTTCCCGATTATTACAACAATCTACCTCCTTGGGAAAATCCTATTGAAGGTGACAAGAACATGCGGTCATCGACAAGAACCCTTTTTTCGATGGCCGCTACTTTCTTCAAAATGTTTGGATGGAAATCTTCTGACAAGTAGAAATAGCAAAGACTATCTAGTAGACATTGTCTACGTCTACTGATATTTACATGCGTGGGTTTTTTATGGATCAGGCAGCTAAACTTTTTCTTAAGATCATACGATCCCTATAGTCTCCATCGATGCGAGTCAAGGATGCGAAGCTATCCGATTCTGGCTTGCCCTGGCTCATCTAGCCCCGCTACTAGATCTTCCTGACTGATACCTCGATAGTCGTTTGCTATCTTTTTACAACCTTGCCACTTGTCAACATCGAGAAAAAAGCTGCGTGAACGCTGCCGCTTCTTTCTCTCTTCTTTTTTCTCCTGATTGCGAAAATAATACTATTTGTATATTTTTTATTTGATAGAGTCTTCGAGTTTTACAATCATCAGGCGCCCATGGTATTTCAGCTACTTTTTAGGAACGGCTAATGAGCAGTTCGCAAAACGTTTGGGTATACCCTGAAAATAATCCCGTTCTCCTTGAACAAATCATTCGGGAATTTCATATTCATCCCGTAACGGCCCAAATTTTTGTATCGAGAGGTTTTACCAACTTAGAAGACATTCACAGCTTTTTGTACGCAAAATTGCCTCAGCTCCACTCCCCCCATTTACTACCCCATATGAATCAAGCAGTCGAGCGCATTCTTACGGCCCGAAAAAAACGGGAAAGAGTCCTGATCTACGCCGACAATGATGTAGACGGCATGACGGGGGGAGCTCTTCTACAAGAATTTTTGGAAAAAATCAGCGTACCTGTTCTCTGTTATATCCCTAAAACGAACTATGGTGACAAAAATTTCGCCAAAGATGCGTTCACCTACGCAAAGGAGAACGGCTGCTCTCTTTTGATCACAGTAGATTGTAGCATCGATCCAAAACAGCGTCTATCGAAAGGAAGCAATCCCATAGACCTCATCATCACAGATCACCATGAGCCCACAAAAAAACCCTCCCATAAGGTAGCTACCCTCAACCCCAAATTGATCGGCAGCCAGTATCCAAACCGTGATTTAACCGGAGTTGGCGTAGCCTTCAAGCTGGCTCACGCCATTTTGAATGCGATCATTGATCAAGGAGAGCTCTTAGCCCAGCGAATTGATCTGAAAGACTTTCTCGATCTTGTGGCGTTAGGAACGATTGCCGACATGGGCGCTTTATTAGGGGAAAACCGGATTTTAGTCCGTTACGGACTCCAAATATTGCAAAAAAACCAGCGAATTGGACTCAAAAAGCTCTTTCATCTTTGCGGACTCGATCTGGGCGAAATTTCTCCCATTGATATTGCGTTGAAAGTCGCTCCAAGACTCAATAGCTTGGGTCGCATTGCCGATCCTCAAAAGGGGGTAGAGCTTCTTTTAACCAAGGAAGAAAAAACAGCCGATAGACTAGCGACCGAGCTCAACAAGTACAACGCAGAAAGGCAGAAGATTGAAAAAAAAATCGCTGATGATGTGGATAGTATCCTCAAAAACCATCCTGAAGAAACCAAAGAGCGTGCGATTGTTTTGTATTCTGATCGTTGGCATCCCGGAATTGTTCCCATCATCGCATCCAAAATTTCTCGCCACTACCATTGCCCTGCAATGATCATTGCTGTTGAAGAAGCTTTTGGAAAGGGTTCTGTGAGAACCATTCCCTACTTCCCTCTGATTTCTATCTTAAAAAAACAGAGAGACCTCCTAGAGAACTTTGGCGGGCACGATTATGCAGCAGGTCTTACGATCAAAAAGGAGCGGATCGAAGAACTCAAAAAACGTTTTGTTGAGGCTGCCAATCAGCAGCTAAAAGAGGGGGATATGATGAAAAAGTTGAAACTCGACGCAAGGATCGGTTTCCAAGACCTCACGTTCCATTTAATGGAATCATTGAAGCTATTAGAACCATTTGGAAATGAGAACCCAGCCCCCCTCCTATACGCTGACGTGAAACAGTATCGAAAAGCAAAGCTTGTTGGGCAGTCCCATGTAAAAATGTACCTAAAACAAGAAATGCATTTGATCGAAGGGATTGGATTCTCTATGGCAGATAAAAAAGAGACTCTTCAGCAAAAAGAAGAGCCCTTTCGAGTCGTCTTCACCCCTGTTGTAAAAAATTTTCACAATAAGGCGACCATCCAGTTGCATGTGCGTGATTTCTAATGACGCACAAAACTCTATTTAGCTAGCCTCTTCTTCCGAAGATTTTTTTTGCAAGTAACCTTGTTGATAGGCTTGAATATCTTCTACATGGATGACCCAAGCTGCGCCTTTTCTATGCGCTTTCAAATGCCCAATTCTTGTCGCGTAATAGATTTTTTGCGCAGGAACATTCAAAATTTTCGCAGCTTGATTGACGGAATAGTAGCCTCGATTATTATCGAAAAGGAGCTCCCCGTCAAATGTCGACTTGGTTCGAGAGTATTTATTCTTCCGGTACTCTTCTAAATCTTCTAAATGGATTGTCCATCTTGTCGAATCTTTCGTTGCTCGTAGTTTTTTTTGTTTGATCGCTACGTAGATCGCCTGCCGAGTCACATTATTGATGCGAGCAGCTTCCGTTATAGAAACAAGCTTCTTTTCTGTATGAGATTCGTCATCTGCGATGATCGCCTCTCTCGGTTGATCCCAATCTTTTTCCTCTACCATGGTTTTTTCCTTATTTTGGGTTTTTATTTAAAAACTGTAAAAATCATTTTTATTTTAATCAATATTCTAAACATTGATATATTCTTATTCCTCTGTTGAATAATGATTATTACATAATAAAGACTTGAAAGCAAGTGAATTTCGAGAGTTTTTTCTTTTTTGGACGCGATTTGGAATATTTATTTAACTCATTGAAAAAGAGTATTTTATGTCTTTTTCTTTTTATTTTGGATCAAAAATAAAAATGCCGTATAGTTAAAATTGGATAACCCTAGGCCTTGTTTTTGTTATGAAATCTCTCTTTTTTCTCCTTTTTTTTCTCATCAATTATTCCTTTGCAGCCCTGCCAAACCTCACCCACAGGGGAGTTCGTGATAAAATGCAGCAAATTTTGACGATTCATGTCACGCAAAAAGCCATTGATCAGGATCTATCGAGGAAAATACTTGCCCTTTTTCTAGAGGAGATCGATCCAACGAAAACCTATTTCACAGAGGAAGATCTTGGTGAACTGACCGATCCAAAAACGCCCCTGCTAGACGAAATGGTGACCAATTTTCGCTACGCAAAGTATCCCGTTTTTTATGCAATTCGGGAAAAATTTGTAGAAGCAATTCAAAGAAGGCGCCTTCTCGAGGAAGAAGTGGAGAATCTTCCCCTGTTAACAGAGATCCCCAAAGTCGCTTGGGATGAGCTAGGTTGGACCAAAAGCACCCAAGAGCTCAAAGACCGCCTGTTGCTTGTTCGCTCGCTCCAAGAGGAAACGGCTCGCACCTTGGACAAAGAAACCCAAGAAATCTACCGCAAAATGGTCAAAAAACGGCGGAACATCAACGAAACATCGGTACTCACCCACGAAAAAAAAGCGCAAGAAAACTGGATTTTGATCCATGTGCTCAAAGCTTTTTGCACCTCTTTGGATGCCAACACAAGCTACTTCACCCCAAGAGAAGCGGTCCAATTCATGATTCAAGTTCAGCAGCGCCTCTTCGGTATTGGCGCTCAGCTAAGAGATACCTTCGATGGATTTAGTGTGGTGCGCGTTTTGGAAGGGGGACCTGCTGATCTTAGTGGGAAGCTCCAAAGGGGTGATCGAATCATCGCGGTGGACGCGGAGCCTATAGTGGGACTCAGCATTTTTGACGCTGTTGAGAAAATCCGCGGGGAGAAAGACACTCCTGTCCGCCTGACTATTCTCAGAGAGCAGACCGAAAAGAGCGAAGAAATCACCAAAGAAACGCTAGAGATTGAAATCACCCGAGGAGAGGTCGTTTTAGAAGAAAGTCGCCTCCAAACAGACCTTGAGCCTTTCGCTGATGGCGTTTTAGCGCACATCAAGCTTTTCTCGTTCTACCAAGACCCAAACCACTCGAGCTCAAAAGATATCAAAAAAGCGTTGGAAGAGGCTCAAAAAGAGGCGAAGGTCAAAGGAGTCATTCTAGACCTGCGGAACAATTCGGGCGGTCTTCTTGATGAAGCGGTGAAAGTCAGCAGCCTCTTTATGGATAACGGGATTGTTGTGTCCATCAAAGATAACCAAGGGCATGTGCGCAGGTCCCGGTCTCAAGGGGGAAAAGCCTTTTGGAATGGACCTCTCATCGTTTTAACGAACAAAGTCTCCGCTTCTGCTGCGGAAATTGTAGCAGGTACTTTACAAGATTATGGAAAAGCTCTTGTTGTAGGTGATACAAGAACTTTTGGTAAAGGGACTTTCCAAACGGTCACTTTAGACGCTGCCTCCCAAGGAAAAGTCAGCGATCAGGGGGAGTTTCGGGTGACACGAGGCATCTACTACACCGCTTCAGGAAAAAGTCCACAGCTTGTCGGAGTAACACCCGACATTCTTGTTCCAGGCCCTTTACATGCCCTAGATATTGGAGAATGCTTTGGAAAGTTCCCGATAGATAACGACACGATCCCTCCTTGCTTTGAGGATGATCTTTCCGATATTCCTCTTTTGCAAAGAAAAAAATTGGGTTCTTATTACCAAAAATATTTACAGGAAATTTCCTCCTTTTATGAGCCTTACAAACCCATTTTGGAAAAAAACTCTGCGACAAGAATTGAAAAGAGCGCTCAGTATCAATGCCTTATAAAAGAAACAGAAAAAGAAAAATACGATCCTGCTACGCTTGAAATGCTAGGGAAAGCTGATCCTCAGCTACAAGAGTGTTTCCATATCATGAAGGATCTGTTGTCTTTGATGAGAACGGATCCTTCCAAAACACCGCTATCTTACGCTGAAGGGGCGTAAAACGGCCTGAGACACGCTGGCTTTTGCTCCTATTCCTTCCAGGCTTAAGAGCCAGAAAACAGGACTCAAACCAGGCAGCTCTCTTCCCTCTATTTATTTTACAAGGCCCTCATTGCTTCTTAAGGGAAAAACGGGCAATATAGATCCTTATGAATACTGTTCGTGTGCGCGTAGCGCCTTCTCCTACTGGTGATCCTCATGTAGGCACCGCTTTTATTGCCCTTTTCAATATGATTTTTGCTCGCCATTATGGAGGCAAATTCATTTTGCGTATTGAAGATACTGATCGATCACGATCTACCCAGTCTTCTGAAGAGGCCATCTATAAAGCTCTTAACTGGTGCGGCATCCATTGGGATGAAGGTCCCGATGTTGGGGGAGATTTTGGCCCTTACAGGCAATCGGAGCGTTTTTCTATTTACCGGGAATATGCGCAAAAATTGCTCGATGCAGGCCATGCCTACAAATGTTTTGCAACAGAAGAGGAGCTACGGGAAATGCGGGAGCTTGCTCGGAAAATGGGCAAAAGAATCGGGTATGACCGGCGGTATAGAAATTTAGAACAAAAAGAAATTGCAGAAAGAGAGGCGCGAGGAGAATCTTACGTCATTCGGCTCAAAATTCCGTTAACAGGTGAGTGCGTTTTTGAAGATGCCATCAAAGGAAGAATCACCACTCCTTGGCAAGATATTGATGATCAGATTCTCATCAAATCGGATGGATTTCCCACCTATCACCTAGCCAACGTGGTCGATGACCATCTGATGAAAATTAGCCACGTGATTCGAGGAGATGAATGGATCTCTTCTACAGCAAAACACATATTTCTTTATGAGTGTTTTGGTTTTACTCCCCCAACTTTCCTCCATATGCCTCTTCTGTTAGGCGCTGATGGGAAAAAACTGTCTAAACGGAAAAACCCCACTTCGATCTTTTATTTCAAAGAAAGCGGCTACCTTCCACAGGCGCTGCTCAATTTTTTAAGCCATATGGGCTACAGCATGCAAGACGAAGAGGAGATCTACCCACCCGAAAAAATCATTCGGGAATTTGATCCAACGCGGATTGGAACATCAGGCGCTTTTTTTGATCAGAAAAAACTCGATTGGATCAATCAAAAATATTTGATTGATACCATCGAAGAAAGTGCTCTTTGGGAAAAGATCCAAGCATGGTCCTTCAATGATACGTTCATGAAAAAATTGATGCCACTTGTTCACACGCGGATGAAAACCTTTAGCGATTTCATTCCCCTATGCGACTTTTTCTTTATGGACAAACTCCCTCTCCACGAAGAACTCTTTTCTATAAAAGGGTGCGAAGGTAAAAGATCTGCTGAAGTTCTACAATACCTGCTTTTTGCTCTTGGAGACAACTACACCAAAGCGAGCATAGAAGCAGCCTCTCATGAAGTGGCAAAAAGAATGTCACTGCATCATAAAAAAACGATCATTCCCCTACTTTTTGCAAGCATCATGGGGAAAAAGAAAGGGCCTCCTCTCTTTGCTTCGGTAGAAATTTTAGGTAAAGAGCGAGCTCGAGCCCGGATTTTACGCGCAATCGCTTTTTTGGGGGGGATTTCCAACAAACGACTTAGTGTGTTACAAAAGCTTTGGGATACAGGAGGGTCTTTAGAAGAGTCTTTATGAATCTTCTAAAATCAGGTCTTCTTCAGGCGCATCTAAAACCGCTTGCCAGCATCTTTCTCCATCGCTCTCGAGGTGTTCTTCTACAGGCTCTTGTATTGGAGATTGAGAAATGATGTAACTCCGGTTATGGTATCCATTAGAACAACTAGCCATAAGAAAAAGAAAAACAGAAAACCTCATATCCTAAAAATAAAGGGAACATCTGGAAATGTCGAGAATTTTATGAAGACTTCGATGCAAAAAGAAAAAAACTGGCTGGAAGGAACGCTTGGTGCGCGCTTTTCCCTAACAAAAGAGGGCTCTACGAAAACGACTTTCCACATCGTCCTCCAATTCCCCCATCCCTTAGGTTACCTTCCTGGGGATAGCCTTGGACTTCTTCCGAAAAATGGAACGGCCGTAGTAAAAAACATTCTAAGCCATCTCCCATTTTCAGGAGAAGAAATCATCGTCTCAAAAAAAACAGGGGAGCCCTCGACTCTCTACGATTTTCTCCAAAACCAGGCGAATCTAGGCCGCGTTACTAAGCGTCTTAGCAAAACATTTCAGATCGAATCTTTCTCAGGAGATCTTGTAGATCTTGTTGCTAACCATCAGGCCCCAGGGCTTTCTCCTCAGGAGCTGACCGAACTTCTTTTACCTTTAATGCCCCGTTTCTATTCGATTGCTTCATCTCCCACGCTCCACCCTCAAGAAATCCATTTAACCGTCGCCTTAGCGCAGTACGAACTGAAGGGAGCTGCAAGATGGGGAACTGCGAGTTCTTACCTCTGTCAGGATTTACAGAAAGGAGAAACCGTGCAAGCGTTTATCCACAAAGCGCCCCACTTCCGCCTTCCCCAAGATGCCTCAAAAAACCTTCTCATGATCGGCCCTGGAACAGGCATTGCTCCTTTCCGCTCTTTTCTACAAGAAAGGGCGGCGCAAAACGCTTCAGGCAAACACTGGCTCTTTTTTGGAGAACGGCAACGCCTTTTTGATTTCTATTATGAAGATGAATGGGAGGCCCTTGCAAAACAGCAAGAACTACGTGTCGATGTTGCTTTTTCTCGCGATCAAGAGGATCGGATCTATGTACAAAACCTTCTAGAAAAATATCAAGACGAAGTCCATGCTTGGATAGAAAATGGCGCGTACATCTATCTCTGCGGAGATGCAAAAAAGATGGCAAAGGACGTAGAGCGCACTTTAGAAACAATTTTCCAAAAAAGGGAGAACCTTTCTCCCGAAGAAAGTCGTCTCTATTTACGATCGTTAAAAAAACAGGGACGATTCTTAACAGATGTATATTGAATCTTTAGACAACGTTCGTGAGCATGGCTGTAGTCCTAGTTTTCCCCCTCACGTTTTTTCCCTTCGCTAATTGGAGCGAGACTACCTGATGAAAGCAATCGCCTCGTTTTACGACGCTTGCTTTCCGGTGATGACAAAGGATGTCTAGAGTTAAAAGGATTAGCATCAGATTTCGTGTCATCACTAACCTCACGCGACATAATTCCTGAGTGTAGTAATGATTCGCCGGGTACTGAAACCATACCTGATTCTGAATCACCAAGCAATCGACTACCTGTAGTGACTAAAGTTCCTTCGCCTGGCTCCTCTTCGGTTAAGAATGTCTCTGCTCTACTATCAGCATTACGACCCAAATGTACTACTGTTTCAGAGTCACTTCCTTCCCCTCCAGGGCCGCCTTCATTGTTTCCATAGAAAGCTTTGTTATGTTCATCTAAAAGTTCTTTTAATTTAGAGTGGTTTTTGGCTATTTCGCGCAATTTCTGAATCTTTTGGGTCCATTCCTCATACCCTTCATTCTCTTCTATTGTGAAAGAGGTCAACTCTTTTGTTACAGCTTCTTTCAACGTTGGATCTTTACCTAGAGTCTTCTCCAATTCAGAAAAATAGTCCCGCATCAACCGTAATTTGTCCAGATCTGACAGCGCTCGCTCTCGAGGCAAAGGACTCTTGGGAGATACGGGAGAATGGGATTTTTCCCGATCGTCCCTATGTCTACGCAATTGTGACGAGGATCTTATTTTTTCATCCCCTTCTAAGAACTCTTTTACACGAAGCATGCGATTATTTGCGATTTCTGCTAAATCGGGTTTGGTGTCTATGATATTTTTGAATTCTTCAAGTACGCAAAGTAATTCCCCATTTTTAGCCCTTACTTGGCTTAGAGTCTGAACGTGCTTTTGTAAGCCATGATATTCATCTGTAAGATCATCCAACCTGCGTTCGAGAGCCGTTTTCTCTTTACTAAGACTTGTGTTTGTTTTCTGTTCCGTATCTAAACTTTTCTGGAGCTGTGCAACGAGCCTATCGGCTCTCTTTAATGATTCAACATGATTTAACGACTGTCTTGCCGCTCGGTAGTTTCTTTCTTCTTTTAGTAGCGCATCATCCGCATCATCAGAATCATCAGCATGTACCTCTAAAGGAACATCCTTCTCTTCTGATTTCCCATCAGGTTTTTTCTCTTCTTGTCTATTTAACTCTGTTTCTAATGCCGCTTTTTCACCACTCAGTGTAGCGATTTGACTTGTAAGACGCGCGAATGCATCTTCAGAATGCTGTTTGTATTCAGAAAATTTCTTATCTAAATCATCGGCATAGTCTGTCTGAATTCGTAGTCCCCGTATTAAGCTACGATTTTGTTCTCGTAATGCTTCCTTCTCTCTGTCTACCCCTTTATGGGTTATTTGAGAACCTTCAAGCGGCAGCTTCGGAGAGCGCCCACTTTCCTCTGATGATTCTGATTCCTCGGTTTCCATGTCGTTACTATCACCGCTTTTCCTAGTAGTTGCGCGATCAACTTCTGGAGGCAAGTCATCAGAAGAGTTAGCAGTAGTAGTTCCAAGCTTTGTTTTCAATGTTTTTTGACAAAAACAGGGGCATTTCCAGAGATATACCTGTTGTATCGTGTAGAACAAAATAGGAACAATGAAGAACGTGATAACTGATAAAAGAGAATATAAAATCGTCTCTCGAATGTGGAATTTGGGTTCGTTTTTGTCTTCAGTAGCCGTAAGTACGTTGCATTTCTGATTGAGATGATTCGAGAGAGTATACGATTTACAAAGATAGGGAAGTAAAATATAAAAAAAACGATTGATCAAAACAAAGATTTGTTCCAAATATTTCGGCATTGTAACACCGGTAAACGTGATGTAAGCAGGACCCCATACACGGTAAAACGTCGGTGAAGGGGTAGCAGGTCTTGACGGAGCAGCAGATATCATAATTCAACCAAAATAAGGAAGTACTTTAGGGGATATCAGAAAATACAATCAATAAAAAATTTTACTTCATTGAGGAGATGAGCGCATGCACTTTTTCTGCGTTCAGGCTTGATCGAACAAAGGGAGCTGAATAAACATGGAGAAATCCAAGGCGATCAGCATACTCTTTATACGCATCAAATGTAGAGGGCGGAACAAACTCTTTCACCCGAATTTTCTTTTTACTTGCTTGAAGATACTGCCCAATAGTTACTAGATCTACGCCCACCTGTTTTAAATCCCGAAGGGCTCCATAGACCTCTTCCTTTTCTTCTCCCAAACCGACCATAAGACCCGACTTGACAAATGTTGCCAGATGAGCATTTTTTGCCTCTTCGAGAAGCTCGAGGCTTCTACGGTAACTTGCTTTATGCCGAATTTTAGGAGAGAGCCTAGCCACTGTTTCAATATTGTGATTGAAAATTTCTGGTTTGACGCGAAGTACTTCGAGAAGGGCTTCCCGATTGCCAGAAAAATCGGATGTGAGAAGCTCAATCGTCACACCCGGCTCTGCTTTGCGCACCTCTTGTACGATCTTGACAAGAGCTCTTGCTCCCCCATCTGCTAAATCATCTCTTGCAACCATGGTGATCACAACATGACGAAGGCCAAGCTCTTTCACCGACTGAGCGATCCTGTAAGGCTCATCGTCTCTAATCGGAGCGGGGTTTTTTGCAAAATCGATATCACAAAAAGCGCAGCTTCGTGTGCACGATTTACCAAGGGCTAAAAAGGTCGCTGTTTTTTTTCCATAACAAGAAAAGCGATTAGGGCATTTTGCCTCTTCACAGACAGTGTTCATCTGATACTTTTCTAAAATCTTGCTCGTTTCAAAAAAGGTCCCTCCTTTTGGAAGGCTCCGGTGAAGCCATTTAGGGAAACGCCCTTTTTTGGGGGGATCAATCACATGGAGGGGATTTTTGGTATTCATGCGCGTTTTTTGGGAGGTGGAAAATTCACTGGATAGCCGCTTGCTAAAAGAGCCGCTTCCATCCACACTTCTCCAAAGCTTGGATGAGCGTGGATCGTCTCATAAATGCAGGCGAGGGTGAGCTCATTTTTCATGGCTAAGGCCATTTCAGCAATCAAGTTTGCCGAATCGTAACCGATTGCTTGCGCTCCAAGAATTTCTCCTGTTGTGCGGTCTGCAACGATTTCTGCGAAACCGTACGTCTCTGAAATTGCGGCCGCTTTCCCAAGCGCCATGAAGGGCATTTTTCCGGTAATTACCTCATGGCCCGCTTCTACAGCTTCCTCTTTACCCAAACCTACAACTCCGATTTCTGGGTAGGTATAGACAACAGCTGGAATGGTTTGATACTCCATCGAAACGTCTCTGCCAACGATATGTTCTGCAGCGACAAGAGCCTGATGGGACGCAACGTGAGCCAACATAGCCTTCCCTGTCACATCTCCAATGGCGTAAATGCCAGGTACGCTCGTTCGCATCTGGTCATCGACAAGAATTTCCCTACGACTACCTGTGACGACTCCAATCTTTTCTAGCTTAAGAGAACCGGTTGAAATCGCGCGACCTACAGCAACAAGGGCAAGGTCAGCCTTTAGGGTGTCTCCATCACGTAAATGCACAGACACGCCTTCACCCTCTGTATCGATGGTTTCTACAAAACGTTCGCAAAAAATCTCCACCCTTTCCTTAAGAAAATAGTCGCGAAGAGATTCGGCTACATTCAGAGGGATCCCTGGCAAAAGGCGCTCGGTTGCTTCTACAATCGTGATGTCGACTCCCATCTCACGGTACATAGAAGCAAACTCACAGCCAATGTAGCCTCCCCCGATGATGATCATCGACTTGGGCAATTTGGTGAGCTTAAGAGCAGAAGTAGAGTTCAAGATTTTTTTGTGATCAGCAGGAAACGCAGAAATATCGGCAGGCTGAGATCCTGTGGCAATGATGATCTTTTGGGCTTTGACTCTGCAGGGATTGTTTCCAAGGACTTTGAGCTCTTTAGAAGATTCAAAAGAGGCTGTTCCAGAGAGAATCTCTATCGCGTTTGTCTGGATAAGACCCCGAAGGGAAGAGCCCATCTTTTCGACAATTCGATCTTTTCTTGCTGTCATTTCGGAGAAATCGAAGGAAGCCATGTCGGCAGAAATGCCGTATTTACGGGAGTGCTTCAGTTTACGAAAATGATCGGCTCCTGCAGCAAGGGCCTTTGTCGGGATGCACCCCACATTTAGGCAGACACCTCCCAGCTTTTTTTTCTCAATCAGGACCGTTTTTTTGCCCCTCTGAGCTGTTCTAATAGCTGCTGTGTAACCCCCAGGCCCGGCTCCAATCACAGCAACGTCATACTCTTTCTTATCCATTTTTCCTATTGATTCATTCAATTTCATATTATCCTACCGAGAGTTTTTCTGCGACTTCGCTTTTGGAAAAAAGGCGGGTATACTACACTTTCATCCATAGTGAGAAGGAAAAAATGAGCACAAAAAAACGGCAAAAACTCTGCCAAACTTGTGAAGGAGAAGTAGATTTTGACGTGATCTTTTGTCCTTTTTGTGGAACGGATCTACTAGAGGCGGTTCCTACCCAAGAGGAAGATCGGAAAGATGAAGGTGTGAAGACCTTGTCAGAAAAAGAGTCGATCGCCTCTTTGTACCCCTCTGAAGAGAGCACCCTTCTCTCTTCTGGAGAAGAGGAACGGGACCAAGAAGGGATCTCCTTTCTTCCCCTCCTTCTCCTATCGATGGCAAGCTGGCTCTTTGTTTTAAGCCTTCTTCTTGTCTTATTCTCAGATGCGGGGCAGCTCTGTCTCCGTTTTGATGCAAAGATGTGGCTCATCTACTTCCTACTATCTGCTCCGTTAGGGGCCGTTGGATGGCACCTTCTACAAAAAGAGTCTTCGTGATTTCTTCGATCAAAAGAGTAGCGTCTTCGCTTGCTTTCCTGGAATCTCCTGCGCGTACCTAGGCACAGCGTAGCCGGGGAGAGCGTTTCTGAGCTCTTCCATAATAAGAAGCCCTTCTTCTTTAGGAACATGCAAAAATTCGCTCCCTTTTACAAGATCGAGCTGATGTAGGTAATAAGGCAAAATGCCCTGATCACTCACCTTGGTGAAAAGATCCTGCAAAGTACGAGCGCTGTCATTGACCTTCCGCAAAAGAACCGTTTGCGTAAGCACTGGGATCCCCAGTCTTTGTATCGATCGTAAAGAGGTGGCTAAATCGTCATCCCACTCTTTTGGATGATTGATGTGCAAAACAAATACAATTTGGGGAGCAGTTTTTCTGAGAAGAGTTAAAAACGAAGGGGTGATTCTCTCAGGAATACCTACCGGAAATCGAGTGTGAAAACGGAGTTTATTTATATGAGGAATCGAAGAGAGGCGGGTCAATATGTAGTCTAGCATCGGATCATCCAACGAGAGGGGATCCCCCCCACTCAAAATAATCTCACGCAAAGATGTGGTCTTTTCAATATACCCAAAAGCAGCTTCTAACGAAGCTTTATCTTTTTCGTAGGGGAAATTCTGCCGAAAACAGTACTGGCAATGCATCGCACAAGCGGAGGTGGTCACAAAAAGGGCTCGTCCCCGGTATTTGTGCAAGATTCTAGGACATTTTTGAAACCGGAATTCCTGTAAAGGATCTGAAGAGATTGGTAGAGAGGATTTTTTCGTTTGTAGAGGAATAAACTGGAGCAATAAGGGATCTTCCAAGGTGTTTTTCCCCATTTTCCTCGCAAGCCTTCGGGGGATATTCAGACGAAACGAGGGTTTCTCAACCAGCTGCTCTTTGTCGACAGAGGTCCACTCTAAATACTGAGAAAGCGCTTTCCAAGAAGTGATATTGGTTTTTAATAGGTCTTTCCAAACAGGCATAGAAAGAGTATAGCAAAAACGGCGTTATACCGCTGTAGGCTCAGCGACTTTTTCTTCTGAAGAGACCCGTTCTATATCTGCCCCTAAATTTGCTAAATTCTTTTCAATATCGGCGTACCCCCGATCTAAGTAGTGAACATTTGTAATCGAGGAGGAGTCTTTCGCAATCAGAGCGGCCATGATGTAGGCAAAGCCCGCCCGAAGATCGGGAATGGCAATCTTTTTCCCTTGCAGGACTGTTTTTCCTCGGATGACCGCGCTATGCAAGTGCTGCCCTAACGAAAATCTACAAGCTCCTCCCCCTAAACAATGGGAGAAAAGATGAATATCTGCTCCCATTTCTCGTAGAATTTTCGTATAACCAAACCTCTGCTCATACACCGTTTCATGGATGATCGAAATCCCTTCCACCTGAGTGAGCACTACACAAAAAGGTTGCTGCCAATCGGTCATGAATCCTGGATGGACATCGGTTTCAATATGCAAGTTCCCCCGAAGCGCTCTCTCATAAAAAAAGGAAATCCCATTTTCCTCAATCGAGTATCCCCCTCCGATTTGACGAAGTGGATTGAGAAAAGAAAGAAGCATATGCTGCCTTGCTCCTTCAATAAACACGTTCCCTTGGGTCGCTACTGCGGCAAGAGCGTAAGAGACAATTTCATTGCGATCGGGCATGATGGTGTGTTCTGCCGGATAAAACTGCTTGGTTTCTTCTACCTTGATCGTACGATCTTTCAGGAGAGATATGCTGACTCCCATTTTTTGCAAAAATAGAATAATATCCAAGACTTCTGGTTCTAAAGCTGCGTTTTGAATAATGGTCGTCCCCCGCGCTTTTGCCGCAGCAAACAGTGCGTTTTCCGTCGCGCCTACTGAAGGATACGCAAACTTGATCACCGTTCCTGTAAGACCTTGATGCGCTCTTGCAAAGTAGGCGCCTTCCTGTTTCATTTCTCGGTACTCAATCTTTGCTCCCAAAAGCTCTAGCGCTGCAATATGATAGTCAACAGGCCGTTTTCCAAGCGCGTCCCCCCCAAGAGTAGGCACAATCACATCATGATCTGTTCGACCTAAAAGAGCCCCTAACATCAAAATAGGGATGCGATTTGCTCCTGAAAATCGCTGAGGCACGTACGTAGTTCGCAGTTCTTTGGTCTGGATTTCAATCACGCCCGCTTCTTGATCCCAAGCAATTTCACTCCCAATTTCTTGACAAAGATTCACCGTAATCGAAACGTCTCCAATATTTGGAACATTTTTAAATACTGCTTTTTGATGAGAAATCAACGAGGCGACAAGAAGCTTTGTCGTGGCATTTTTTGCGCCGCTTGCTTTTAAGTGGCCTTTTAAAGGCTTACCACCTCTTATGTTTAATAACTCTGCAGACATCGTTCTAGATCCTATTTGTATGCTACCCTTTGTATAAGAGATGCTACGAAGTAGCAAGTCTCTTTCTCTCATTTTTGTGCGCCATCAACGCTGAAAAAAAGAGCGCTTGCGCAAGAACTTTGTATCCTCTTATTTTCCATACTCGATTTTTCAGAACTTTTTAAGAAGTAAGCTCCACTTGATCCTATAAAAAATTGTATGGGGGATCCTTTTTTCTTTGTCCATTTACAATGGGGAGAAATAAAAAACTGTACAAGAAAGTCTTTGGCAAGAACAAGAAAAATTTTTTGCTATGAAGAAAGAATTTTCTACGAAGTACCATCCAATCTCTGAAAAACATTTTACAAAACGAAGTCAGAATAGAAAGGTTGTATGCCTCGTCAGAAAAATGGTGCCTACAGAAAAACCCTTGTTCTACATTTTCCGATAAACACCTTTCTAAAAGAGCGCTTTTCTATCATCGAAGCTCACTATCCAAGATCTGTTGTTATCGCCTGCTAAAAACCGAAAGTAGAGACACTGGACGGACCTTAAGAAGTGCTCTCTTCCTAGGAACAGAGTAGGAGATCACTCTTCAGGACGAAATCCTGCTAGCAAGCTAAGCGTTGCTTCTAAAAAATCTTTGCCTCGGTAATACTTTAGCACCTTCTCTCTAGTTTTCGTATAATCCTGTTTTAGCGCAATAGACTCTGAAGAATCAGGAATCCCTGCAAAGGAGGGGCAGGAATAGAGAGTTAAGGAGCGTTCGGTAGAAGAGGAGTATTGCCACGTTTGCTCCCCTTCTTTCCAATATTCTTCTTCCGTCCACACCCAACCCAAAGGCTCCCTTTGTGCACTTTTTTCCAAAAATTTCCAAGAGTTGTCTCTTCCGTAACCAAGAACAATCCCCAAAAGAGCCTGATGGCTCTGCAAGAGATCCCCCATAAGATTTTGTGTGGTCGTTTCCTCTAAAAGCTGGTCTCCACCGACCACTTCTCTTTGTAATACCTCTTCAAAATCTTTCCGATGGTCTTGAATGACCTTATTGAACATTTCTTGATTGATGAGAAGAATAGATTTTTCCCCAGGATGCCTCGGCTGGAACTCAGAAATGAATAAACTTTTAGGAAACAAGTGACGATGTTTTTCCCACGCTTTCCAACCAAGATAGATAGTGGTACAACGGTCTTTGAAGAAGAAAAAAGAATATAGGGATTCCATAAAACCAACCGGAGAGTGGTAACAAACCCAAGATACCGGCTTTGAACCTAAAAGAGTGTACGCAAAACTATCTCGAGCAAATAATTCTTCCAT
>JBCAXK010000020.1:0-28245 GCA_038534095.1 Chlamydiota bacterium | reverse complement strand
AGCTGAACAAGCTGAAATACTTTCCATGATAAACCTTTGAAATTTTTATGGAATATTTTATACATTAAGAGAAATTTTTGTTTCAATAAAAATCTTAGAACATCTATAACACTTGTAAATTTTCGGAAGGATCAATAAAAACAGGGAGGTAGTCTAAAAATAACTTAAAAACATTTTTTAAATTTTCTTTACTAATTCTTTTCGAAAACAAGAAAAAGATCAGCTAAAAAGGCCTAATTCCCGTAGATGAGAAGCGTCTGCTTTTGAAGGAGACTGGAGAAGTAGGTCACTTGCATTTTGTGTTTTTGGAAAGGCAATTACCTCTCGGATATTATCTGCTCCGCAGAGAATCATCATGATCCGATCTAATCCAAGAGCGATCCCTAAATGAGGAGGCGCGCCATACTGAAGAGCCCGCAGGAAAAACCCGAATTTTTCTTCAATCTCTACCTGTTGTAGATTGAGCTTGGAAAAAATCTTTTTCTGCATGTTAGCGTCGTGGATTCTTTGTGATCCAGAGCCGATTTCGAATCCATTGAGCACAAGATCATATGCCAAAGAGCGCACGCTCTTTGGATCGCTATCTAAAAGGTGCAAATCCTCTAAATGGGGGGAAGTAAAAGGGTGGTGCTCGCTAGCCAAGTGTTTCGTAGAAGGATCCTGAGTAAACAGAGGAAAGTCGGTAACCCAGAGAAATGCGTATGTTTTTGGATCAATGAGCTTTTCTTCTTCTCCGATTTTTCTTCGCAAATGGTCTAGCGCTTGATGCAAACTAGGCTTCATCTCAATCCCGATGAGAGCCAAATCACCCTCTTCAAGCGTAAGTTTTGTAGCAAGCTCCATAAAAGCTTGCTCAGAAAAAAGTTTTTTTGCGTTAGAAGCAAATGAGCCCTCTTTTCTTTTAATCCAAGTTAATGTTGGAAGTCCTAATCCTTGAACAAAATTGAGGTAGCTTTCGATTTCTTTACGAGACTTAACGGCTCCTTTTTTCACTACAAAGCCCTTTGCTAAAGCGCCTTGATCGAATTTTTCCTGCAAAAAAGGTGTGTTTAGAGACGCAAAGATTGGAGTCACATCAACAAAGGTCATTCCAAATCTTGTATCGGGCTTATCTGTTCCATACAAGTTCAAACACTCTTCATGTGATAAACGTGGAAACGGGAGGGTAAGATGCGTTTTTTTTACCTCACTAAAGAGAGTTTTCATTAAAGACTCAATCATGGGAAAAAAAGCTTCTTGATCAGAAAAACTCAGCTCTATGTCGATTTGAGTGAATTCAGGTTGCCGATCTTTTCGAAGATCTTCATCTCGAAAACAGGTAGCGATTTGAAAATAGCGGTCCATCCCCGACAGCATCAGCAGTTGTTTAAAGATCTGGGGAGATTGAGGAAGGGCGTAAAAGGAGCCAGGATGAATCCTGGAGGGGACAAGATAATCTCTTGCTCCTTCTGGGGTTGTTTTCCCTAAAATTGGAGTGGTGATTTCAAAAAATCCCATCGAAGATAAGGTGTTTCGAACAGAGAGCATCGCCTGATGACGCAAGACTAAATTGTGCGCGATTTCCCCTCTTCGAATATCTAAAAATCGGTACTGTAGCCGGAGATCTTCGTGAACAGCGTCTTCTCCAAACAAAGTGAATGGGGGGGTCTTTGCCTCAGAGAGCACCTGCACTTCTCTCACTTCGATTTCAATCGCGCCAGTTGCTAGCTGCGGATTGGCTTCTGTACGTTTCTTCACAATGCCAGAGACAGAAATAACCCATTCTAAACGTAAAGAGCTCAAAGTGGGCTGTAAAGAGGGAAAAGTTGTTGGGTCGAAAAGGAGCTGAGTTTTGCCATAGAGATCTCGAAGATCGATGAACGCAAGGGATCCCAAATTCCGTCTTCTATGAATCCATCCAGAAAGAATCACCTCCTCTCCAACATGCTTTTCTCCGAGTTCATCACAACGGTGGGTTCTTTTCATGAGCGCTCCTCCCAGGCTTGTTCGAGATAAGAAAGAATGTTTGTTAGAGGTAGTACCGTTTCTTTTCGTGAGCTCATCTGTTTGCACCGAATGACCTTTTCCTTTTCTTCATTTTCGCCTAGGATTACCGCAAAAGAAGCGCCTATTTGATCCGCTCTTCGCAAAAGTTCTTGGATTTTGTAACTCTTTAAATCAATGTCTACAGGGATATTCTTTAGGCGGAGCGCTTTAGCCATTGGGATCAGGAGCTTTCTGCAAGAGGGATTCATAGGAGCGAAAAAGACAAAGGGAGCATTTTTTTCTCGGAACGGGCAGTTTTGTGCCACCATTGTCTGGACCACTCTTTCAAGCCCTGTTCCAAAGCCGATCCCTGGAATATCTTGACCTGAAAACATTTTTGCAAACCCGTCGTACCTTCCCCCAGCGCCAATCGCATTTTGCGCTCCTAAATCAGAAGCGGTGATCTCAAAAACGGTCTGATTGTAATAGTCGAGTCCTCGCACAATATGGGGATGGACTTTGTAGGGGATGTTGAGAGCGCGCAATGTGCTTTCTACTCCGGAAAAATGTTCTTTACACTCTGGAGATAGATAATCGAGAATGGAAGGGGCGTTTTGCAAAATTTCCCGGTCGCCTAAGTCTTTTGAATCGAGAATACGTAAAATATTTTCTTCCATCCTACGCTGGCTATCTTTTGATAAGGAGGCTTTTTTCGGAGAAAGATAAGAGAATAGGGCTTTTTTATAAAGCTCCCTTGAATGAGCGTCTCCTACAGAATTGAGCTCTACACAAAGTCCTTTGATCCCAAGCTTTTGATAAAAAGAAAAAAGAAGATCGATCACTTCTGCATCTTGTTCATAAGAGGGGGAGCCTAATACCTCCACTCCAAACTGGTGGTGCTGCCGGTAGCGTCCTTTTTGAGGTTTTTCGTAACGGAACATGGGCGCGATATAAAACAGTTTATGTACCTTAGCAAGGTGGGTGAGATTCCTTTCAAAAAAAGCGCGTAAAATCGAAGAGGTTCCTTCAGGACGAAGGGCTAAAGAGCGCTCTTTTTTATCAGAAAATAGGTACATCTCTTTTGAGACGATGTCACTAGTGCTGCCGATCCCTACACAAAAGGTATCGGCGTACTCAAAAATGGGGGTCCGTATTTCTTGAAAATTGTACTGCTGGGTGATCGTTCGGATGACATCTTCGATCTCATGCCACAAATGGCTTGTTTGCCAAGATTCTTTTGCCCCGTAAGGCAAAATATCAAAAAGCCCTTTAGGAGAGGTTCGTTTCTTCATGTAAAGCATTATACTACCTGTTTTTGCAAAAAACAATGGAGAAAACGGCGCTAAAGTTTTCCCGTTGCTTATGAGAATGTAAGCCCGTTTGAGAAAAAAGGGGGTTCCGATCAGCGGGATCCTGCTTTGCTTAAGATTTTCTATGGGTAAAATCGGTAGAGCGATTTTGTAAAAAAATGGCTGACTATTGATCGAGCAAGGTCAAGCGCGACATTTTTTAGGAAGCATTTCGGGAGATTTTTCTAAGGAGAGATTGCAAAATGCGGGTCCATTTAGCAAGAGAGGAGGTCATCGGCGTTTTTTTATGTTCTAAGTGGAGGTCTTGCAAAAGGTCCATAAAAGGGAAGGGGATCCATTCAGCCCCAGCATATTCTAAAAGGTAGTATCCGAGGCTATGTTCCTTTTCTGGGTAGTCATGAATTTGTTCGATGAACTGGGCGATTTCATCGGATAAGGTGAGCTGAGAGCGCACCTTACCCACATCGTGTAAAAACTGGTGCCACCAGGACGAGAGCTGATTGAGATAGGGCACATTTTGACTGTAATCTTCGGTTTTGAGTTTCTCAAGGGCGGCAAGTATGTGCTTGATATCCTGTTCAATCGAGTGGGCAGTGATCGTATGTTTCGTCCCTTTTTTCCCTTCTGATTGGAGAAAGAACGCCGCGATTTTTTCGAGCTTATCTAAAAAATGGGCAAAAACAGCAGCGCTTTTGTTCTGTTTCTTTTTTGGCTGTCTTTCTGGATCGTGTTTGTGAGGATCGCTTTCTACTGGATTTACTTTGATATTTTCGTAAGGATCATGAGGTGGTGGGGGAGGGCCTGAAATGCTCATCACTACTCCTTGATGCTTTTTGCTATCATTTCTTTAAAAGGAAGGGGCGTTTTGCAAAAAACATCGGTTCCTTGTTTTCATCTTAGAAGGTTCCCCTTTTTCAGAAAAGGGGGGATAGGCCAACTTTCTATGAGGCATCGTTATTGACAAAAGGAGGTAAAATGGCTAAGTTACTTTTCATAAATGATGGAAATTTATGGCCTTTTTGTGAAAGTTTTTTCCTTTCTTCGTCCCGCTCCTCATACCTCTCCGATTGAAAATCCTCAAGAAGTGGAAACAACCTATAGGTACTGGCGTCTTCGTACATTTTATGCGATGTATTTTGGATATGTTTTCTACTATTTCACAAGAAAAAGTTTTACTTTTATCATGCCCGCTCTACATAGAGAGGGATTTGATCTTGTTTCTCTCGGGCTAATTGGTAGCTCCCTTTCGATCATGTATGGTTGCAGTAAATTTTTTAGCGGCATTTTAGGCGATCAGTCCAATCCGAGATATTTCATGGCGATGGGACTCATTCTGACAGGTGTTTGCAATATCTTATTCAGCCTTTCTTCATCACTCATCCTATTTGCCATTTTTTGGGGGATCAATGGGTGTTTTCAGGGTTGGGGCTGGCCTGGATGCGCAAAACTTTTGACCCACTGGTATGCGCAAAACGAGCGGGGATTTTGGTGGAGCCTTTGGAACACCTCACACAATCTTGGAGGGGCTTTGATTCCGCTCTTAATTGGACTGTTTGCCGAGCATTTTGGCTGGCGCTTTTGCATGGTTATTCCTGGCATATTCTGCATTTTAGGGGGATTTTTCTTGATCAACCGGCTAAGAGATACCCCCGAATCTTTAGGACTTCCTCCGATAGAAGTGTATAAAAATGGGGAGCAAAAGCAGAAGGCAAAACAGGAAGAATTGCCGGTCAATACGATTTTAAGCCAGTTCATTTTGAAAAATCCCTACATTTGGGCTCTTGCTCTTTCGAATTTTTTTGTCTATGTAATCAGAACCGCTGTGAACGATTGGAGCTTTTTGTACTATTATGAGCAATCAGCCAATAACCCTTATGCCATGGCGAGCGCTTGCTGCTGCTCGTTTGAAGTGGGGGGGCTATTTGGCTCGCTTTTTGCAGGGTTTTTGTCTGACCGCCTATTTTTAGGGAAAAGAAATCCGGTCAACATTGTGTATCTGATCGGCATGCTACTCATGTGTTATTGCATGAAAACTGGAGCTGTGGCTGCCTCTTTTTTTCCCAACATGGTTGTGATGTTTTTTACAGGATTCTTTATTTTTGGTCCCCAAATGCTCATTGGTATGGCCGCAGCAGAGCTGTCTCATAAAAAAGCGGCGGCAACGGCAAGCGGTTTTACAGGCTGTTTGGGGTATTTAGGCGCCGCGTTCGCAGGCCTCCCTTTAGGGCATGTCGTCACCCACTGGGGATGGGACGGGTATTTTACTCTCCTCGCTTGTTGCGCGTTTCTTGCAATGGTGATTTTGCTGCCTCTTTGGGATCTTAAAGAAAATCCACGCCAAGAAGCCATCGATGCGTTAGTATAGGTGGCTGACTATGAGCTGGATCCCTTTACACGTACATTCTCAATACTCCATTTTAGACTCGACTCTTTCGATTAAGAAACTGATTCAGCGAGCAAAAGAGTATTCCCTTCCTTCGGTTGCTTTGACAGACCATGGGAATCTGTTTGGCGCTGTCGACTTTTATAAGGCGTGCGTAAATGAAGGGATCAAACCGATCATTGGGTCAGAATGTTGGGTTGCTCCTTTTTCTAGAAAAGATAAGAAACGGATTAGCGGTTACGCTCCTGGATACCCTATTGTCCTTCTTGCAAAAAACGAAGAGGGGTATCGCAATCTTTGTAAGCTTTCTTCCATTGGGTATATCGAGGGATTTTACTATTATCCGAGAATTGATCGGGAAACGCTACAGAAACATTCTGCTGGCTTGATTTGCCTTTCAGGAGCTACTAACTCTCTTGTTGCATCGCTAAGTATACAAGGGAAAGACGAAGCGTTAGAAAAAGAGGTCTCTTGGTACAAAGAGGTCTTCCAAGAAGATTACTACTTTGAAATTGTGCGTCATAAAATGGCGCAAAAAGAGATTGAAAACAGCGCTTTTGAAACCTGGGTTGCCCAAGTGCTAGAAGAGCACGTAAGAAAACAGGAAAAAGTGATTGAGAAATTGCAAACGTTCTCAACCCGTTTCAACATTTCCCTTGTTTGCGCGAACGATACGCACTACCTCGAAAGGGAGGATGCGAAGGCCCATGAAGTGCTGATCAACGTACAGTCGGGAGAGCCCTGCCTCATCTGGGAAAGGGATAGTCAAGGAAAGCCGCTCCATAAAATTCCGAATCCGAAAAGAAAAATCTATCCTAGCCGGGAGTACTACTTTAAAAGTCCGCAAGAAATGGGGGAGCTGTTTTCCGACATTCCTAGCGCTCTCACTACGAGCCTAGAGATTGCAGAGAAATGCAATTTTGCAATGGACTTTACGAAAAAACATTACCCTGTCTACATCCCTCCCCATTTAGCACAAAAAAACCTTTCAAAAGAGGAGCGAGAAAAGGCTGTCGGAGATTTTTTGTATCAGCTATGTGAGGAAGCGCTCCCTAAACGCTATACGAAAGAGATATTAGAAAGAGTTGAAAAAAAATACCCAGATAAAAAACCTCTTGTTTGCGTAAAAGAGCGCCTTGACTACGAATTTTCCCTGATCTCTTCTAAAGGACTTTGTGATTACCTTCTGATTGTCTACGATTTCATCGCATGGGCAAAAAAGAAGAACATCCCGGTTGGTCCAGGCAGGGGATCGGCCGCTGGTTCGATCATTGCTTATCTGATTGGGATCACTGATATTGAGCCGCTATCGTTCCATCTGTTCTTTGAACGGTTCATCAATCCAGAAAGGATGTCGTACCCCGATATCGATGTGGATATCTGCATGGATCGACGACAAGAGGTGATCGATTATATGATCGAAAAATATGGGCAAGAAAAAGTAGCCCAAATCATCACCTTTGGAACAATGAAAGCAAAAATGGCCATCAAGGATGTGGGCCGCGTGCTCAGCGTCCCCTTAGCAAAAGTCAATGAAATTGCTAAGCTGGTTCCCGATGAGCTGAATATCACTTTAGAAAGAGCTCTTGCTGTTGATCCCGATTTAGCCAAACTCTATGAAACCGACGAAGAGGCTAAGAGCATCATCGATATGGCTCAAAAGATTGAAGGCTCGATTCGTAATACAAGTACGCACGCCGCCGGAATGATCGTTTCTGCAAGTCCGATTACTGAGCACCTTCCGATTTGTACCGCAAAAGACACGAATATGCTTGTTACACAATTTGCTATGAAACCTGCGGAGCAAGTGGGCATGCTAAAAATCGATTTTTTGGGGCTAAAAACCCTCACTTCGATCCAAACAGCTGTCGAGTTTGTAGAAAAAACAACGGGAAAGCGGATCGATTGGGCCAATCTTCCCCTAAATGATCAAAATACCTTTGATCTTCTTACCCAAGGGAAAACCTTGGGGATCTTTCAATTAGAATCTTCAGGAATGCAAGATCTTGTGCGGAACCTGCAAATCGATCACTTTGAAGAGATCATCGCTGTTGGCGCTTTATATCGGCCAGGGCCGATGGATATGATCCCTTCGTTCATCAATCGTAAGCACAAAAAAGAGATTGTAGAGATTGAACACCCTCTCATGAAAGAAATTCTCGAAGAGACCTATGGCGTCATGGTGTATCAAGAACAGGTCATGCAAATTGCTAGCCTGTTAGCAGGTTACTCGCTAGGAGAAGGGGACGTTCTTCGAAGAGCGATGGGAAAAAAAGATAAAAAGGAGATGGGTCTTCAGAGAAAAAAATTCTTGCAGGGAGCAAAAAACAAAGGCATTGCAGAAAAAGTTGCTACAGAAATTTTCAACAAAATTGAAAAGTTTGCCTCTTATGGATTCAACAAATCCCACGCCGCTGCGTATGCCTATCTCAGCTACGCTACCGCCTATTTCAAAGCGAACTATCCAGAAGAGTGGATGGCCGCTTTAATGACATCAGATAAAGATGACTTGTCGAAGGTGGCCAAATTCATCGGAGAAGCAAAGAGTATGAGCATTTCTATGCTGGCGCCAGATATCAATTCTCCTGGTGAAGAATTTGTGCCGAGTAAGGAAGGGATCCGCTTTGCGATGAGCGGCATCAAAGGTGTTGGATCCTCTGTGGTCAAAGCGGTGATTCAAGAAAGAAAAGAGGGCGCTTTTTCCTCCCTTTACGACTTCATCCAACGAATCGATAAAAAAACTGCTGGGAAAAAGCAGATTGAACTACTCACGTTAGCAGGCGCTTTTGACTTTACAGGATGGTCCAAAGATGCTCTTCGACAAAGCGTCGACCCGATTTATGAGGAAACCTATAGGGAAAGTAAAGAAAAAAGCCAAGGCGTTCTCAACTTTCTCGACCTTCTCGAGAAAGACAATCCCTATTTGGAAGAGCCTTCGGTGGAAAAAACGCTCACCAAATTAGAAAAACTGCAGATGGAAAAAGAACTGTTAGGGTTCTATCTAAGTGGTCATCCCATTGAGGAATACCGGAAGGCATTAGATGAGGCTGGGGGGATTTCTATCAAAGAGGTGAAGAAACATGGCATCATCATCACCGCCTTTGTGATCGATAAGGTGCAATTCAAGATCTCTGCCAAGTCGCAGAAAAAATTTGCAATTTTACAAGTCAGCGATGAACAGGAAAAGTATGAAGTGCCGATTTGGCCCGATATGGTTGAAAATTGCTTTGAACTTTTAGAAGAAAACCGTCTCCTTTTTGCTCTTTTAGATGTTGAAAAGCAGCAAGATACATGCAAAATACAAGCACGGTTTCTCAGTGATGATCTCGATTTCAGCCGTTTTCAAGAGGAAAAAAAACGGTGGAAAAAGCGTCCAGAGTCGAAAAAACCAGAAAAAAAGGAGCCACAAATGCAACTGCAAATCACGATTGACGCAAAGAATATCCGCTTTACCGATATCGTTTCTTTAAAAGAGCTGTTTGATCAACATCCTGGGAACGCGGCCGTAAGGATCGTGTTTATTGATGGGAAGACCTCTTTGCCTGCGATTTTTATTGAAAAGCAGAAAGGGATCGATCCTAATGGAGGTATTGCCAGCTATTTACAAAAATTTCCTTGGATCCTGTCCATGCAACAGCAAGAAGTGTCTAGCTAAATGAGGGTTTAGAGAACTTATAAAACTAGTGGAAACATCTAGGGATAAAACCACACAAATATCTAGTGGGAGTCAAGAGCCCCATTTTTTACTACAAAACAATCTCTGCATAAAAGGTTATGTGAATGTTTTTAAAAAATAGGATAGTAAAAAGATGGTTTACGGGCAGCTTTCCTAATGAGCGCGCTTCCCCCCCTACAGCTCTAGATAAGGAGCAATTAAGGAAGCCAACCTTATGTGGAACAAACGATCAAAAGCACTGGTATTGCGCTCACAGGCCACGCGCTTAAGATACGCTATTTAGATCGAGGCGAATATGCTTTTGTGCTAGAAAATGAAAACAACAGCAATATTAGTGCCCTTTTTCAACTATCTATAAATAGCGCTTCCTATTTCATACAGAGATGTTTTTCTTATCATGCGATGGATGAAGAAACTCCATTGATCAATAAAATACAAACTGCCTGTAATCACTATTTCAGTGAGTAAGTACGTTGTAAAAAAGATATATCCAGAGAGAACGTTCACTTTTAAAGTGATCAATTTTGTAATAAGAAAATACACGAGAGAACGCATGAGGCGAGAAAATACTGGAATAGTTGTTACATTTTTCAAAACAACAGGCGAACAGAGCTTTGAAAATGTCTTACAAAAATTTCGCAACATTTATCCAGACAGTCCATCTAATGCCAAGGTTTCTGATCGAACAGGTCATGAAATAAAAATGTAGATGTAAAAAATCCTCCTGATCTATCAGCACGTGCATAAAACATCAACAAAATAGCTGCTAATCACCGAAGCTTTCCAGATGTTTGGTGGCAGAGCAAGGCTTTAGCGAGGGACGCAAGGGTTGTCTAGTGGCATAAATATAGGTTCTAGAATGCGATGTACCTATAGGGCTAGGATCAATAAAAAACCGGAATAAGGGTCTTGTAGAGAAAAAGGCAACAGCCTTTTGAAAAGTAGAGGCAGAGGAATATAGCGGTATCCCGAACAAGAATACATCGGTTAGGACGCAACTATTGGTATCAGATCAACTCGAGCTGCGAAAGGGGGCTTATTAAAGCTTTTATTTACAATCAATCGTGGGTTCTTTGTGGTGATCAATGGTTACTTCCTATAAAATGATTGTTTAGATTTGGAAGATATTCATTTGTAGGATTTTTTATGAACGGTTTGTTTTTATTGCTTTCTTTTCTTTATTTGCCATTTTTATCAGGAAGGGTAGGAGAAAATCAGGGCTTTCAGCCTCATATTTGTAGTAGTAGCGCTTTTGAGGTAGAAAGCGCAGAAGATTTATCTCTTTTTTCGATGAAAAAACATTCTAACAAAAGGCGCGTTTCGCAAACTGGCGCTTTTGATAGTTCCCAAACAGATAGCAACAAAAAAATAGAGATGGATACGCAAGAGAGCTGCAGGAAAGATGGAGGCCTGTTTGGCGGCTTTTTTTCAGAGTGGGGAGCTGATGAACCTGGAAATCATCACGTAGTCGTCGATGTTTTAGCAATGAACGGAACGCTTGAACCGTATCAAACAGCGTCGTTAACACAGATTCCTCAAACGGCAAAAAAACCTGCGCAGGTTCGGGAAATTACTAGCATAGAGGAACTGAAAGTAGAGCTAGAGGCATCCCAAGGACCTGTTTATGTTGATTGTTATGGTAGCCATTGTCATCCCTGTAGGATGCTCGCCCCCCATTACGATCAATTTGCCAAGCAGCTATCGGGAAAAGGGGTCTTCTTAAAAATCAATCTAACAGCCGCTACCGCAGATTTTATGAAGTTTTATCACATTCAGTCGGTCCCGACGCTCCTTGTTTTTGAAAAAGAACAAGAAATCGATCGGAAGGTCTCTCTTCCTGAAATCATGCAATACTTTGAAAAGTTGTTGGATAAAGAGTCGCTCGCAAAACGGGATGCAGAGTAAAATGCTTTGCAGCCTTAGTCCAAATAGAGAAAAATCTCTACATAAGACTTCGATGCTTTTCTCTATAAAAAATCAGTAGATAAAACGGCATGTAAAGGGTACAATGGATTTATGATATTGTGGATTTTTTTGCTTTTTACCGCTTCTCTGCAAGCAACTGGCTTGTATGATGAGGAGCTTTCTTCAGACCAGGCGTACATCGCTATTGTAGACGCTGCCAAGGAAGATAATTGGGTTTATGTGAAGAGTCAATCCATCGATTTTCTGCGTGAGTATGACGAAGACCCTTCCCTCAAAGATATCTACTTCTATTTAGGTTTAGCTCACTACCATCATGGTGATTTTGAGAGATCCAACGATTGTTTGACAGAGTACCTAGAAACCACAACAGCTGCGACCCATTTTGAAGAAGCTCTTTTGCATAAATTTTGGGTAGCCGAACATTTTCGAGCCGGAAGTAAAAAGCGGATCTTTAAATGGCAACGGTTTCCAATCTATCTAAGCGCGTATGAAGATGCTTTAGATATTTACGATCAGGTCATTACCGCCCTCCCTTTTAGTGATCTATGCCTCCACTCCCTTTATGGAAAAGCAAAATTGCAAACCTATTTCGAAGAGTATAAAGAGAGCATACAGACGTATCAAAACATCACACAAAAGTTTTCCAAGGATGAGCTTGCTGTCGAATCGTATATCGAAATTGCGAAGCTCTATCTTCATCAATGTAAAACCGAACACCTAGATCCCGACTTTCTCGCAAGCGCTGAGAATAATTACCGAAAATTTCAGTTGGCCTTCCCTGGAGAAGAACGGTTAGAAGAGGCCAAAAATCTTTTGCACGAGATGCGGGAGGCTTTTGCCAATCATTTATACGAAACCGGCCGGTTCTATGAGCGGACCTATAAGCCGAAAGCAGCCTGTATTTACTACAGAAAAGCTGCCAGCCAATTCCCCAACACACTTGCTGCAGAAAAGTGTCAAAAGCGACTCTCCTTACTTGCTTGATGGGGTTTCTTGTTTCTTGCGGTTATCAATGGCAAGACGCAGCTTCTCTGTCCGTATGTGTTCCATTTGTAGAAGGGGACTCCACAGGAAAGTTGACCAATGCTTTGATTGCTGCTATCGATCGATCTCCCTACTTTGGTTATAGAAATGGTACTTCCCATAACGCTCTTTCTGTTCGAGTTCAAGAAAAGCGTACAGAAATCATTGGCTTTCAAAAAAAGAAGGAGCCAATTTCTGGAGAGATTCGGAGCGTAACCCGACCGAACGAACATCGGGATCAGCTCACCCTAGAAGTGCGTCTAGTCAGTCCGATAGGGCGCCTAATTTGGGGCCCTGAATACATAGAAGGGTTTGTTGATTATGACTATTTTGATGAGCACTCTTTGCAAGATACCTCATTTATTGATCGTGATCACAAAAGGCAAGCCTCGATCACCTTTTCTTTAGGGGAACTAGAAGGAGTCTTTCAAGCTGAGCAAGACGCTTCTATTTATTTGTATGAGATGATTGCTCAAAAAATCGTAGACCGACTATCGTTGAAGTATGACAGGTTCCCACGATGAAATTGAACATCGGAAAATTTTTCAAAAAAGCCTCTCTGAATTAGATAACATGCTTTTTTGGATTTCCCAGTACGCTCTTCAAAACGGGCTTTCTCCCAAAAAAGCCAAAGATCTTGAAATTGCTAGTGAAGAAGCCATTACCAATATTGTGCGCCATGCGCGCACCGATGAAGTACTGGAAGTGATTGTCCTCATCAGCCCAACACAAATGCAGGTGAGCTTTGTGGATCAAGGAGAGGCCTTCAATCCGTTACAGCAGGAGCCGCCTCAGCAAGATCTATCTTTAGAAGAGCGCGCAATTGGAGGCCTAGGCATTTTGTTGATGAAAAAACTTGTCGATCACATCCATTATGAGCGGCGAGGCTCTTCAAATGTTCTCTCTCTGATCAAGAAAAAACCGCTTCAATCTTGATTTTTCTCGATAGAAATCAAGGTTGCTTCTGTTTCCAGCATGTCGATCAGAAAATGTTGCAGTACCTTGAGAACATATTTTGGTGTGTTGTAGACACCAGAAGTGGCGAAAACAATTTCTAATGCGGGTTTTTCTTCATGGTTGAGAGCGATCAATACGTAAGTCACAGCTACATCTTCTTCCATTTTAGGAATGATCCAGATCACAAACTGCTCATTGAATAGAGTGACCTTTTCGACGCTTTCAATCACATGGAAGTATTGCGTTAAATCATCTGAGGGGTTCGGGTCGTTTTGCAAAGACTCTAAAATGCCTAGTTCATGCAACATAAAGAGATTGACTTGAAGGATGCCATCATGCGCCCATTTACTGAGATTGTGGAAATATTCTTGATAAAACTCCTCTAGCTGGATGGGATTTAGCATGTGCAACCTCCTTATTTCCCCCATGCTCATTCTAAGTGAGAAATATTTCTCCTGTCAAGTTCCTCTTTTTTTAGTCTCTTATTTCCGTCGAAAATAGAGTTAACTGATTGCAAGTCAAGCGATTAAAATTAAAAATTCCTGAAAAAAATCATGTGAAAGTAAGGGGTTCTTCCTGATTTCGCCAAAAGCTTTTTCCAAGGGTTGTATTATAAGTTATTTGTTTTCAGAGTGTTAAAGTTTTTTGTAAGATCTTGTTTTTAAGAAAAATAAAAGAGCATTTTACTGAGAGGGGAAGGCAATCTACAAAAACGCCTCTTAAAATAGTAGAAGTTTTTACCGCAAATGATAGGATTCATGAGAAGTGATTCTAGCTACGCGCGTGTAGCCATTTGTGTCTTTCGATTGGAAGGAAGGTGAGGGGCTCCTTTGCAAAGGAAGCGACCCACCACCTACGTAACAACTATGTGGTTTAGGCTGATCTGAAACATTTCATCATCAAATCTTGTGAGATAAAAACCTGTTTTTTTACATGGTTATTGATGAAATTTTTCATCTCATAGCTAATCCTTATTTGTTGCTTATGCTTTTGTTGAGAACATGTTTAGGAAACAAGAAGTATGATCATCTAATCGGTTAGCTGCAAAGACTGTTTGCTGGCCTGCGGGTGTGTATTGTATAGCTTTTGTTACCCCATCGGCGGTTTTTTGAAGCATTAAAGTATTCGGTCCGGATTGAATGGCGAACTCTTCGACACGACGGTTAGCAACGTTGTCTTCGTTGTTGGTATTCCCTACTTCGCCTGTTTTAGTATCACCTAGTTCTTCTCCTTCTTTCCTTTCTGTTCGATTCATATATACTCGCACAGTGTATGTGTTGAACCGAGGTAAACAACAACAAGATGTTTTGAGGAAATCTTGCATATCTACATCACCGCGAAACCGATGGATAATCTCCTTGAAACTGTCTTTCTCCTGTGGAAATAATTGACCAGATTCAAAATAATGCTCTCTGTTTTGCGGTTCCAATGGTATTAGTTGGTGACTAGCTTGGGGACTAGTAGCTTGCGGACTAGCGCTCATAATGAACTCCTGTTTAGTTTTTTAATGTTTGAATACTTCGGAAATGCAGAAAGTGCTGTATGGATTTCAACCAAAAACAGGTAAAATTAACTGCGTTTTTCTTAATTAGATGCAATAAATCTTACAAAATCCAGATAATTATTTACAATAAATTTTATGGATTTTTTAAAAACGCAAATTAAAATTTTTATTCATGATTTTTTAAAGGGTATAACAATGTAGACAAAACATTTGTACTCTTTTTTGCCCCTTCGAATCAAATTCGAGGGGGCCTTGATGAGCATCAAAGGCAGGTTCCCGATTGGGGAATGCCATTTTCTCAATAGTTTTCTATAGGGTGTTTATACGATAGCGACGATTTTTTGACTTGCTATGAATTTTTTTGAGAACCAATTTAGGCAGTTAAGAATACAAAAATTCATAGAACTAGTAAATAAGATCTCTCTCATGGGTATGTCTTCCGTTTTTTTCACGATTTCTGTTGTGTCTACATCAAACTCTGTTCTACGGATAATTAGCTTGATTTTTCGATCATGTGGCGTTTGAATTGTGATTGCGTCACACCCATCAACTCTGACTTCTCGATCGGCATCCTTATCCATAATTTGAGACAGTGGTTCTTTCTGATCATCATTTTTTGCGTAATCATCAGTATTACGATGTATCTGTAGAATGTAAGTATTTGCAAAAGAAAAACAAGAACACCAACAATCTGTATGTAGTGCTGTCGTTATCTTAATATTTACAGAATATTCTTCGAATATCTTTTCTATTTTTGCTATTTCCGATAAAAAATAGTGGGCCAGATTCGAAATAGGCCGGTTCACTCGTTCCTTCTGTAGCTCGAGTGTTGTTTGTAGCTATAACACCGCTCATGACGGACTCCTTATTTTAAGTAAGTTTTTTATCAAAGTGTGTTTCCGTCTAATCAATAAAAAATTTCAAAATAATTTTGACAAAACAGCGAATTAAATAGAATGTTATTAACATCTATCGCTATCAGAAATTTGTATATTTTTTGCTCTCTCGCATGCAATTTGAAGAGGCTTTGATGAGCATCAAAGCGAGAATTCCTTACAAAAAATATGCTGTTCTCAATCGCTTTTTTCGCAACGTTCGGAGGATAACGATGGCTGTTTTTTTGTGTACGTATGTTTTTTGAGAAATATTCTACCCAAGAAAAAGTCCAAAAATATGTACCACCGGTAAATGCTTCTTGTTTTGTGGGCGTGCTCCCTTGCATTGTCTCTCTGACAATCTTTGTTACATCAAGATTTGTTTTACAAATGGTTAGCTTCGTGTTTGGGTCAGTTTGTGACGCAATAGTGATGTTTTTATCACCAGGGACTCTGGTTCCTTCCTGTGTATTTTTATGAATAAGATCAGAAAGTTCTTTGCAGTCAGTATTTTCGGTCTGATGATTCGTAGAATGTATCGCAAGAGTGTACGTATTTGCGCAAGGAAAACAAGAACACCAACAAGTTGTTTGTGGTATTCTTATCATCGCAATCTGTTTTGAAAATTTGTTTAATATCTCTTCCATTTTTTTTAATTCTTGTAAAAACAATGTACCAGATTCGAAATAACCGGTTGTATTGCGCTG
Organism: Chlamydiota bacterium; assembly: GCA_038534095.1. Classification (GTDB taxonomy): domain Bacteria; phylum Chlamydiota; class Chlamydiia; order Chlamydiales; family SM23-39; genus JBCAXK01. Next base: position 11,919 of record JBCAXK010000020.1, on the reverse strand, counting down.
TTCTTCAGGGGTACTTGTACTTTTTATAGTTAGATCACTTGCCATAATGGTCTCCTGAGTTCTTAGGTAAGTTTTTTACGAAGGCGTCGTAGCTTCTTATCAATAAAAAATTTTCTATGCTCGTGCTGATAAAAAATACCTATTCAATAAACGTGAAGAAGATTTGCAAAATAAAAATAGAGGTTGTTCTAAACGTCTTATGAAAAAGGTCTTTTTTTACTGAGGCTTTCATCTTGTTAGTAGCGATTAGAGGAAGTAGCTTGGAGAATTTATGAAAAAATCCTACAGAAGAACTCATTACTTGGGATCGAATACGCCAATACTAATCAAAAACGAAAAACTGTATTTTCATAACGAAGGGATCGTAACACAAATAGATAGTTTATAATCAAGTGGATATTCCCAGAGGTTTTCAATAAAGATCTTCTATACATGTGTACAGGGATGGAGTCTAAGGCGTTTTGGAAGTAGATAGTGCTTTCTTCTTTTCCATCGGAATGCAAAAGCAAGTAGAACCGACTTGTTTGTTCACAATTTCTTATTGAAAAAGTCTGTTTATTGTCTTGTTCCCTTCTTTCCATTAAAGAGGTTTTTTCTTAAGCTAAGAAAACTTAAGTTAGGAGAATGTATGCGTTGGATGATGACTCTTTTTTGGGCTTTTGCTGTTACAGCATCGGCCTTAGAGCTTCCTGTAGATGCTCTTTCCGCGATTGTCATCAACGCCGATTCTGGGGCTGTTCTCTTCGAAAAAAAGGCGGACGAGCGCTGCTTTCCTGCTAGTTTAACGAAAGTTGCTACAGCTCTTTATATTCTTGAAAGGGAAGGTCTCGACTTTACAAGAACAATTTCTCCTAGTGAAGAAGCTCTTTTTACTGTTCATGCCGATAAAAAACAGGCAAATATTACCCGTTATCCTCCCCACCGTTTGGAGCATAATGGCGCAAAGGCGGGTTTAAGACCTGGAAAAAAGCTCCCCCTTTGGGCTGCTTTTTACGGTATGCTTATCAAATCGGGCAACGACTGCGCAAATGCTCTTGCAGAAAGTTTTGAGAAATCTATTCCCGACTTCATGCAATGCATGAACGCGTATCTTGGAGAGATTGGGTGCAAAAACACCCACTTTCTCAATCCCCACGGTCTGCACCATCCGATGCATAGAACCACCGCAAGAGATCTTGCTCTTATTGCTGCAAAGGCTTGTAAATCAGAAATCTTTCGGGAAGTCGTTTCCTCTCGAGGATTTTTTCTAGAAGTAGAGGGGGAAAAAAAGAAAAAATGGGAGCAAGGGAATAAATTGCTCGACCCCAAAAGTCTTTTTTATTATCCCTTTGCTACCGGAATCAAAATTGGTTATACGGAAAAATCGGGTTGCAGTCTTCTTGCTTCAGCAGAAAAAAATGGGCGTAAATTGATCCTTGTTCTACTGGGTTGTCCTAAATCAAAAAAGCGGTATCAAGAGGCGATTAAGCTGTTTGAAGCAGCTTTTGCAGAAGAAAAAACCACCAACGTTTTGGTGGAAAAGCAGCAACGTTTTTTGAAAAAATGGGAGAAACAGCGTGTTGAAGTGGAGGGTTTTTTGAAACGGCCTTGCGTAATCGACTATTACCCTTCCGAAAAACCATCGAACCTCACAGCTTTTGTTCACTGGTCTCCGCTGAGGTTGCCTATTGCCGCCGGTGATGTTGTGGGGCGGGTGGAAGTCCTATCTGGTGACAAGGTGCTGATCGAGGAGCATCTGTACGCAAGTCGCTCGATTCCTATGCCGTTGACCATGAAAATACGGGCCTTTTTCAAGAGGCTGTTTTTTTGGACTTGATTTCTAACTCATTCAAGTAACGCAAAAGAGCTTCGATAGGTACTGCATCTGGTCTTTTGTGTTCAAGCAGCTTGGGAAGAGGAGAAAGGGTGATCCCTTCTTGTCGAAGAGTTGTTTCGATTTTCTTCCGTTTTTTTTGATACAGTTTTTCGAGTAAATAGAGACTTTTATCCGAAAGCAAGGACTCTTTTTTCGGAAAGAGGATAATCACGGCAGAGTCGACTTTGGGCGCAGGAGAAAAGTGTTTTTTAGAGACAAAAAAAGCGGATGTGATCGAAAAAGTCGCCTGCATGATGGCTGCAAAGAGGCTTTTTGCATATTCTTGACACAATTTTTCTGCGACTTCCTTTTGCACCATGAATACCCCTTTTTGAAACAAGTCTCGGTTTTTTGCGCAGGCTAATAGAAGAGGCTTTGTAATGTGATAGGGAATATTTGAGACAATTTTGGTGAAGGAGAGAGTGGCCCAAGGAAAGTCTAGCGCATCAGCGTGAATTAAGGTGATGGGCAGATCCTGCAAGTAGGGGAGAAGCCTTTCATCGGTTTCGATTGCAATCACAGAAGACGTTTTGATCAAGGCTTTTGTCAAAAAGCCTTTGCCAGGACCAATTTCTAATAGACGGTCTTCAGAAGAAAGCGAAAGAAGATTTACGATTTTGTCACGAATTTTTGGAGAGTGTAGGAAATTCTGTGAATACCTAGGCATTCTTCAATGGATCACAAACGGCTGAAAAGTATCGGGAAGGTGCTCGTTAGTATCTGAGACAAAGTAGGTATTTTTGAGTTTTGTGATGTACTCACGGTTGTGTTTTTTCGCTTCTAGGTTCACAAGATCGTAGCGCAATGTTTCATACTTCTCTTGAAGCGAAGGGGGAGGGGTGATTTCGTGGGTTTTTAGATAGAGGATTTTTTGGGTAAAGCCAAAAGCATTTTGAGTAAAGGGGGGAGAAAAGCTTCCAGGAGAGAGATCCTTTAAAAGAGCAAGGTGATTTTTTGCGATATCTTGAGCTTCTCTTGTAAATTCGTCAGAGACGGTGATCGAAGCGTCTTGACTGCTCTCAAAAGAAGAGAGAATGTCCTGAAGATCGATATCTGTAGAACACCGGATCTTTGCGTAGATTTTTTCTGCGGCAAGGAGGGAGTTTTCCCCTTTGACAGAAATGATCCGGTAAGAAAAACGTTCGATCGGAGATTGAGTTTTTGCAAATTTTTGGTAGGCCTTTCGAATATCAATAGGATGCACATTTTGTAACGCCCTTTGATTGACATAAAACCAGAGCATTCTCTGGACGGTTAATTCTTTTTTGATCGACTCTTCTGCATCAGCGTAGGTCATGCCAATGTCTTCTAAAGTATCGATCACGCTTGGACCAAAGCGGCGGACCATCTGTTCCCGAAGATCTCCTTTGCTGATTTCCACCTCTTTTTCGCGCGCATCGAGAAGAATCAGTTCTGTATGAATGGTATCTTCTAAGACCGTTTTCCACATCGACTGGTAGAATTGGAACCGGGCGATCTCACTAGAAAGAAGGTGAGGATAGTTTTTATGAAAGAGGAGGTCCATCTTTTTTTTGATATCAAGAACAGAGATCGATGTTTCATCCACAACAGCGAGAATGCGGTTTTCTATGCTCACGTTTGGTAACATGTCGGTAAAAGGGGGCACCGGCATATTCAAAGAAGCGCGCAAAGACCCGCCCATCAACATCAAGAAAAAAACGATATATTTCATAGCTACAGTTTAACAAAATACTTCGAACGCTGCCATAAAAAATCCATCATGCCCCCCTTTTTTCAAAGGGAGCTGTTTTTGCTGCAAAAGTTTTACTGGATGTTTTTTGCAGAAATAGGCGATTTGTTCCTGATTTTCTTCCTGCAGCAAGCTACAGGTTGAGTAGACCAATATTCCCCCCTTTTTTGCAAAAGGTAGAGATTCCTCGAAAATGGTTTTTTGGGTTGTAATCAAATTTTCGAGATCTTTTTTTTGTAAACGCCACTTTGTTTCGGGATTGCGGCGTAACGTGCCCGATCCAGAGCAAGGGACATCTAATAAAATGCGGTCCATTTTGCCAACAAGGCGATTTTTCGCCTTTCGCTCTGGAGGCGTGATTTGTGCGTTTTGAATTTTAGCCCGTTTCAGCCGTTTTTTTGCTTGGACTAAGGCGCCTATCCGAATGTCGTGCAAATAGATTTGCCCTGTTCCTTCCATAAAAGGAGCAAAGGCGAGGGTTTTCCCTCCAGAGCCGCTGCAATAATCTAGAATTTTTTCTCCAGGTTGCGCGCCCAAGAAGAGGGAGATGAGCTGGCTCCCTTCATCTTGCACTTCGAAAAACCCTTGTTGAAATTCCTCCATGGAAAAAACAGGATATCTCTTGCTCCAAGTAATCCCTAACGGAGAGAAGGCTGTTTTTGTGATGAGATGTTGGCCTCGCCACTTTTCATACAAGGCGTCTCTTGAAATGATCCGCGTATTTACCCGGATGGTCAGAGGGGCTTGTTGATTGCAAAGAGCGCAAATTTCTTCTGTTTGGTCGCCATAATTCTTTTCAAGAATTTCGTAGTACCACGCAGGAAAGCTCACTTGCACAGGCTTTGGCGCCTTTTTGAGGGAGGGGAAGGGGTAATTTTGGAGCCGGTCAAAACGGGTCTCCCAAGAGGGACTTGGAACGTCATAATCTAGAGCGCCCCAAAGGCGCACCATCTGAAAGGCCGTTTCGGCGATGAAGCGACGATGACTTGCCCCAATAAAACGGTGAGCGCGAAAATAGGCGGATAAAAACCGGTCTAAAGGCTGACCCGTTTTTTCCCATTCTCGTAGAAGTAGACAAACTCTCTGAGATTTTCTTTGCTGTTTCACCCGATCTATTATGCCTAAAGTGGGAAATTTTCTGGAAGAACGCAATCTATCATGGATTTTTTTTACAAAGTTTGCGATGTTGAAGAGTAATACGTACCCCTCTAGAGGAACTGTGAGACCTTTGCAACTTTTGCTCAATTTTTTAGGTCGGTTATTTATCAGTGCCATTTTTATTCTATCTGCCGGCCATAAAATTTTTCATTGGCAAGAAGCCAGCGCAGGCCTTGTTCACATGCTCTCCAATTGGCAGGTCGCTTTTGAGGGAAATGTAGATCTCTACAATTTTTTTTCTGCTTGCCTCTATTTTTCCCCTGTATTTTTAGCCTTAGCAATTGCTCTTGAGCTTGTTGGAGGTATTTTTGTGCTAACAGGGTTCAAAGCGCGTCTGGGAGCCTTTTTTCTGATCCTATTTTTGATTCCAACAACCATTATTTTTCACCATTTTTGGTACTTTGATGGGATCAAAAGGGATATTGAATTTGCAATGTTTTTGAAAAATATTGCTATTTTAGGGGGGCTTTTGTACATTTTGATCTATGGATCCTCTGTCAAAAAGTGCTCTCAGCAGCCCCATAAGCTGGCGAAGCCTTCTGACCAAGACGCCCCGGAAGACGCTCCTTAGAGGTCTTCTTTTTTTTGCTACCCTGTTTCTTTGCGCTTTTGGTCAGCCAGCCCGATCTTCTTTTCTCTCTTTTTGCGCGTCTAGCTTTGGGTATGGGTTATTTTGGTATAGCTTAGAGGGTTTTTCTGTAAGAAAAAGAGTTTTCATTGCTGGCATCTGGTTTACGGCTCTTTCTATGGCTCAGCTCTCATGGATGATTTCCCTGACCTATCAAGGGGCGTACATCATCGTCTTGCATGGGCTTTTATCGGCAGGTTTAGGGGCGCAGTTTGCTTGTTTAGAAGGGTGCTCTTTCTTCAGAAAACAGCCAGAAAAATGGGGGCTTTTGGCCGCCGCATCGCTTTGGACATTATTGGAATGGGCGCGCGTTTTCCTCCTTTGTGGTTTTACCTGGAACCCTTGGGGTCTTGCCATGGCTTATTCACACTATCCTCTTTATCTCGCGAGTTTCTTTGGGATTTATGGGCTCTCCTTTTGGGTTTTTCTCACAAATGGTTTTGCCTTTTTTTTTTTAAAAAACCGCTCTGTTTCTTCCCTTGTTTTTTGGGCAGCTCTTGTCTTTTTCCCTCCGTTTTTTGGCTATTTGCACGAAAAAGTCTGTGAAAAAGAACTGCTTGCTTCAAAGAGTATTTCAGTGGCTCTAGTGCAAACTAGCTTATTTCCAGAAGAAAAAAGCCCCTCTTTAGACAAAGATGCCTTTGTCTATCCTTTAGAGCAGTGGATGAATGTACTCGATTTTTTACAACAAGGCCCCTCTTCTTTGGATCTGATCGTTTTCCCAGAGGTCGCCTTCCCTTTTGGTCCCGACCGGCTTCTTTACCGGCTTGAATCCATTCAAGATTTGTGGCGGTTTTATTTTGGCGGCGACTCCTTGCGTTATTTACCCAAAAGAATTCCTTCTTATGCAGAAAGAGGAGAAAAAGACGTTTGCTATGTCTCCAATAGTTATGTCGCGCAGGCTCTTGCCAATCAGTACGGCGCAGAGGTAATTGTGGGGTTTGATCATAAGAGGCTAGGAAAATCGTTCAATGGCGCATTTTATTTTTCTCCGCACGCTCGCTCTTCACAGCATTACAACAAACGCGTTTTGGTGCCAGGTAGTGAATATTTACCATTTTCTTGGTGTCGAGATATTGCGCGCCGCTACGGCGCCCTTGGGGCGTATGAGCATGGACAACAGCCTGGGATATTTTCGGGGAAAACGCCGATAGGCGTGTCTATCTGTTACGAAGAAACTCAGACGCATTTTTCCCGGCAAACCCGGCAAATGGGCGCCGAAATCTTTGTCAATCTATCCAACGATGCTTGGTTTCCAGATACCTTGCTTGCTCGGCAACATTTTGACCATGGGCGCATCCGGGGAGTAGAAAATGGGGTCGCTGTTTTGCGCGCAACAAATACGGGCCTTACCGCTGTGATCAACCCCTTTGGAGCGATCGAAAAGACGCTCCCTGTTTCTAGAAAAAGTACCCCTTTTAGAGGGGCGCTTTTTATGACGCTTCCTACCTACTCTTATCAAACTTTGTACACCCAGTTCGGCAATACCCTGATTGTTTCGTTCTCTTTTGTTTGTTTGGGAAGCTTTTTTCTATTCCTAGTTACAAATTGGATAAAAACCGATCGAGTAAAAGCGCTTGCCCAAAAAATAGTTGTCCGCTAACTTCATAGAAAAATGTGTGGATAACCGTATTGTTTGACGACCAGTGTACTATCGCAAATCGAGTGAGCGTATCTGGCACAGGGCTTTTTACAGGGTCGCCTGTGCATCTACAGCTTCGCCCCGCCTCTCCAGGGAAGGGGATTTTTTTTCGCCGAAAGGATTGTCCGAAATCGCCGATCATCGAGGCACATTTAGCAAATGTCTCCTCCACATTCCGCTCTACTTGTCTTGAGCACGAAGGGATCGATGTCCTGATGGTAGAGCATCTTTTGTCTGCTTTAAGTGCCTTTGGGATCGATAACGTAGAAGTTGTTCTCGATAACAAAGAGCTCCCTTGTGGCGATGGCAGCGCTCGTATCTTTACAGAGCTCCTAGAAAAAGCGGGAAAAACGAAGCAATCTGCTCCTAGAAAAATCTACGCGCCGCAAGATCCTATCTACTGGTCAGAAGGGGAAACCCAAGTGATTGCTCTCCCATCGGATCGGATGCAGGTGAGCTACCTGCTCCATTACCCAAATGTTTCTCTGTTAGATGGGCAATATCATACCTTTATGGCCGAAGAGGACTCCTATTGCAAAGAGATCGCTCCGGCGCGCACCTTCGCTCTTGATGAAGAGGTAAGGGCCCTGATTGCCAAGGGGTATTTTCAAGAAGCGAGCCTACAAAACGGGATTTTGATCCGTGGTAGCCAAATTGTGAACCCCGAAGGGCTCCGTTTCCCCAATGAAATGGCCCGTCATAAGATTCTCGATCTACTAGGCGATTTGATGCTTTTGGGCCGGGTAAAAGCCCATATCATTGGCATTCGATCGGGACATAAAGCGCACGTGGCCTTTGCTCGAAAACTCCAGGAATCGATGGAGGTTGCCTCATGCGCGAGTTGATCGATGCTCCTTCTGCGATTGCTCCTAAAAAAATCCCCCAGATTTTGCCGCACCGCTATCCCTTTTTACTCGTTGATAAAATTGTGCACCTTGATCTTGAGAAAAACATCGTTATTGGACAAAAAAATGTTAGTTACAGCGATCCCTATTTTCAAGGGCATTTCCCGGAAGCTCCCATTATGCCAGGAGTGCTTGTTGTTGAGGCGATGGCCCAAACGGGAGGTGTTTTAGTCCATGAAAAAGGGCATAAAGATAAGCTAGCCGTTCTTCTCAATATTGCATCGGCGAAATTTCGCAAGCCCGTTTTTCCAGGAAGCATCCTGATGATTCATGTAGAGGGCATACACATTAGCTCTAATGGAGGGAAAATCAAGTCGAAGGCATATATCGAAGGAAAAGTGGCCGTAGAAGCAGAGCTGAGCTTTGCGCTTCTAGAAACATCTGCCTTATAAATAAACATGATTGATCGAAAAACCCACAAATAAAACGGAACGACATGTCAGAGCAAAACATCCATCCTCAAGCTTATGTGGAAAAAGGTGCGAAGATTGGTAAAGGCGTGACTATAGAGCCCTTTGCTGTTGTGAAACAGCATGTTGTATTAGAAGACGGCGTTACTGTCAAAGCGCACGCCTACATCGACGGCTATACAACGATCGGAGAAAAGACCACCATTTGGCCCGGAGCAAGTATTGGGACAAAAACGCAGAATTTGAAATATCGAGGGGAGAAAACGCAAGTACTGATTGGGAAGTCTTGTGATATTCGTGAGTATGTGACCATCAACTCCTCTTGCGGTGAGGATTCTGAGGTGGTGATTGGAGATCAGTGTTTGATCATGGCCTATTGCCATATTGCGCACAACTGCCGGATAGGACAATCGGTCATCATGACGAATAACGCTATGCTCGCAGGCTACGTGACGATCGATGATCATGCGATCATCGGAGGAATGACCCCCATACACCAATACTCGCGCGTTGGTCGTTACGCAATGGTTGGAGGTTTTAGCCGCGTTGCTAGTGATATTCCTCCGTTTACCGTCGGAGGAGGAGTCCCTTACAAATTTGGGGGCATCAATATCATTGGGTTACAAAGAAAAGGTTTTTCTCTCTATACTCGGCAATGTTTAGCCCAAGCCTTTAAATTGACGTACCGCTCAAACTTGCCTCTTAGGGAGGCTTTGAATGCGATTCGGCGCACTATTGAGCCTATTGAAGAAATCCTCCATTGGGTCGAGTTTTGTAGCACCTCAAAAAGGGGGCTTTTAGGGCTGCAAGGTGTTTGTCAAAAAGATCCAGAAGAGCTTTCTGAAGAAGAAATGAAAGAATTATTTGAACAAGAAGAGCAAGAAGCGTGAGAGCTGTCTTTTTTGGCACTCCAGACTTTGCTGCCTATATTTTACGTTTTCTTGCGAAAAAGCATCTTCCCCTTATTGGGATTGTGACCCAGCCAGATCGCCGGCGGGGAAGAAATCAAAAAGTGCAGGCATCTTCTGTAAAAATTGCGGCTCTTGACCTGTATCCCAATGTTCCTTTATTCCAACCCGCAAAAGCGAGCGATCCTCAATTCATCGAAGCGGTGAAGAAGCTTGCTCCGGATATATTCATTGTTGTTGCCTATGGCCAGATCTTGAGGAAACAGCTTTTAGATCTTGTCAAACTTCCCATCAATATCCATGCCTCTTTGCTTCCTAAATACCGGGGAGCAGCACCTATGCAAAGGGCGCTTATGGCTGGGGAAAGCGAGACGGGGATCACCATCATGAAAATGAACGAAAAAATGGACGAAGGGGATAGTCTGCTTCAAGAAAGTATCCAAGTAGAGGAAAATATGACTCTTGGGGAGCTAGAGCCCCTTATGAAAAGCCTTGCTTGCAAGCTATTGTATGAGACGCTCCAAAACTTACCTCCTTTGCGCCCTCAAAACCATGAGGAAGCTTCTTACGCTCCAAAACTCCTTTCTGAGGAATTGTTTATTGATTGGAACCGCAGCGCTTTAGAGATCCATAACCAAATTCGGGCTCTTTCTCCGAAGCCTGGAGCCTGGTCTTTTATCTATTTTCCTGAGCAAACGCGGTGCAAAATACTCAAAACAGGCCTTGCAAAAGATATTTCTCAAAAATATGTGCCAGGAGAAGTTCTTTCCTCAAAAAATCGCTTACTGATTGGGACGAAAAAAGGGGTTATTGAATTGTTTACTTTACAAATTGCGGGGAAAAACTCTATAACCGCCCCCGATTTCTTACGTGGAAGAGGGCAGGGTTCTTTTTCGTTTACAGAAAATTAGAGACTTTCTATAATTTTGCCTAATTTTCATAAATTTTAGAAGGAATTTACTATGTCTGCTTCCATCCCCGCTGTCACCGCTTCAGCACAACCAACTTATGTCGTCACCTCTTCCCAGCGTTTGGGTGCTTATTCAGGAGCGTTCCTGGATATCCGTTTTGCTGCAAAATTTGCTAGTCTAATTGGGTCGATCGGAAGTTACTTGAAATACCTTGAGATGCAAGCTTCTCCACTTTGCCAAGAACTTTGCAAAAAAGCGTCTTTATTCTCTAAAAATTTTGGGCCTGTAGGTCTATTCATCAATACATTTTCTTTAGTGAAAGCTCTTCACGCATCTTCCGGAAAAAACGCCTCTACTAAAGAGGCTGTCGAAGTATTGAATGCGGGTTGTGAAGTAACTCGTGATGTTATTAAGACAGCTTTAGATGTGGCTGCTGCTACAACGGCTACAGTCGTTGCTACAGCAGGCTACGCGCAAGCTGTTATAGCAGCTGTTTTCTTGGATTCCATTCACGAATGTATTTGTGTTGGAAAGGCAGTACGAGATCTTTGCAAAGCAAAAGCCTTAAAAAATTCTCTTGAAGGAGCTACGCATTTGGTGCAGAAGGTCAATCCTAATACTGCACAAAGCCAGGAAGAGACAAAAAATCTGTTTGGTATTGTAAAATCTGTTGCAGCTATTGCTGGTAGCGCCTTGAAAGTAGTGGGTATGTTCTATGGATTTTCTTGGTTATTGATCGCAGGCCTTGTTATTTCAACGACGTCGAAATTGTCAGGCCTTCTAAAGGTCGTTTGGCTGAAAACAAGTGACGTTGCTTGTTATGAAGCTGCGATTGCTAAGAATTTGACCAATAGAGCAGAGCTCAGTAAATACATTGCCCTTGCGCAAGTTCCTAGAGGAGCGGCGCAGGCTCCTGATAAGGGGCAGGGCTCGGTCGCTGCGTAAGGTCGCTGCCTTTTCGGTTAAGGGGATTTATGCCTCTTTTTGAGAAAGTGTTTGTTAGTGCCTTATCGCTAGCCATCCTTTTTGTGGTCCTTTACGCGGAAATCGCGGCTAGACATACGTCCTCATCTCTTGAGGGCGTATTTTTTTTTCCAAAAAAAATGGTGAAAGTCGTTGTTACAGGCGCTGTAAAAAAGCCAGGTAAGTACTCTGTCCCTTGTGGCACCTATGTGCGCGAGGTGATGAAAAAAGCGCGCTTTGAGCGTTACGCGGATCAAAAGCAGGTCGACTTGGCAAGGGCCATTGAAGATGATCAGACAATCATTGTGCCTAAGTTAGAAAAACTCACCGTGTATCTCTATGGCCTTTCAGAAGAAGTGTTAACGCTTGAGGTTCCTTTACAAACGCGCGTTTGTCATTTAAAAAAACTCCTGCCAAATGAAAAAAAAAGGGATCTTTCTTGTTTGTCTTCTCGTAGATATTTATCCGATCAAGAACAATTCTTTTTCACAAAAGAAAAAAACGAAACAATCCCTTGAGATCAAATAATCCCTTCTTATATGATAATACAGCAAAAGAGGGTAGAATCTTCGTCATCATCTACTGACAAAGGTTTCGAGCTTTCAAAGCGGTTTTTACACAAAATCCGCGCAATTTTTATGCCCATCATTTTGTAACTTAAACCAGCATATTGCTGGTTTAGAAGGCATCAAAATTTTTTGCTATAAAATTTTTAGAGTTCATTGAAGGATTTTTATGTCATTGAAGTTTATTGGCCGATAACAGTACAAACAACAAGCTTGCCATTTTTATCAAAAAACTGGGTCATTCCCCTTTTTCGGCCAATAA
>JBCAXK010000019.1:0-28912 GCA_038534095.1 Chlamydiota bacterium | reverse complement strand
GATTAAATTACCTTTCTAAATGCAATATTTTGCAAAACACTCTTTTGAGAAACCGCCCAATAGAGAAACAAACCATGAGATAAAACAACGTGGTAAAAGAGACTACCGTATAGAGAAACGCTTTAAAATATTGTTATTTAAAGAGTTATTTCTAAAATTAAAATATTTTCTATTGAAAAATATACTTTTTTATGATAAAATTACTTCAAGAGATGTTTTATTTTTATAAAAGTTAGCCTCAAAAAAAGGTTCTAGGTCTAAAAAAGGGAAAATCTATGACACAGACAACAAATACTCATTATCCTGATACCTCTTATGGAGCTTATAGCTCTCAAAAACCTGGCCTCACTAGCCCTAATCCTAGCTCTCATCTAGGATCAGGAGAGGCTGCCCCATCAGAGCAGGACATTCAAGCAGCAGAGGAGGCCATGGACTTCTTCTCACTGATTTGTGAACTAGAATACATGCTCCAAAATCCTGACGGAGCAAGCGATCCCTCTGTAAAAATGATTGCTCTCAAACTACAGAAACTCATCCATCAACACCCCGAGTTGAAACAGTATGCAGGAGGAGACCCTGCTATCGCAGAGGCGCAACATTTGATCGACGCCGCAAAGGGAGGAAATACGCAGGCAGCGCAGGCAGCCGCGAATGCTCTTGCAAAGTTTTTAACCACATTTTTTAACAAAAATCAAAGTCTTTTCGACTACATTTTATCCCACATGAATAGTGGCGGTATTCCCAATTTTAGCAAAGAGAGTAAAGATTTCTTAGGCGCAATGGCTATGATTGCCTTTGTCGTGAACACCTCCGATTACGCAAGTGGAATGGACGGAAATCTTTATGAAAATTTTTTCCACAATCCAGGAACGACCATGAGCGGAAGCGTTTTATCAGAAATACTGGTAGAAGAGTTGCAAAGACAATTTGGACCGCTAGGAGAGGGTATCTACTACATGATGACGCTCATCGCCGCTTCTAAAGAGTATTTAGGCACTCTTCCACATAGCGACATGAAATACATCATCGCAGACCTATTGAACCAAGGCTACCACTCTGATCCATCAAGCCCCTCTTCTGCTTTTGATTATGAAGAAATAAGAAACGCTATGGAACGCTATGTCCAACAAAATACGCAAGGATCTGCAGATCACACCCCCTCCTCAAGCGGCGCGCACGCAGCTGAAGAGGGAGGTTTTTTTGAAGAGGACACAGGCGCTCCTGCTTCTCTTGTAAGTAGCAGGCCAAATAGGCTTTTTACCCTCCGAGAAATAATCAAAAAAAAGAGACTCGAAAAATCGAACGGAAGAGCCACACGTCCCTTGCATCGCACCTATCGAAACTGCCTTCGATTGCGCGCTTGAATGAACCGCGTAAAAGAAGGGAAAAGACTCTACTTCTTGAAGAATAGATCCGATCTCCTTGACCCAAAAGAGCGTCCCTTTGTTCAAGAGATTCTAAGGGTTTAGCAACCCTTTTACCTACCTATCTTGATTTAGCGCTTCTTCCCGCTTGCGCACATTTTGTAAAATCGCCGAAAAAAACATCCTGTTTTCGATTTCCTCAGATGTTTATAAAAATTTCTTTGCTTTAGTGATTTATTATTAGTTGCTTGTGACAAAAATACAAAAATTCTACATACTACTTGAGACCTAGTCACTAAAAATAGAAGAAAATCATGACCCCTACAACCCATAGAGCGCGCCAAGATGACAATCAGGAGCTGATTGTATCGATGCAGAAGGTTTTGCGAAATGAACAAAGAACAGCCTCTGAAAAGCACAAATCGCTATTTGAAAATGTGATCACCACCTTGGGAAAAGCGACTAGCAATCAGGAGGAATTTCGAAAAACCATGCAGATACAATGGCCTTGCCGTAAAAATACCATCGCCGCTCTTGCTCTTGTAAGCGCTTTTCGTAATCCAAACTACCCAAGCAAACAAGAACTATTGAAAAGCTACGCAAACAATCCTTGGAAAGCGCAAGGTCCAGGATGGAGCGCTGTCCATTTTCTCTGTTTAGACCTGATCCAAGAAAAAAATTATCGGGAATTATCCAACGTCCTACACATGCTAGGAAAAGCCCCCTCGCCCGAAAAAGATCATCAAAACATGCCTTTGTGGTGTTTTGCGCAGATGCGCAAGAGCCTCCTGCCACAAACAGCTACCGACTGCGGCGGCCCCGATACAAGCCTATCTTCTGATCAACAGATCTTGCAAGCAGCTCTGCAAAGAGGCGATGTGCACTTTGCGTGCACGTGGTTAGATGCGCGTGAGCCCTGCCCTAAACATCGGATGACCACCACAGCTCTCACCGCTTGGCTCATCAAATGGGCCTATCAAACACAAAAGTCTTACGCGCAGGCTATCTATCATCGCTATAAAAAGGAATTATCGAGAGGGTTTCTAGATGAAAAGGTAGATTTGGCGGAGCACTGGCTCATTGCGCAGCAAATAAAAGATAAAAAGACGACAACGATTTTTAACAATCTGATCAATTCCCGCTATCAGCCTTTTGTGCGTCTTGGAGATGCAGAGTACACCATTGCCTACTGGATTATGAAAATTGCGGTCAATTACGGCGAAGCTGGACTCGCAGGACTCATTGTCAATTTTTTTCGGCAGGAGAGGGTATTAAAAAATGGGATCATGAAATTGTATGAGGGGGCTGTCAACCTTGCTGTAGCCCAAAAGAATTTCTCTCTGCTCATGGAAATGGAACACAAAAATGGCGCTGAAACGACCATGTCTTTAAAAGTACAAGATCAGACGCTTTGGTATTGGATCATCGATTTAGCGGCAAAAGAGCCTCCAAGCGCTCTAAGAAAAAAAGCTTTTTTAGACGTCTATCAAGATCTCGATGCAAAGATCAAACAGTGTCAAAGTGTGGGCGCTCCAATATTTGTAGATGTGCTAGCAGCTCTATTTTTTTTGGTGATGAAAGCGATCCGTTTAGATGATCAAATTTTGGATCAAATGAGCCATGCGCACTTAAATCTTACCTTTGGAGGTTCTTCGTTAGCACAGACCAAAGTAAAATTCTATGTTTTGTATAACAGGCTTGCTGCGCTAAAGGAACTAGAAAATCAGCCAGGCTACTCAAAATCGCTCTTGCCAAAGGCCGCCGTAGATTATGCGATCGAATACCAGAAAGACGTGATCTTAAAACACTCTTTGCAGGCTTATAAATCGTTTAACTACCCGCAATCCTCCTCTAGATCGCATAAAATGTATTTCTATATTTTAGAAGAGATCATCAAAGCAGACCATAAGAGCCCTGCCTTTGCAAATCTTGTCGGAGATGAGCTCAGAAGGGTGAAGGAAATCGCGGCTAGGAACGTCTCTATACGAGGGGAGAGTGATTATCCATCATTAGTGAGCTGGGTTTTACTACGGGCAGGTATCTACCGTCATCATCGCCTTGCTTGGATGGTTCTTCAAGAACATGTGAAGGCTTGCCATCACAAGTCATTAAAAAAAATACTTGAGTTCTTGTTAACAAATCGCGCCGATCCTTTTGAGGTAGAAAAGCTTTTATCTCTAGGAAATAGAGTCTCTAAAATTGCTATGACTACGTTTTCACAGAAAGTCTACAAGATCAACAGCCGGGTAAAACAATTAGGAGAAAAGGTTACTCAAGAGGAGCTCGAAGCTTATCGCCGAGACTTCATGACTCTGCGTAAAGGAACCGTTTGTCCCCATAATTGCCAGGATCGATTTTTGCACGTAGACGCATTTTTTGCGCAGTTTTCGACAAAAACAAGCCGAGGGCAAATCACTAGAGGCGAGGCTCTCTTGTTACCAGTGATTGCGCAGCTTGCTCAAAAAACGAACATCCCCTTTGTTACCCATTATTATGGAGCTCCTCCTTTAAGCAATCGTCCTATGCAACCTTTCTACACCCTTCTACAAGGTCGCGTTTACAATCAGGAAGAAGCCGTCGATCCGATCATTCAACAATTTCATGACGAGTTACAAATGTTCCATCATCAGTTTAGGAACGATGCGGATGATGAAACAAAATGCCGATGGATCCGTCAGCAGCAAAAAGCGCCTGCAAACATCGGTGGAAGCGTCCAAATAGACTCAAGCGCGCTTCGCGCAGACACGCTTTCGGCCAATCCTCTTTCTAGAAAACGGGCTGCAGTTAGGCTCATAAGAACGCCTGCTCCAACAGGAATCGCCCCACAGGGTCAGGAGAAGAAACAACGGACCTCGTCATCTACAGATTTTGCTGAAACAGTTTTTAGGGTCTAGATGTTGATGAGGGCAACTTTCATGGGGCAAAGGGGCAATTTATCAAGAAAGGCCAGCTTCCTTACGCCTTAAATCCCCGAAGCGCAATGCTCTTACTAAGAAGCTCTTAGATCTCCCCCGAAATTTCTCTTGATAAGACATCCTCTCGATCAAGGAAGAAAATCTATCTAACAATCTAAAAATAAACCGCTTAAAGATCACGCTCCCCTTCTTGCTACATGTCAAAAGATGGGCCGAGGAAAGGGTGGCTGGTTCTCTCCATAAGCCGCTACCTTTTTTCAAGCAAATCCCGTTTTTCTTCCAATAATACGGCTTTAACCGCCTCCTCACCCTTCCGAAAAGCTCTAAGAGCACCTTTTTCTTAAAAAGAGCGTTTTAACGCGCTTTTTTTCATCCTCTACTAAAAACGCATTCCAAAAGGAAATTTATTACAGTTTATAAGATTTTTATTATTAATTACTTACAAAAACGCAAGATTAGTAAAGTTGTAATAAAAAGTTTTTTTTGTTATAATAGATTTACGGGGAATTAACAAAGCAGACAAAAAGGAAGAAAACTATGGAAGACAAGATCCAAAAATTAGAAGAGCTCTACGAAAACATTTCTGATCTTACGCCAGAGAAGATGGAAAGCGTTGTCGGCGAATCGATTCACATTTTTGAGCAGATCCTAGACAAACTCAATTCAGGATCACCTGAAGAGCGGGAAAAAGCTTCAAAGTATGCAGAAAGGCTGAAAGTTCAGCTAGAAAAACAATCGAAAAAAGCGCTAGGCGCGCTCAAGATCTCTAATGAAGAGTTAGAAGCGTTTACAAGCAATCGGAGCAATTTCTCTGATGCAGAATGGGAGGCTCTTTCAAAAGCAAAAGAAGAGCTAAACCTCTACAGAGATCATATAAAAAATACAAAACACATTGACGAAATAGAAAAAGAACATTCCAAGCCTAAAGGGGCGCGTACGAAAAACGCCAAGTGGCTTGCTGGATAATGAACACCTCTTTGAGAGGATAGAAAACCATTACAAAAAAGGAAGATATGAATCACCTATCTATTTTTGCCCACGGGGCAAATGACAAACATAAAAAAGATGACGTTTCAGATATGACTTTGCCTGAAACAGGGACAAGTCCATCGAACGTAGCAGATCACGTGCACGAGATTCTTTCTCAAACCGCGCTCTCTACCCAGGTGATTGTAGAAATCACCAAGACTGCTCACGCCATGATTCAAAAAGAGTATTTCTCGAAAAGTGGATCAAAAATCACCTTGGGCAAAAAGCCTTCGAAGAAGAGCGCAGGTGGAGCCCTTGGATCTTCTGACAGCGCAGAAGATCAGGATGGAGACGTCCCTGTAAACGCTCCAAAAAAGAGCCAATCTCCTTTCAATCTATTCTCGAACTTAAGCGAGCTTCAAGGCTTAGAAACGCAGATGAAAACTAGCCAGTCGGCTGTAGAATCGGCAGCAATAAGCGCATCATCGCCACAATCGGGGAAAGCGACAAAAGGGGGAAAAACGCAGCCGCAACAAAACTCCTTAGGAAGTTCTAACGGCGCTCCCGACTTCCCAACGAACGATCCAAACTATCCGCCTCCGCCGTTCGATCCTAACGACGTGCCTACATCACAAAACGACATCACGCAACGATTCAACGACTGGTTGCGCGCTATTCGATCAAGTTCGAATCCTAACACCTTATTTGCCTTCTTACAGTGGATGGTGAACTTGCAAAACCAGATGGGGAATACGCCGTTTGTGCAGAGTCTCTTCAACCAGTTAGCAACAGTAACTTCTGATGATGGAACCTCCTTTGCTGAGATGGTGGTGTCTGCGTTAAGAGCCAGCTGGTACTACTCGGGGAACTACAACGTATCGGATGAAATGTCAGAATTAGCGCAGATGTTCCAAGGGATGTCTGGAGACAACGACTTATTCAATCAGATTTCCTTCTATGCGAACAACGAGTCTCAGGATATCGATAGCTGGATACAAGATCAAAAAGACAATCCAGTTCCCGATTTCTTCTCTTATCAAATGGGACAGCTTTATGACTGGTTTCATGATAACAAAGATTTGAAAGCGCAGCTCCACAAATGGTTCATGGATCAGGTAAATGATCTTGTTCGTAGGTTCAAAAACAACCCAGAACTGCTGATCACTTTGATCTTCACCGTCTTTGGGGGAAGCATGAACAACATGCAGTATCAGCTTGGAGACTACGGTACATTGAACGATCGTTTAGAAGACATCAGTAAGAAGCTCTCCGACATTCAAAATAAGTTTGCGGACATTTCCAACGGACAAACGCCCGATCCGAATGAAGCTGCCGACTTAGAGAGCATGACAAAAGAAATGCAGTCGCTGCAATACGAAGTGCAGCAGCTGCAACACATGTTCGGTCCCTCGATTGTATCGAGTACCAATAACGCTTTAGACAAAATCTTTGGCGCGAACGTAGGACCTAACGGTGAAACGTTAAGAGACCTTTCTAAGCAACAAAACCCTGACTGGAACGGGGCAGCGAAATACATAAAAGACAACGGGATCTTCTACAAAGCAGGATCGACTACTCCAGGGGAAGAGACTCCAGGAGGACCGACCGATCTTACAAACGCGATTCAAGAAGACCTTCGTACCGCGTCTAGCACCTACACCTCCCAGTCACAAACAATCTCTGTGCAGATGAAAACCATCACGCAGCAGATTCAAAGTTTTGAAGGGGAAATTAAATCGATGGTCATCACCGATTATAGCCAAGGCTGGTTAAAACAGCTGGTACAAAACCAAATCCAGCCCTAACCGGTAATGGCTAAAACAAAAGAGGAGAATTCATCATGTCTGTTATGACACAAAACCCGCACGATGCGCTTGGAGGGAAAAACCCTGCCGTCGGGAAAAAGCATGGCGCCTACAGTTACACTTTAGGCGCTCCTGTTGGAGAGGCTCTCTTTCGAGGGATTAACGCGTCGATCAATAACGCGAGCACGATCCAGCTGCAAATGATGCAAGCCCTTGCCCATACTATTTCCGTGCTCATCTTAGCAATTGAGTATGTAAAAAAGCAGCAGGTGGCCACACAAGGCAACTACGTCCAAAGAATGCAAAACGATAGAAACGATCAAAACAAGGTCAATATTGATATCCAGGAAGAAAATGCAAAAAACTCTGTGTTCAATAACTCGGTGCAAGCGCTCACGAACGAGCAAAACCAGCAAACGCAAGCGCAACAAGCCTTATCACAAGCAGCTGCGAACTTGATCCAAAATCTTCTTAGTCTCGTTAGCGTACTTCAAGGACTTATTACATAAAAAAGGATTCTATTATGATTAAACCTATTGTAAAAAACGGCCCGTTAAAAGCGCCCTCATTACAAACTACAGGCTTTGCTTCTTCGCCCCATGAAGAAGCAAAGACTTCGCCCGCGAAAAAATCCCGAGGAAAAATGATCGGGACAACCGCTCCAAAATCGCAGGCGCCACAGCCTTCTGGAGGAGCTGGAGCCATCAATCAAGAATTGGAGGCGTTAGCTCAGCTTCGCGTTCTTCTCATCCAACTGACTAATCAGTTATCTCAAGGACAACTCAACATGTCAAAAGCGATGACACAAGCAACCATCGAAGCCTCCAATAAGATGATCGACAAAATCCACCAAGCTGAGAAAGCTGAGGAGGAGGCGAAAAAGAAGCACCGTAGTAGAAACATCTTCGGGATTGTGGTGGCAGTCTTTACCTGCGCTTTAGCCGCAGCGACTGGAATCGAAGCCCTTGCGGCCGTCTCTGTCATGATGATTCTCCAATATTCGAAAGCTCTAGATAAAATGACCGATGGGATGAGTGATCAAGATAAAACGCTTGTGAGTCTTGCTATCGGTTTAGCCCTAGGCTTGTTGACCGCAGGAATAGGAGGCCTTGCCTTTAGCGGAGACGCTGCCGCTGAAGCGGCGGCTGAAGGCGCTGCCGAAGGAGCTGGAGAGGGAGCTGCTGAAGAAGTTCTAGAAAATAGAACGTTCTTCCAAAGACTAAGCGCTTTATTCAAACAGAACAAACCGACCACAGCAATGGAAGCGGCAGGACAAGGTGCCCGCTTTGGCATGGTGACTGGAGCGATGGGCGCTCTCATGTCAACAGGCGTGATCGAGAAAGAGATGCAAAAACTATGCGGAAACGATCAGAAGGGGGCCATCATCAGCATGCTGCTACTCCTTACGATTGCGATCATGACTGTTGCTGCCGCAGGCTGCCCGAGCAGCTCTGGAGAAATCGGCATACTTGGTCAGATGGAAGAGGGCGCTGCAGGGATGGAAGCTAGCGCAGAAAGCACGTTTATTCGGGGGCTTATGCAGGTCATTCGAGCTTCTGCCAAAACCCTCAAGACCGCAACGAAAGCAGGAACGCCGCTTCTCACTACAGGACTTACAGCAGCTTCCATTGGGGAAGGAACCACGCAAATACAGATTGGAGAAATCAATAAAAAGCAGGCTGAGATTAGCAAAGCGATGGCTACCATCCAAAAAACATTAGCCCAGCTGCGTTTACCTCCGCAGATGCTGAAAATCTTACAAAACACGCTTGAATCCAACTTCAAAAGCTACTCAGAAGATTTTCAGAAAAGTCTTGAAAACTTACAGTCCACCTCCCTTGGATGGGAAGCGCTCAACAGAGTGCTACGAGCTAGGTCGGCGTAAAATAAGAACGTAAAAGGAGAAAGATTATGACAGAATTAGGAAGAATGAGAGAAGGCGTAGGCCAGTTGGCAGCCGTTTTTGCCGCGCTCCAAGATGCGGATGTTGATCTCGCTATCCTCACCTCACAGCAGCAAAGAGAGCAAGCGAGCATGCTCCGGGAAGCAAGCTCATTGCAAGCCGATAAAATCGAGCAATCGGGGCGAAAAGAAGCAGAGAAACTGCTACAAAGCGCCTTTGGAAACATGGTCTCTGGAGGAGGGATGCTTCTAACGCAATCGATTGGTTTTTGCTACAACTTGCGGGAAAATAGCAAGCTCACCTCCATCCAAGGAGAAATCGACAATGGTACCGCCTATGAGCAAGCTATTCAAAATGGGCTCGAGGAAAATCCAGATACGATTCTTGCCAATATTGAAGATGAAGATGTGCGCGCAAACATCAACCGGAACGCTGCTGAAGCAAGAACGCGCTTACGAACTCTTCGTGAGACAACAAGCTTAAGAGAGGGTTTAACAGAAGAGCAAAAACATCAAATCAAATACGATGTTGCTGCGCTAAAAGCCAATCCGAATGACCGGGAAGCGATATCCAATACGATCGAAAATATTCGTAAGCTCAAATCGCTTAGGGAAAGCGCTCGGCAAAGTGTACTACACAAAGTCACTGGCAACATGCAACAAGCGCAAGCGTTAGCGCAAATGATCCAAATGGGTTCACAAGCTACAACAACCTACTTGCAGTCTGGGGTCGAAGTCGCTAAAGCCGAAGCCGAAAAAAATAAGGCGCTGCTCGATTATGTGTCAAACATTCTCAACCAGTTGCTGCAACTATCACAAACGCTTTACCAACAGAACATTGATAAAGCAGATAAAGACAACAACGCAATGCGAGTAATCATCGAACAGAACCGCGCTCCTGCGTAAAAGCTCTGTAAAAAGAGCCTGCGTAGAGCCGCTCTACGCAAGTTACTTGCCTACAAACTTTCGGGATATGTCTGTAAATCCCCAACCCAAGCCTTGCTTACTCAAAATAAGCAGGGCTTTTTTTCTACTCCCATCATAACAGTATCTGCTCGAATGAGCGCCGCTCGTAGAAGGTTTAAGGCCCATCATTACGCTACCTGTTTTCCATATTTTGTGCCCAAACATTTTTTGTTATTTGAATTTTATCACCGAGCTATCAATAATTGAAGTTAGCGCTGTGTAACATAGTTAGGGCGAAAATGCTTGAAAAGTTCTTAGACACATTGACCCGCGAACTTGATCTTCCTCCCTGCTTGTGCAAAGAAAATAAAGCCACCTTCGCTTTGGGTGATACAAAAACCATCATTCAAAAAACAGATCCAGGGTATTTCTTTACAGCAACAGTGCACGCTCTCCCGAAGACCGACCAAGAAGAACTCTTCATGAAGGTGATGCAGGGGAATTTGCTTGGGCAAGGAACCGGCGGAAGCGTGATTGCAATGGATCAAGACGAAAAGCATTTCATCTTATCTAGAGCCGTTGGATACGAGCTGGATTATCCTGCGTTCAAGGAGCTACTAGAAGAATTCATCAATTACATCCATTATTGGAAAGAAGAAATAGCGGGTTTAGATGCATGAACCTAAAAACAATCTGATGCAAGAATGACAGCTTATATCATTGCTAATAAAGGCCCAGGAAAAGGGCGCATGTTCACATTCAAAGATGGAAATACGTGGATCATAGGAAGCGATCCCGACAAGTCCCATTTTGTTTTTGATGACCCCGATCTTTCTGAAGAACATGCAGAGTTTTTCCAAGAAGAATCTGGCATTTCTATTGAGATACTCGATAAGGAGGCGAAAAGTTTTCTCAACAAAGAGCCCATCGCAGGCCCTGTCCTTCTAGAAGAAGGGGATGAACTTACTTTGGGAAATACGGTGTTTACTTTTTCAGAAAAGCCGCAGGAAAAAGATGCCAACAGCGCCGCTTTCGATGCGATCTTTGAAGATAGTGAAGAGGCCAAAGAGCTCCCTTCAATCAGCGATGAAGAAGAAAACGGCGTAGATACCTTTTCCCCATTCTCCTCTACAGAAGAAGATGAGAAAACGGCTTACGATACCATCTTTGAAGAGGGGGAAAATCGGGACGCTCTCCCTTTCAACCTTCTGAACGAATCCCCCTTAATCCTCAAGGTGATCGCAGGACCCAACGCGGGCGCAGAAATTGGCCTAGAAAAAGGGGCTGAGTACATCCTTGGAAAAGATCCTGCAAGCGCAGATATTGTGTTCCAAGATTTGAGCGTTTCTGGAAAGCACGCAAAAATTGTGATCACAAGTGATAGCAGTATCACAATCGAAGATTTGGGATCGAAAAACAAAACGCTTGTAAACGGCGCCCCTACCGAAGGAGCTGTGGCTTTTTCGAGCCAAGATATCATCTCGACAGGAACAACTACATTTTTCATCATCGACCGGGAGGCCGATTTACAAACCATTTATGCTCCCGAATCGACCCATCTTGACAGCTTAGGACCAGAAAAAGAAGAAGAAACCGAGGAAGAGTTAACGCAAGTTTCTTGGAAAAAAGAGGTAATCCCGACAAGGTACCTCGTGTTTGCTGGCTCTTTCGCTCTTATCGTACTCATGATGTCGATTTCCCTTTTTTCCGTTTTTAGAACAAAAGAGGCTCCCCACCCATCTGTTCGATCGGAAAAACAGCGACTCGAAGCTTTCTTTGCTAGTGATCATGAAATCACTTTTAATTACTCTCCCGCATCGGGGAAAATTTTTATTGTAGGCCACGTCCTAACGCCGATACGCAGAGAAACCCTATTGCACAAAGTAAAAAGTCTCCCTTTCATCCGATCGATCGAAGAAAATATCATCGTCGATGAATACGTCGTCCAGGGAATGAACAACGTCCTTATAGAAAATATGGGGCTAAAAGGGGTCACCCTTCACGCGCCAAAAGCGGGCTTTTTCATCGCAACCGGCTATTTAGAAACAGAAAAAGAGTTAGCCGATCTGTCGGATTATCTCCATAGCAACTTTCCTTACGCAGATCGACTAGAAAATCATGTTGTGGTAGAAACAAATTTACGCGAGGAAATTCAAAACTTGATCCTCTCAAAAGGATTTTCTGGATTGAAGATGCAAGTCACCAATGGGATGTTGGTTTTAGGAGGACTTTACGATGAGACAGAGTCTAGTAAATACCAAGACCTTTTGCAAAGTTTGCGGAAATTGCGAGGGGTGCGAGGCTTAAAAAACCTGGCCATTGCTGCAGGAGAAGACCTTGCTCGGATTGATGTATCACAAAATTATCAAGTCAGCGGTTTTGCTCAGTATGATCATTTCAATTACAACGTCGTGATCAATGGACAAATTTTCCGGAAGGGGGAAATGATCAGCGGAATGCGTATTGAACGAATTTTACCCAATAGGGTGCTGTTAGAAAAAAATGGGCTAAAATACAAAATTGACTACACACGGTAATCACTATGTTCGGTTTAGAAGAAAAAGAAAAAAAATTTGAAAAATTTCAATTCGATCTTGAAGTAGAAATGAAAGAAAATCCCGCAAGAGCCCAAGAAATTCTCGATCTTTGCGAAGCAAGAATCAAAAAAATCAAATCGATATTAAAAACGGGAGCCCATCCTGATTCTTTTGATGATTTAGGTGTTTTGATCCACGGGTATAAAGCTCTTATGCGTGTCATTAAAAAAATTCAGAAAACAGAGGTAACGAAATGAGCGAATATATATCCGAAGGCAATAAAGCCGTTTTATCTTTTGGAACATTGATCAAACAGTACAAAAAACTCCAATCGACTTTGGTGGTACAGATCAAGGCTTTAGCCTCGAAAATTAGCCAAGCAGCTCCAGGCCAGTTTTTGCTTGTACAGTTCCAAATGAGCCAAGTAACCCAGGTAGGAGAGTCGATTTCCAACTTAATTGCGCAGGTCAATAGTGTGATCAATTCGGCCGTAAGAAACCAGAAACCACAGTAAGCATGAGGAACCTATGAGTGACTTATCAGAATTTCTTTCCGACTTTTTTCTCTTTTTAGAATCGGGGTTCATCGCGGTCAATCAGGCTGATGAAGATGCGAGCCGGAAGCTCTTTCAGGCAGCAGAGCTGCTTGACCCGAAAAATAGCTTATCAAAAGTGGGCCTTGGATACATGCACCTACACAAGCTAGAAATCCAGCATGCCTGTGAGTATTTCGAAGAGGTGCTTGAGAAAGAGCCCCACAATGAAATGGCCAAGACTTTTCTAGGCCTTTGCCTCACCATGTCACCCGACGAAGTATCTAAAGGGGAAAAACTGCTCACGCAAACCTCTTCCTCTTCAGATAAATTGATCAAAAATCTTTCCCATAGCGCTCTCGACTTTGTCGATGAGTTTGTAAAAAAAGAGCCGACGCCTGTAGAAATTCAAAAAAATTCAGCGGCCAAAGGATCTAAGCGATGAATGAAGAAGCAAAAAAAGTAAGCTCCGATCCTATCGGTCCAAAAGGAGCAAGCCCGCAAAAACTCCCTCCCAATCCAGAAGAGTTCCGTTCGATGATGCGCTCAACAAATCCCAAGGCAGCTCAAAGTGGAAATATCGGGGATATTTCCCCCATGGAACTTGCACAAAAGTCGATACAACCTGGGGGAGCCTCGTTAGAATCGATCAGTAACAATGTGGCTGGATCCGACGCGCACCTAACAAACATCGAAAAGACGCTCAAAAAAAATCCAAACCTCCGGTTCAAAAGACAACATGAGCAGCTCCTAAAACAAAAACTCCAAGATGGGAACAACCATCTTCGAAAAATGAACACCAAATTAGGAGCAGAAGCGCCTCATTCTCCTAATCCAAACGGGCAAAATGGCCCCGTTGCACGGTTTTTAGGGTACGTGACGAATGGACAGAATCAGCTCCTAGCTGCAAAAGCGCGGATTGAAGAGATGGGCAAAGATCCTAACCAGCTCAATCCCGCAAATCTTCTAGCAGCGCAAATTCAAGCGGCTCAAGCCCAACAAAACTTAGAATATTCCTCGATTTTACTCAGCAAAGTAGTCGAAACATTTAAGCAAATGCTCAACATCCAACTATAACGAGCTCTTTGATATGGAGAAAAAAAACTCTGTAGATCAACTCATCAACCATTTAGAAGAGTTAGAGCTTACAACCGTTCACGGAAGAATCACAGAAGCGATTGGTACGTTGCTCAAAGCAGTCGTGCCCCAAGTCAAAATGGGGGAGATCTGCCTTGTAAAAAGGGATGGCCCTCCTTTAGTTGCTGAGGTAGTGGGATTCTCTAAGGATGAAGTATTCCTCTCCCCTGTTGGAGAGATGAAGGGAATTGGCCCTTCTTCTGAGGTGGTGCCTCTACGCCTCCCCTTACACATCAAAGTGGGATCTGGCCTCCTAGGCAGAGTGCTCAATGGTGTTGGGGAACCGTTAGATTTTGAAGAAAAAGGCCCCCTGACAGATACCCCCACCCTTTTTCCTATTCTGAACGCCCCTCCCAATCCCTTGCGCCGTAAGCTCATTTCTGAGCCGATTTCGACAGGAGTCCGCTGCATTGATGGGGTGTTAAGCTGCGCTAAGGGACAGCGTGTTGGCATCTTTGCTGCAGCAGGTGTGGGAAAATCGACCCTCCTTGGCATGATTGCAAGAAACGCAAAAGCCGACATCAACGTAATTTCCCTCATTGGTGAGCGGGGACGAGAAGTGCGCGAGTTCATTGAAAATGACTTGGGCGAAGAAGGGCTAAACCGATCGGTCATCATCGCGTCCACCTCAGATGAAGCTCCTCAGCTACGGATCAACGCTGCTTACGTGGGCACAGCGATTGCAGAATACTTTCGGGAGCAAGGGAAAACCGTCATTTTGATGATGGATTCGGTCACCCGTTTTGCAAGAGCGCTCAGGGAAATTGGGCTCGCTGCAGGAGAGCCGCCAGCAAGAGCTGGATACACTCCTTCGGTGTTTGCTACCCTCCCTAAACTTTTAGAACGCTCAGGCAACTCCGATAAAGGCTCGATCACCGCATTCTACACCATCCTTGTTGCCGGGGATGATATGAATGAGCCCGTTGCCGATGAAACCAAATCGATCTTAGATGGGCATATCGTCCTTTCACAAGAACTCGCTCACAAGTACCATTACCCTGCTATCGACGTCCTGACCTCGATTAGCCGGGTACTTACATCGATCACCTCGAAAGAGCATGTGGCCCTCATCGGAAAACTGCGCGAAGTACTTGCCAATTATAAAAAAAACGAACTCCTCATTCGTATTGGAGAATACAAACCCGGATCGGATAAAGACGCCGATTTCGCCATCAAATTCATCGACCGGGTGAACCAGTTTTTACGGCAAAGAGTGAATGAACAGGTCTCCTTTGAAGAAACTTTAGACCAATTGAAAATGTTGTTTCGGTAGAACATGTCTCCAAAAGACTATCCCTTAGAGCAGCTCATGCGCATCAAAAAAAACCGCTACGAGCAGGCCATTCTTGAGCTAGAAAAACGGAAAGAAGAGCTCGCTAAGGAAGAAGCCTCCTTATTAGAAAAAGAAAAAGCGCGCGATGAAGTATTGCGCCATAAAGGGGAAAAACTTCAGCAGCTCCGCAGAGAACTTGATGAGGGGACAACCACCGACAAAATCACCCAAATGAAAAACTACCTCACCGTTGTCGAAGAAAACCTTGCCGAAGAAGAGAAGAAAGTAGACCGGCAAAAAACGGTCGTGACACAAAAAACAGAAGAGGTCGCTAAAGCAAAAGAGTTAGTGCTTTTTCGAGAAAAGGACCTTGAGAAGTTGCGTGAACATAAAAAAATTTGGACCATCGAAGAAAAGTATCAGATGGGACAACAAGAAGCTAAAGAGCAAGATGAGCTCGGATCATCCGCCCATACGCTGAAGAAAATTGCAAAAAGAAAGCGTTCTCAGTAAACTAGAAAGGAGGCATGATAATGAACGTAAATCCTATTGGGGGCCCTGAAGGGAAAAAAACCAAAGAAGTCAAAGAACTGACCAAAGGGCAGTTCCAAAAAGCTCTTAGAGTGAAAGAAACAGAAGCGATTGATCCTGACGATACGAGAAAAAGAAAACGGGAAAGATCCGACACACTCACCTCTGATGAGCGCGGCCCAAATCGTTCCAATCGCTCCATCTACAATACAAATTTTCGGGACCCTACAAGAAAAAAGACGTATGGATCCCCCCAACCCTCAAATGTACCCTCCTCAGCCCCTAAGCTCGGTGATAATGAAACGCTTCCTCATAGTCCTAGGTTTTGGGAAAATGGAGCTCCAGGCTACGCAAGCGATCAAGAGCAAAGAAGGCAATCTCCCCTACGATCAGAAACATCCGAAAACTTCGAAGAAGCTCCTAGACAACGTGAACATCGAAAGCGTCCAGTCTCCTCTTCAAGCGATTCTCTTCAGCAAAAAAGACGGAACGCTGCCTCCAAAAAGGCTCCCTCTGAAGAACCCCCTTCCTCTAAAGATGCCCCCTCTTCGCAACACAAACTGGAGAAATCTACCTCGAAAACTGATCAGCCCCTTCAAGGGGACTATGTGCCTGCAGCTCCCTCTCCCCTATCCTTATTTGAATCTGAGGCGCGAGACTCTTCTTCTCAAAAGGATCACAGTTCCTCTGAAGAAGAAGATCTTCTTTTGGGCGCGAAAAAAGGGCCTCAAAAAGACCAAGCTCCTTTTGATCCAACACAACATTCTTCCCCGAAAAAGGAGCTCAACCATCGAGATACAACGAAAGAGCTCTCCTCCTCAGAAAGCGCCATGAACTTTGGGCCTAAAACAGGGAACACTCGCAAGGAGCGTTCCCAAAAAGCTTCCTTCCTTACAGAAAAAAAACAGAAGCATTTCGAGAGTCTCGCCTCCACATTTTCCGAGGTCCCTGGTCAGCCCTCTTCCGACTCTTCTACAGGGGAAGATCGGCATGATCAAGCCTTTTCAGAGCTACAACATTTTCCGATTAGCCCCTCTAGCATCGCCGCCTCCTTCGAAGCCATTACCCGCGTGCATGCCCCCCCAGAAATGGATAATCTTTTTGCGCAAATGGTAGGAACGATGATCATCATGAGCGAAAAAGGGATTTCTAGAACAGAAGTTGTTCTCAACTCCTCCGCCTTCCAAGGCTCTTCCTTTTTTGGCTCTTCTCTTGTTTTTGAAAAATACGCTTCTGCTCCAGATTCGTTCAATATTCATCTGATTGCTACAACTCCTGAGCAATCCAACCTGTTTGCCCAGTCGATACCAGGTCTATATGAAGCCTTTTCTGCGGGGAAATTTTCTTTCGGTATTGGGAGGCTTGATGCTTCTTATGACCCAGAAAGAGCACTTTTCCGAAGAAAGCCCCCCTTAGGCGACTCCGATGAAGATGCCGATACATCTGATAGGAGAAACCGATGAACCCGTCCGACCTTCTCCGAAGTCTTCCCCATGTAGAAAGCTCCGATCCGAGCCCCACAAAAGTTCTTGGTCCTCTCCTGCATTTCCCTGCAAACGATTTTACGACCACCTTGCAAGAGCGGCTCAATATTTCTGATCTATCATTTCAAGTGGGAAGACGTTTTTGGATCAAAGAAGAAGAGCTGCGCTCTTGGGAACAAGAAAAACTGATCTGCCTATCAGGTTCTCCCATAGCAGGGAATGTCTACTGGTTTTTAGAGCAAGAAGCGATTGTCAAACTTCTTTCTTGGACCATCAAGAAAGATCAAGAAAAAGCGGCTCTTTCCTCTCCAATTTTGGTGGAGGGTCTCTACCACTACGTGCTGTTGGAAATGCTTGATACTCTCACAAAAACGCCCCTTTTTTCGAGGATATCTCCGAAGATCACCATCGAAAAACCTTTTACGGGGCCCTGTTTTGCGATTGAAATTTCTCTGACTCACGATAGAGAAGCCGTTACCGGCCTACTCCTCCTTTCAAAAGAGTTTTGGGAGTCTTTTCACCACTATTTTGCGGTTTGGGAAAAAGAAATGCCAAAACAAAGCTCGCGGTCCAACCTTCCTCTTATAGCGCACCTTTCTGTCGGCCACACTTTTTTGTCACAAAATAAACTCCAAAATCTGCAGACAGGGGACGTCGTTCTTCTAGACTCGCTGGACTATGACCTCAACAAGGCTTCTGGTTCTGCTCGAATGACGCTAGGGAAAACGCCCCTTTTTCAAGTCCGCTTAAACAATGATCAAATAGAGATTCAATCACGAACCCCCCCGGAGAATGTTATGGAATCCCCTGAACATACGCCTACCCCTGAACAAGACCCAGAGGATAAAATCCCCTTAAATGAGATCCCTCTTGCTCTAAGCATCGATCTAGCCTCTGTTGAGCTCTCTTTGAAGGAACTCAGCGAACTCAGCGTAGGGTCATCCCTTGCCCTACCAGACAATCCAGGTCACCTGGTATCTCTGCGTCTACAAGGAAAAAAAATTGCTACTGGAGAACTAGTCTCTTTAGGAGAAACCTTTGGCGTTCGGATTTTATCAATAGATTACGCCTCTTAAAGACGCTCATCCACCCTAAGATAAGGAAAGGACTGGGTAAAAACAGCGCATGGCGCCTCAATCGTCTTCAACGACTATCGAATTTTCTGAAGTAAATAGCCCTTGTTAGAGATCGTAGATCATTCTGTTTCTACGGAAAAACTCCCCCAGCTCATTTGAGAGGCACGCTTTGCACGCGTTTCTCGAGGAGGGTCTTATTGGCGTGTCTTGTATATTTTAGGCTTCTTTCCTAGCGATGGACCCGACTTTTTCACTTTTTGCGACTTTCTTTTCTGTCCTGCAACGCTTCGGCTCTGAACCTTCCTATCTTCTTCTCCAATCACCGACTTTTCGTCATCGCTAGAAACGCTCTCTCCAGAAGATTTTTCCGGAACAAGTTCTATAAACCCATTTGCGGCGTTAATGAATTCCGAAGTAAAGGGTTTTAGTTGGTTAGCATGCATTTTTGCTTCAATAAAAGCGAGTAATCTATGGATAGTCTTCTTGTTGGGCTTGTACCATTCTAACATACAAGAAATGAATCCCTGACTAGAATAGCGAAGGCTCTCGATGACACCTTTCAGTTTTTTATATGTGTTCTGCGCCTGATCAGAAGTAGTGGTTGATGAAGATGTAGAACAGTCCATCAACTGTTTTTCACAAGAATCCTGGTACCTTATTACTTCAGTACCACAAGTATCGTGTAAAGCGCGCAATGCGGAAAGAATCTTCTTCATACTGTTTTGATCTACTACATTTTCGCTTACTGAGCTTGTTTGACTACGGCTTCTCTTTTTCAAAAACGCACTAGCTATATTCGTAAGCATGCGTAAATACTCCCCTATTTTCTCTTTCGGTATCTTTGGTAATAGAGCTTCATTGACGAGCTGAGCACAACATTGGGCCTCTGCGTAATCAGCCACCGATGCAAAAATATCTTCTAGTAACTTGAAGTTTTTCGTATAAAAAAAATAGATCAATCCCTTTCCACACGCATTGTAACGAGAATGATTCATAAATGTAGAAAAAAACTGACAAAAATATTTCTTCCAAAAATTCTTTCCTGCTTTAGACCAGTCTGGATTTACAAAATCGTCTGTTCGCAAAACTTGCGGATGAGAAATATTCTGGAAAACAGACTCTAAATACTCGAACGCTATCTTTTGTTCGTTAACGAATGTACCTCGTGGAGTAATTGCCTGCTTTGGGAGTACACCCATCAGATCTGTCCAAAATTCATTGCAAATTTTTGGAATGCAATACAAACATAGGCCAGCGAAATTCCATTTTTCTCGAATGCGGCCATGATTCACATGTAATAGGGGGCCGATTTGTGGCGCTTCGTGACAAAGCCTTTGTAAAACAGGTATGCTTACCTTTTCATTTCCCATGCTCGATAGAAAAGAGACAAGTACTGGGGAATTTCCTTCCCGAGTAGAAAGGATGATTTCTAAGATGACTCCCTGACTGATCGGCAGCTCTTTGTGATGATAGGTAGGAAAATCGTTAATTAGTCTGGTGCACTTTTCCCAAGATTGCATGTAGCGAATATTGCTGATTACGTAAGAGAGGGTACAAAACGCTACACTATTATTACGTTCGTCTTCATAACCAAACGGGGATTTATGAGTTTGTTCAAGATAGCCCTTTAAATGTTTGTAATTGCAATGCTCCATAAGACTTTTGATAAGAGCTTGATGGCACACAAGGTTGCGCGTATTTTTACATACTGCGGAGCAAAACTTCTTCATAAAGGTCGAATCGTCCTTTTTACCAATCATCTTACAAGCGGCCTGCATGAATAGCTCGGTATCTCGATTCGAGTTAGCAGCGTCCTGTATGAATTGCCTGGTATTTTCATTTGAGGGATTGTTGCCGTTAGCGCGAGACACCTCCGATAAAGTGTTTAAAAATGGACGAGTGAGCTTCGCAAGATATTCGGGAGCATCCCGCACAATCGTCGTATAAACAACGAGCTGTAAGGTGTCATAATAGGTCGAATAATCTTGATAATTATAGACCCCATCATAAACGACATTGCTAGCGAAAAGAACCCTCGGCAATTCAGTATTGTTTTGATCGATGCACCAATTAATCACTCCGTAAAGAGCATTTCGTAAAGACATAGAAGAGCTGCCTTTTTCCGTCAGAAAAAGCGTTACATATTCAAAGGATGTATCCCAAGAAACTCCCTGGCATGTTTCAGGAAAGTCTTGTTTTAGCTCCTGCAACTGAAGCGCGCACAACACTCCTTCGATACAATCAGCATCGACCGCCTGTAAAACATACAAGGACTTCCACAACTGTTCCTTCTCAACAAAACGCATTACATTCTCTGGTATGTTATCGAACACCCCAGAAAGCTGCGGTAAAAGGTGCGATTTTTGACAGTGGTGTAAAGCGTGCGCAACGGGAAACTGCTTGGGACTTTCCTTGTTATCTTTATTTTCTTGGAAAAAGTCTTTTGCAGCTTCTTTGACCCTAAGGTCCACTTCATCTGGTCTCTTAGATTCGATGGCTCTTACTAACTTCCTGACTAATCCGCAGTATTCCTGGGTAAACGGCCATCTCGCTGTAGATTTCTCTTCGCTTTTCTGCAAGCTCTCCCGGGCTTTGGAGACAATCTTCCTCAAGCCTTCACCTTCGCAGCTATCCAATAAAACGTATTTCCCTTCGGAATTTTGTGTTGCTTGTGTTGCAGTGACGCAAGGCCCTATTTGGAATGGTGAAAGAGGAAGAAAAAAATAATCAGTTAAAATTTTTTGCAACATAAAATAGTTCCTTTAGAAATTTTTCTAAAAGATGAAAAATGTACAACCTTAAAATCATGAAAAACTCTATCTCAGCGCCCCGATTTTCACAAGGTAATTTTATTCATAACTGATAACACCATTGCTAAAGCATTTTCTGCCTTACTTAGTG
Source organism: Chlamydiota bacterium (assembly GCA_038534095.1). Taxonomy (GTDB): domain Bacteria; phylum Chlamydiota; class Chlamydiia; order Chlamydiales; family SM23-39; genus JBCAXK01. The sequence continues at coordinate 7,580 of JBCAXK010000019.1, read as the reverse complement.
GATCCTCTTTGTCAGCTGGGAGATGGATAGACGCAGCTAACACTTCGAGACATCTTTTGTGGTGCGCTTTCTCATTTTTTCACCGTTTTCCGTAAAAATGCTCATGATCACAAAACCCCTTCGCTACTATCGAAGAGTCCAACTTTTCTGATGTTTAGGGTAAAAAACTGCAAAAAGTAGATAAGTCAACTCTAGAGCAAAAGGATATACCTTCTTTGGAAGGTTCTACTTTCCCAAAAGTGCCTAGTTAGATACTGCTTAATCATGGAAGATGCCGATTCTATGCGCGAAAAAACAGACAAAAGCTTCTTTTCTCGTATGACGAGAAACAGCACTTTTCGAAGAATCTTTTCAAGAACAAGAGACTTTATCCACCTACCATTGCGGAAAATCCAACATGTACTCTTAAAAAGGAAAAACAATCTTTATCGAAAGGTTTCTTCTGAAATATCAATAGATATTTTCTCTATAGAGAATCCCCTTTGCCAACTTGCGAAAAACGGAGATCCCATCTATGATTTGATCGTCCGTTTACCGGTTTAGAGAATGATTGCATTATTTCTTTTCCTATCTTACGATTGAAGTGAGGTAGGAAGTGCATGCATTCTTGTACATTTATGAATTATATGAATACTACCCTATGAAAAAATCGCTTATTTCTCTCTTGCTCATTTCTTCTACAATTGTTTATGGAGATCAAGCAGCAAGCCCCAGTCCTTTTCATCAAAAAGTTGATGATGGTTACACCATCAATTATAATAATGTGGCCTTGAGTGAATACGTCCGTTTTGTGAGCAAAATCACAGGCGTAAATTTCCTATTCAATGAAGCAGAGCTTGCTGAAGGAATCACGATCATTTCAGAAGAGCCCCTTTCAACCGAAGCAATCATGGGCACTTTAACACAAATGCTCCGAATACAAGGCTTTGAGCTGTTGCAAGAAGGGAACAACTTAGTGATTCATAAAAATCCCGATGTGCAGCAGCCGGCGCATCTCTTTTTCGCAGGGAAAGATCTAGATCGGAGATATCCGCTGACAACCGCCGTCTTCCGTCTAAATTACGCAAAAGCAGGAGCAATTAGCGATGCGCTAAAACCCATGCTCTCAAAAGCAGCGCAAGTTGATATTCTTCAAGAAAGTAATCAACTGATCGTCACCGACACTACAGAAACAATTCGGCAAATCCAAACATTGATTGCTCATCTAGATACAAGTAGCCAAGCAGTTACTATTGAGCCCTATCAGGTGAAAAATACTGACCCCACTTTTTTGCTTACAACGGCAAGAGAAATTTTAAGCCCTTTAATAGGGGAAGCGCCTTTCCTTCTCATGCATCCTCAAGGATCTGCCAACATTTACATCATTGCTAAATCCCCCCTTGTAGAAAAAGCGCTGGGCGTTCTAAGAAAGCTCGATCAAGACTCTTCGCAAAAAGGGTTTGCTGATCCAAGCAATGTGTTTTTATACCCTATAGCCCACAGAAGCGCGAAGACTCTTCTCGATTCTATCCAGGAAATTGCAAGTAGGATTGAAAAAAATGGGTACCAAAGTAAAGGCTTTATTGCCATCCTTCGGAGCGTTAGCATTGCAGGCGAAGGGAAGTCTCTTCTGTTTACAGGAGATCCGCAAAATCTTGCAAAAATAGCAGAGATGATGCCATTTCTTGATACCCCACAAAAGAAAAAACCTTTAACTGGCGAAAATGTGTTCCTTTATAGTGTGCGCAATCAACCGATCAAAGATCTTATCGATACTTTGAAAAAGATCGCAGCATCGATGGCCCAAGAAGGCTATACGCAAGATGGCCTGATTGCTACCATGAAAAGCGCCGTTGGTATTGATAAAAGCCATTCGATCCTTTTTTTAGGGAATCCCGGCTCTTTTCCAAAACTCGAAGAAATCATCCAAGGGCTCGACTCTCCCACACAAAAAAAACGTCTTTTGATGCAAAATTCGTTTTTCTTGTACCGGCCTCTCCACGCTTCGCCGCAAAGAATCTACGAAAGTTTCCAAGAGATTTTTTCCCATTTAAAAAATGTGCCGATTGGACAAAAAGAGCTCTTGGGTCTACAAGACCGCGTTTCCATCATTCGGGGCTCAGGCTCCCTCCTCTTTACAGGGGACAGCGCTCTTTTTCCAAAGATTCGAGATATTCTCGCTCTGATTGATGTGGCTCCTTCCATGGAAAAAGAAAATCAATTCCTGTCTTATAGGCCAAAAATACTGACAGGGGAAGAAATCGTCAAAGCGATGAACGCGTATGGGAAAAATCTACGCTCTTCAGGGTTTTCAAACCCAGATGTCTTAGAAGCTATTCATACGATGAAATGGATCAAAGCCACTGGTACTCTCGTGTTTACAGGACCTCCCGCCGCTCTAGAAAATATAGAAACACTTTTAGATACTATTGATAGTGAATCTGCTCTAGCAGAGGCGCAAACAACCTTTTTCCTCTACCAGCTCAAAAACGTATCGAAAGAGTCTTTTGAAGAATACTTCAAGGACATCTCTTCTAAGCTCAACACGCAAGAAATCAAAGAGGAGAATCTGCTGAAAGCGATCGACTCCATGAAATGGATACAACAGTCCCATTCCTTTCTGTTTACAGGAACAGACGCTGCTCTGCTCAGAATTCAGACAATTGCTGACGTGTTTGATGTTCCTGCCAAAAAGGCGAGCTCTCCTACGTTCATCTTGTATCCCATTAAGACCGTTAGCCGGAAAATGGTCGAGAAATATTTAGACCAGCTTGCGCAAAATCTTGATCAAACCAATCAAAAGCAAGACGCTCTCTATAAAGCGATCCGCTCGATGAAATGGATTGAGAACTCTGGATCATTCATGTTTTCAGGGCCGCCTACAGCGCTTGATACTTTGGAAAATATTTTAACCCAATATGACCAGTCTACAGCAGGCCCTGGAGATGGGTATTTTCTCTACAAATTGCAATATGTCCAAGGAGACATCATCGAGCAGGAGCTCGAACATTTCGCAGAAAATATGCGCTCAGCCTCTGTTCGAGATAATAGTATTTTAGAGGTGATCGAAAATCTCAAATGGATCAAACAGACAAATTCTATTCTTCTAACAGGGCCTATGCAGGCAGTCGAAGAAGTAAGAAACTTGATCGCACAATACGACGTTCGGGTACAACGGACTCCAGGCGAACTCCATAGCGATTTTTACATGTACAAACCGCAATATCTTTCTGCAGATGTTTTACAACTCTCTTTAGCCGATATTGCAAAAAATCTTGAAGCCGGCGGTCTCATGGATGAGGGGCTGTTAACTGCGATTCAAAGCATGAAATATAGCTCACAAACAAACTCTCTAGTCTTTACTGGAAATCCGGCTGCTCTCCAGAAAATTGCCTCGATTATTGAAGAAATCGATATTCCAAGCGCTAAAGACGCAGCTGTCCAACGTATTGGTCGTACTACCTTTTTGCTGTACAAACTCAAAAGCGCAAGCGGAAGATACATTACTGAATCGCTCGAAAAAGTCATTGAGGATCTGAAAAAAAGTAAAAACTACGATCCAGAGCTGCTAAAAACGCTGCAAAGCATGAAGTATATCCGTGAAACAAACTCTCTTCTCTTTACAGGTCCTGAAGAGGCTTTAGAAAAAGCAAAACTGCTCGTCACGAAATTCGACGTTCCTAGTTTAGGAGAGATAGCTCCCCCTTCCGAGTTTTTTGTGTACAAACCAGAGTACCTTTCTGGACCCGATTTGGAGAGGCTGCTTCTCAATTTTGCCGATCACTTGAAAGATACGGGGCTAGTCGATCCTGAGCTATACAGCTCTCTCTACTCGGTAAAGTTTGTTCCTGATACAAAATCATTGATTTTTACAGGGACAAGTGAATCCTTGGCGAAGACTCGTGAGCTCATTCAAAGCTTTGATTTGCCAACAGGGGAACAAGCAGCCAAAACTACCGACATCCAGCCTATCGACAATACCTCTTTTCTTGTCTATAAATTGCAATACCACAAAGGCTCAGAGATTCAGGATGCGCTTAAAAGAATTGCTAAGGATCTTGTCTCCTCAAAAAATAGCGTGAGTGACACATTACTCGATGCGGTCGCCTCTGTGCAGTGGCTAGAAATCACAAACTCCCTACTTGTCACAGGTGACCAAGAAACGTTAACGCGGTTAAAGGAGCTCATCAAAAATCTCGATGTACCTTTAAAACAGGTATTCATTGAAATTCTAGCGATCCAAACAACCCTTAGCAATATGTTAGACTTTGGTCTTGAATGGGGAGGAAAAGGAAATTTTCGAGACCGGTTTGCCGCCTCTACGGGAAATTTCGCTCCTGTGCCCCAAACTGGCGATGCTTTTGCGACGGCGCTTAACACCGTAAACGGAGCCACATTTCCTGATCCCTCCAATGTCCCCTTCACGCAACCGGGAGGAAGCTTAGGAGTCATCGGCGATGTGATCCTCCATCGGGGAAAATCCTTTTTTTCCTTAGGATCTCTTTTGAGCGCTCTACAAACCGATAGCGAAGTCAGCATTCTTCTTACTCCTAAAATCATCACGCAGGACAATCGGACCTCCACCCTATTTGTTGGCCAAAATATCCCCTTTATTGGATCTGTAGTACAAAATGTGAATTCGACAACAACATTATTCCAGAATACAAATGTTGAATATCGGGACATTGGACTCAATCTGACCATTACGCCTGTGATTGGAAATTCAAACATTGTTTCTTTAGACATACAAATTGAAAATTCTGTGGACACAACCGATGCTTCGGGAGATACGCTCAACACCGTGAACAACCAATCTTTTTCCGCGATCACCACTTCAAAAACTACCTTAGAAACGACCGTTCATGTTCCTAATGAAAGCTTTCTTGTGTTGAGTGGACTTGTGAATTCGACGAATACAAAAACCACTTCCGCTGTTCCTTGCCTTGGTGGACTCCCTTTCATTGGAGCGGCATTTTCCCAAAATAACCGGTCGAAAAACACGCGCAATATCGTCTTTTTCATCCGTCCAAGGATTCTTCACTCAAGAGAAGATCTCCGAGCGATTACCGAAGAGCAAGAGGACTTTTTCCGGGAAAAATCGACCTCTCCTTCGTTAGAGGCCGATTTCGATGAAGGCATGGAAGCGATCAAATCCATTCATGATGAATAAGTATTGGCTCTTACCCCTCCTTTTTTTCACTTCTTGCGTACACGTCCAGGATACCATTGCTCCGGAACTTTCTCTTGCAGTCGATAAAAACCATATTCAAAATCTTGCCTCAGCATTTACGCCACTTTCAGAAGAAGAAAAACAGGAAGATTGGGCAAAAGAGTATCTAATTGGTCTCCGTTTTGCGCAAAATCTCGATTTGTACCGGGCTATATCCACCTTCAAGCGCTCCGAAGTTCTAGCCGACAGGTATCCAGAAAGGCTTCGGGAGCTCTCTTACTTCATGATCTACTGCTACTATCTAGGAGACCGGTATCAAGATGCCGTTACCTCTTTTGAGCGCTCTGATCTGCTCAACGTAGACCTATCCTTTCCTCCCCATCACGATCTTTTGCTTGTGCTTCTAAAAAGTTATATGCAAGTAGGCCACAAAGAACGCTCAGAAAAAATCCACCAACTCTTACAAAAAAACTACCCAGAAACCTACCAAGACGTACAAATTTCTCTAGCTCTTCAGACAGGGAATCTTCCCGCGCTTGCTACCTTTTCGAAGGAAAAACCCTATTTAAATTCCCTTCTCAAAAACTTTGACACCAAGAAAAAATCGGTTGCTAAAGCGCAGTGTTATAACGCCCTTTTACCAGGAGCTGGTTACTTCTACTTGGGACAGCACAAAACGGCGATGACTACCTTTTTATTCAATACGCTCTTTATTTACACCTCTTGTCATTTTTTTCTTGATGGAAATATTGCGGCAGGGATTTTATCCTCATTCTTTGAATTTGGTTGGTATTTAGGCAGCATCTACGGGGCAGGAGAATCTGCCAAGTATTATAATGAACGGTTATATGAAAAAAGCGCTTGTAAATTGGCCGAAGAGCATAGGCATACTCCCACGTTTATGCTACGCTACGGTTTTTAGTCTCTTTTGTTTCTCTCTTCCCCTAAGCGCACTTCCCTACGAAGAACCTTGGGGAAAAGACGCTGAGCTCGCCTGTCAAGAGACAAAAAAAACCGTTCCTGAGATCCCCCCAACCCCCTTGATCCAAGCAGCTGATTGGATCATCCAATTTCATCAAAAGCATCTATCTCCTACAACCTGTAAGCGGAGTCACTTCCGCCCCACCTCCTCCCATTACGCGCAAAGAGCGATCAAACGTTATGGATTTTGGAAAGGCTTTTTGATGAGCTGCGACCGGCTCCTACGAGAAAATGATGAGAAGTGGGTATACAAAATCATTCACCACCCTGAAGGTGTGTTCAAATATGACCCTGCCTACAAGAATAAATGCGTTCAGCTCATCGATGAGCAAGATCCCTATATCTATCGTCACTCCGATGAATAATCCTTTTGGAATCAGGCTGATAGCTCTTCCTCACCCAAAAATTTTTTTTACTTAGTGCAGAAAAAAACGGTCTTACAATAGGACTCTTTTTTCTAACACGTTCGCTCTTACAAACACTAGATTTGCCTACAAAATCATTCTGAGCAGGGTTCCAGCCTTACGTAGCAGCCTTCGACTGTTGCGCTCCTCATCTCAGTTGTGGTTATCGGACTACGGTCGAATCCTAATAGAGAGTCTCCCAAAGCAGTGAGCTTGATTTTGGGCTGAATGTAGAGAGGATCTTCAAGATAGTCTTGAAATTCTGGCCATATATGATCCTGGGTATATTTACACTCTGGAACTGCCGGGTTATGGCCCGTAGATACCCCTTTTTCAAAGGCTTCTTTTCCGACCATTTTTCCTTCTTGTGTTAGCCTCGTTTTGGGTACGTAACACAAATAGCCGACCATTCTTACTTTAGGAACAGTCTCAGAAGCCCGGTCTTTACTTGCGTGCTCATTCCAGTGAATCGTTCTTGAGTCCCATAGAATCAAAGAACCCTTCGGAGCTTGCACATGTTTTACTAGGTAAGGATTTCCAAAATCATCTTGCGTATTTGCAAAAAATTGCTCTAGAAAGGCTTCTCTTTCCCTCCTTCTTTCCAAAGAATCTTCTATTTCGCTGATTCTTTCTAATTCAGGAGCAAATTCTGCAAATCTATGATGGGATTTTGGGAAACAATAGAACCCTCCATCCCCTTCACAAGAGTCTGCAAATAGGAACTGGCCTTGAATCGTATAGGGCTCTGTTTTTAAAACAGATTCACTGATAAAACCAGCAGGAGGCTGATTGCTATGGGATGCGCCATCTTGCCGGCGCATGATGGTTTGATCTACATGCATCCAGGGATCGCTATAGCCTTCTCGAATTTCAGGAGGGCACATAAAAGACATCCCGTCCATGCTCACAATGAGATCATGCCCATTCCAAATCTCCGAAAAAATCTTCACAATACGGGGATCTTGTCTTAGAACCCGTTTAAAATCTTTTTAAAAGAAGGGCAGCAAAGGCGAAAACAACCATGTGTAGGCTTGTATTGAGCTTTC
>JBCAXK010000018.1:0-29524 GCA_038534095.1 Chlamydiota bacterium | reverse complement strand
TAAAATGTTAAATAGTTTTTTATTTATATATAAATACATAAAAAGAAAAATAAAATTTTTATACTCATTCTTTAATATTATTAATTAATATATAATCTTATTAAAACTTTTTAATATTATGTCCGTTGCTAGATTTGATACCATTATTTCCCAATTAACAACCGACTATTCGGTGCAAGATTTTGAAAAGGTTATTCAAGATTTCGAAAAGCAAGATCAGGTGTCTTTTTTACATTTTGCTATTTGCCATATCAATCATAAGTTAGAAACAGGAACTTATGACCAAAAAACAAAACAATTGTGTGAAAAACTGCACGCAATATTTGCTCAGAAAGTCACCAAGAAGCTGCCACAAGATTGTCTAAAAAAACCGACGATTCCGGCAGCAGAAACGCCTAAAGTAGCGCCTGTTTTTTCTTCGACAAGAGGCTTATCTCATATACAACTCAAACGCCCGAGTTCCTGTTTAGAAAAGGTGTGGAGCTATATTACGTTTATTCCAAGAGTCCTCTTTGCCATAGTAATCGATACGATTGCTTCTTCGATTTTTTTAATGGTCGGCTTCCTTTTTGGATCGTCTAACTGGAATACAAAAGACTATGACCCGAACAAACCGACCATCATAGGCATACATGGGAAGGGGAGTAATTGGACGACCTGGTTTCTGCCGCATCTGCTGTTCAAAAAATATGCCAATATTTTTAGTTACAATTTGGAAGATAAGCTCCTTTTTTCGAATGGTCATACCACCTCTATTGAGGACTACGCAGAAAAACTTCTTCAAAAAATCCAAAAGATTCAGAAAACAACTGGCGTAAAAAAGATTCATCTATGGGCCCACTCTATGGGAGGGCCTGTTGCGATGGCGCTTGAGCGAAAGCTGCTACAAAAGATGCGGGGGAAAATTTCTGTGGAGTCGATGACCTTCCTCACCTCTCCTTTGTATGGATCTCCGGTTACCTACTTACAACCTTGGAACCGGGTTGCAAGGGATCTACGTACTGGTTCTCCTTATCTAAAAGAGCTACGAGATTCGTTAGAAGAGCGTGTCATGAAAGGGCTTGTGAAGGTGACCATCATTCGCGCGTTGATCGATTTTTTAGTGCCTCCCCAGTATTCGGTATTGAAAGGGGCAAAAGTGATCGATCGGCGCTGGTTTGGTCATGTGGGGACCGCGTTGATGGCTCCATTTTTTGACTTATGGAAGATCGTTGCAGACATGTGTAAAGAACATGATCCTGCAACTGAAGAGAGTAGTACATCTTCGGCACGCCCACATAAGGCGGATAAGGGACATAAGGTTGAAGAGTCTAAATCTGTGCCAAGGAAGAAGGAAGAAGTTGGGAAGCTTACAAAGAGTGAATTTGTCCCTGCTGCTTTGTATTCACAAGGGTCTCAGCTTGGAGGGTGAAAGAGTTTCCCCTCAGATATTTATGGAGCGTTTGCAGGAATTTTGTACATGCCCCGTTTTCGGAAGAAACGTAGCCACCCCTCTTTTTTGAAGAGTGCTTGGCGCTTGCATCCGAGCCTACAAAAACAAGGAAGCTTTCAAGAAGAAAGCAATAAAAATGGAGTTATATTATGGAATCATCAGTAATTCGCCACCAGCCTGCTTATCGGGAATCATTCGATGAGGTGATGAGCCGTAGAGCGCTATCTGACGATAGAGATGCTCAAAGGATAAAAGATCAACAAGATATGGAAGAGGGGATGGAGCGGTGTTGTATGGCAGTATTGCTTTGCGGTTACGTCATTACCCTACCTGTAAGATTGTGCGAAAAAGTCACTTCCTATATATCTAAAGTCATCTGTACAATTACTCTCTGCGCTAGCATTTGTATATTTCATGTCGCTTCTGCTTTATGCGTATGTCGCCCCGATTTGATTTGTGGAAGAATAACCAAGAGGTTCGAATGTAATTGTTTGGACTGCTTTTCCTTCATGTTTTGTGGTAAACGTCCAAAAGCAAAAAGGACCCGAGAGCCTTCTATAGACTTAGAAAGAAACAAGCTGTCTTCTAATGGTCAAAAAGAGAGGCCAAAAAAGGAAAATGGGCCGCTTTTATTGCAAACCTCTAATCGTTGTTAAACATAAAAACCCTGCAAAGAATAGCTATGTATCCTGTCCCAGTTTCTTCCTCGGATCAAAGAGAAAGCCCCCAGGTTTTTGAACAACAGCCTGGGCAAATAACGACCGCTCAGTTTGCGTGCAGGTTTTTCGAGGTGCTCACCTTTATTCCCAGATGCATTTTGGCTACGATCACCGATATGGCCATTGCAGCTTTTTGCCTTTTGCCACTAGGGTGCTTTTTAGGAAGGGTCGATTATAACCCTAAACATCTTGATCCTAAAAAACCCCACGTGTTGATGATTCATGGTTTTTTGAACAACCATACCGCGTTCGGATTTGTGCGCTGCCTTTTTCAAAAAGCTGCAAATCTATTTGCGTATAACAATGATGACGGGATTTTTTATAACGATTTGCGCAAATCAATTCAGGATTATACAGATTCCCTCAAGCCTAAAATTGCAGAAATACGGATGAAGGCGGAACTAGCAGCAAAACAAAACAACACCAAAAAGCAAGGCATTCATATCATTGGACACTCTCTTGGGGGAGCGATTGCCCTTGCCTTAGCAGCCGAAGATTCTGAGATTCAAGAGCTGACTCTGATCACCCCTCTCGTTCGAGGATCTATCGTTGCTTCCTGTCTATCTATCTGTTTACCGTTTCAGCTGATGAAAGATATGTCGGCAAACTCACCATTTTTTCAAAACATGTTACAACGTTTGAAAGTGAGAATGGAAAAGCATCCTTTAAAGATTCATTTGATCAATTCTAGCGTCGATCTGCTCATCGGTCCGGAAAATGCGCGCCTCCCTCTAGACATGCGGAATATTCCAGGCTCTCTTGTGCAAGAAACTAGGCACCATTTTTTTGGTCACGTAGGCATGTTATTCTCAGCAGCCATGTGTTCTTTACACGCCCTTTTTGCAAAAAGACCACAAGAAGTGGCTTAAAAGGGCTTGTTTCTTAAAAGACCTCTTTTGAATGGAGATTAATAACGGCCGATTTGGAAAAGTCTTTCCCGTAATCAAAAGAGCTGCGCCTTTTAGAGTTTCTTTGTGCGAGCTCGATTTGGCGCCGGTAGCTAAATAGCTCTATTTCTTATTTCCCCCCACTTGTACGTTGTACTTACCAAAACTCGTTACTCCAAATGCCTTGAGGCTTTGAGAGCCTTACGCCTCTCTTTGAAATTTGAGGCCGTATTTCCTGAAAAGACACTCTTAGTTGCTCTTTCGCAAAGTGATTACGACCGTGTTTTACGCAGAGTATCGTTGGCCGCGTTGCTGAAAGAAGACTTCTAGGCTAGCTTGTATGCGCGCAAGAAGTTAGAGGAGTAAAACGTAGAACGTAGCAGGGAGGTCGCCCTTGCGCTCAAACGCTCCATTTTTACTTCCTTTTAATCCAAAGCCTTATCTAAACTAGTGAAGTTTTTATTTTGAGGAGATTAATGAGCTGGTGTGTTTTCTGCATATGTTTCTTTGGCGCTTTGCACAATCTTTTTGCTACTGAACTGACCTCATCGATTGTGGAAATCGTGAGCACCATCTATCACTATGATCCAGGATCCCCTTGGGAAACGCCGAAAGCGATTCAAAGAAAGTGTACAGGCACGTTTTTGCAAAATGGGAAAATTCTTACCTCTTATGGCGCTGTTCAAAATGCTGCGTATATTGATGTCCATGTGCCGGGGAGTGCGCGCCTATTTTCAGCAAAAATGCACGCATTTTCTCCTTACTTTCGGTTAGCTCTTTTGGAAGTGAAAGACCAAGACTTTTTTTCGTTTGTTGTTCCTGCTTGTTTTGCAAAAAGCCTCTCCTCCTTGCCCCATTCAGGGTCGATTTATAGCTACAATCCTCATCATCCGAGGCTTCATGTTGCAGAAGTGCAATGCTTTTCTAGCGATCTTTTGGATCCTAAAGAGCAAGCTTTGGAGTACAGTGGAGCGATTGTGCAAGTCCCTGCAGGGGTCTTTTCTGCAGGGTCTCCAGTTTTCCGAGGAAAGGAGCTCATTGGTATGGCCGATCAGTTTGTCGGGTACATGCTATCTCCTAATTATGCTGAGTTCATCTCTGCTGCAAAGATCCAAGACTTTTTGCAGTGCCCTATTCGAAAAACTCTCCGCCTATCGTATCAAAATTTAGACAATGCTTCTTTACGTAGTTATTACGGTCTTCCTGAAGGCAATACGGGGATTTTGATTACAGCGGGGTCGCATAACGCTTTTGAAGCAGGGGATATTCTTTTGTCTATTGACGGTTATCCAGTAGAGAATGATGGATCGATTGTTTATGAAAAGAGCAAACTTGGGCATGAGCAGTTCATTGCGCTCCACATCACTAAAGATAGCGTCACTTGTGAGGTCTTGCGCAATCAGGTTGTGAAAAAAACCAAGGTCTCTTTGGATGCTTTTGCCATAAAATCGAGAAAAAAGCCTGCCTATTATATTTATGCAGGGCTTGTTTTCGAGCCCCCTTCTTCCTACGCCCAGGAAGAAGATTCTGTGATTCTTACGCAGATTTTGCCCGACAGAGTCAATGCGGGATACGACTACTTGGAAGGCGTAGCGATCCAGTCGATCAATGATATTGCTATTTTTTCTCTAAAAGATGTTGCGCGGTCGATCGAGCAGCATGGTGGTAGTTACCACAAAATTCAGACGGTTGAAGGAGAGATCATTATCCTTGACCGCTTTCTTAGCGACGCGTCTCATCCCGTTATCTTAGAAAAATATGGGATCGATTTTCATCAATCTAGCGTTTTATAAAGGTTCTTCATGGTTTACCGGATCACTACTTTTATTTTGTTCCTTGCTACTTGTCTATCGGCTTTTGATTTAGAGCACTCTTTGGTCTGCGTTTCTGCAAAAAAGCGGTATCATGCGGAAGATCCTTGGCAGACAGAGTCTCTATTCACCGCGATTGGTACAGGCTTTGTTGTCGCTCCTAATCGGGTGATTACAAACGCGCATGTGGTTGCGGACGCGCTTCATATTACGGTAGCTTTGAACGGGCTTTCTCGGGTGTTTACCGCAAAACCCTTTGTGATTGGGCACGACTGCGATTTGGCATTATTAGAAATCGATGATCCAGAATTTTCCTTGTTAAGCGAGCCTGTCATTTTTGGCTCTGAAGTCAGAGAAGGGGACGAGATCACGGCAATTGGGTATTCGGGGCTTTTTGCCAATCCGATTTTTACCAAAGGGATTGCTTCTCCTTCACACCACTATCCCTATTTTCATTCGGGAGCCTATTTGCATTGCATCCAGATCGATGCTGCCATCAATCCAGGACATAGCGGGGGTCCTGTTATTCATCATGGGAAAGTGGTAGGGGTAGCCTTTCAAAAATTGTGCTCTCCTGTGTTAGATAATGTGGGATTCATGATCCCAGTGTCTGTTGTGAAACATTTTTTGTCGGAGGCAAATCATGGGTATTATACAGGATTTCCCCTATTGCCGATCGATTTTCAGCCGTTAGAAAATCCTGCTATTCGGCGATATTTTTTCTTAACCGATGATGTTACTGGCATTTTGGTAACAGAAACTACTTTTTGTTCTGAGCTGAAAAATGAAGATATCATCACAAAAATTGACAATATTCCTATCCAAAACGACGGTTCGATTTATGTAGATGGGATCAAACGGGATTTGTTTTGCTACATTCTTCTCAAAAAGCATGTGGGGGACTGTGTACAATTAGATATTCTTCGGCAAGGTTTGAAGAGACGTTGCTCGGTGCCGATCACAAATTCTTTTAGTTCTTTTTTGGATGAACCTCGCGTCGCTTATTATGTATACGCGGGGCTTGTATTTGACGGGATTTTAGAAGGGGACCGCGTTGGCTCCATCCGGCTCCGCAAGGTGCTCCCTCACGATGTGAATAAGGGCTACCAATTTTATCAGGATGTTCTTGTAGCAAAGATTGGTGAGCAGCCTTTGTATTCTCTCGAAGATTTGATCGATTATCTCGAATCTCCAAGGCCTTACCATATTTTAACGTTAGCCGATGGCAGGAAAATCGTCTTAGATGAAAAGGCGAAAAAGAAAAATAAAGAAATTCTGGAAAAGTTCCAGGTAACCGTTGATCGGTTCATTCCTTAAAGCAATCGACTTCGGAATGGCTGACATCAATCACGCCAGCTAACATATCTTGCACGTGCTCTCCCTCTAAAGAGAGGTTTTTCGCTAAGTAAAAAACTGCTACACTAAATACGGCTATCACAAGGAAGTCGATACCAAACGGCAATAGGTCCATCCCACCTCCAAATGATCCTAGAAAAGAAATGATCCCAACGCCCAAAAGATAGGGGATCATCCACCAAGCATTTTCTAAATTTAGATCGATATGGTGCATTTTTTTTCTGTAAAAAAACAAAAATCCATACCCTAACGCGATCGCGATCAACAAACGGTAAATGACATTCCACCCTGCCCAAAAGCAGAGTAAATTGCAGATATAAAAAGCGAGCAAACAAAAAGGGTGGGCAAATGGAACAGAAAATACCCGCTTTTGTTCTGGAAGCTTTTCTCGTAAAGCGATCAAAGCAATGGGGCCGACTGCGTAAGAAATCACAAAAGAAGACACAAGAAACTTCACCATGCTCTGCCACCCAGGAAAGGGTAAAAATAGAATAAGACCGATGAAATAATTCATCATGATGGCGTTCCAGGGAACGCCCCGTTTGGTCAGTTTTTGTAATCCTTGTGGCATATACCCATTGAAGCTCATGGCATAATTGATTCTAGCTGCGGAAGAGGTGTAGACAAGAGCTGTACCAAATGGAGAGATGATTGCGTCTAAATAGAGTAAAAGGACAAGAAAATAGAGTCCTAAAATGGAAGCAAGACCTACAAAAGGGCCGTTATCTTGGGAAAAATTTAGTAGATGCCAAGGGGAATTGAGATTCACAGAGCCAATAAATGCCACTTGCAAAAGCACATACAGAATGATGGTGATGGCAAACGAGCCGATGATTGCAATAGGAATCATCTTTTCTGGATTTTTCGCTTCTCCTGCAAGCTGCGTTGCGGCGTTGTACCCAATAAAAGAAAAAATGACTCCAGCAGAGGGCATTGCGCTTAAGATCCCTTTCCATCCGTAAGGAGCAAAGGACTCTGTGGTAAAATTTTCTACTTGAAAGTTTGTATAAATGAGTAGAATGGCTGTTAACGCGGGGACGGCAATTTTGAACGCAACGATCACCACGTTTGTTTTGCTCACCCATTTGATCCCAAAATAGTTGATCAAACAGGTCACAAACAAAATGATGGCAGCTGCAATCATCCCACTAAATGTGAGCACGTGAGCCGTTCCTGTATCCTCTACAAGCCATGGTAAATAGTTCGAAGCGTACTGCAAAAGAGCCATGGTCTCAATGGGAGCCGTGACTGCTGATGCTAACCACCCGCACCAGCTCATAGTGAAACTCACTAGCGTACCATGAGAAAAATGGGAAAAGCGGGCAATTCCGCCAGCAACAGGTAGCATGGTGGCAAGTTCGACAAAAGTAAATGCAATCAGTAGCATCAATATTCCGCCAATGACCCAGGAAAGGATCGCAGCGGGGCCTGCAATTTTAGCGGCGTAAAAGGGGCCAAATAGCCATCCCGAGCCAATAACGGCGCCAACAGAGGCGAATAAAATCCCTAAGGGACCAATAGTTCTTTGTAAATTCATAACTTTTTCATAAACAAAAAGGAGAATAAAACAAAGATTTTTTAGCGGTTTTGCAAAATTGATCAATGATTGTATCGACTTTTTTAGGGGGTGGGTATTTTAAAGACAACCTCTAGCTCAGTCCATTGTTGGTAGGATCGTTCAAGAGATTTTCAACAATCGCCGTTGTAAGCAGATTGAAAAGCGCGCAATGACTTTACCGTTATCCACGCAAAACAGGGAGCGTTTTAGAAATATCCTAGTAGCCAATCATCAACAATAGGGACAGTTAAAAGGAGAATGTACAAGGCTTTTATAGAGCAAAAAATTTCAAGAAAAAGTAGATCGGTTTTATTGCAAACAGGAATCTCGAAGAACAAAAAATGGCTAGGGCATGGCTAAAATTATTGTTCCTTGCAAAGAATTCTAGTATAGTACTTTTTCTCCGAAGGAGCGTTCATGAAAAAAATTTTTCTGTTTGTATGTACCTTGTCGTCTGTTTTTGGAGATATTTATCCCCAAAAAGCATTAGATTCTCTTCTTTTTTCTTACAATCAAGAGGAAAAAGAAGCAATTGACGAAGATTACCAATCTATTAAGAACATAATATTTCCTAAAGAGATTGCCGATGAACGGATCTATATAGCGACCGCAGGTCCTCCGGGAGCAGGGAAATCCACCTTATTCGAGCTTTTTTTACGAAAAAATTTTCCGCATATATCCTTTGCTTACATTGATCCCGATCAGTGGACCATGCGTTACATGATCCATACGTATTATCAGCGCTCTCTAAATGCCGCTGATCTTATTCAGTATACAACCCATTTAGAGGCGACAAAAGCGGCTTACGAAAAATGGAGAGATGCCTCCAACTACATTTCAAAAAGCCTTTTCAATGAAGCTTGTCTGGACGGCATTTCTATTGCGCACGGGACAACATCTACAAGCAGTTTTGTGCCAGATCTCTATGAAAAATTGCATGAAAAAAACTATAAAATTCATTTAGCGCTGGTAGCTGCTACTCCAAATTTTTGCAATGAGGCGATCAAAATACGCCAAGAGGAGCGTAAATACTATCAATCTACTCTAAAAGATGAGAATGAGAAAGCTAGATGGTTTTTAGAAAAAATCCCTATCTATTTTAAGTATGCAGACCAGATATATCTTTTTTGGCATGAAGATTTTCCCATTTCAGACATCCCTATTGCTATTTTTACGAAACAGGGGGCTTTCTACTATAACAAAGAGGCCTTTGCCCGTTTTGTAGACCAGTATGAAACAGCAAGAGCACGATCTTCTAGGGAGGATCTTCCCTCTATGGAAGTTTTGATTCAACAGTATTTGGATGATGCGTAATGATGAAGGATATGTTCGTTTTTCGAAAAACCAAAGTGCGCAGCATTGCGCTCTGGTTGTGATCGAAGGTTTCTGTCTTGTGCAAAAAATTGTCCATATAGATCAAGTGTTTTGAACGATCAAGCGTAAAATAAAGATGATTAGGACTGTAATGATCACACAGACTTTACTCCGCTCTTTACAGGCATTTCCAAAAGGATCACCTACAAAAACTTTTCCATTTAAGCACTCAGTTCCTTTATGATTGTGGAAATTGATGATTGCTCACTGGAAGTTTGTAAACAAGCGCTACTTGCCATTGTTCTTGCATAGATTTTTCTGAACATTTCCAGGCACCTTGAGCCAATTTTATGGAAGGCAATCAAGCGTTTCTTCGGAGGCAATAATCACTTTTGCTTTTAGTAGAAAAAAGAGAGTCTCTAATCATCTTACGAGACTTTTAAAGTGCGATTAAACAGTAAAAAAATAGTTTGACCATGTTTGTAAAGCCTGTAGAAATGAGCCAGATAGCCAGTAACAAGTGCGCAATACCTTCTCATCAGGCGCCCCTACCAAAAGGACCAGAGTGCTATGTTTGCGCTATCAACGCGTTCAAACAGCTTGCTAGGGATTTAGGCGGCGCGGAGAAAGTCCCTCTAGAGAAAGCTTTCCAGATTGTGCCTAATCCGGAAGCTATCAAAAATGCCATCTTGATTACCGGAGTTGCTTGGCGATCTTTGTCTAATCATAAGGACGGATCTTTTGTGCAGCAGTCTCTCGCTTATTGTGTGAGAGAAGACTCGATTTCTGAGGGAGAAGAAGTAAAAGCGTTTTGGAAGGATTTGACTGCCCGTTTATTAGAAAATAAAGCAAAAGTCCTAGAATCTATTTGGCAGTGCGCATCATCGCAACTTCCGCTGAATGGACTCACGCTTCAGCAACTTGTTGTACAGAATATGGATCTAAGTAGCTACTCTAAAGTAAAACAAATTTTTCAAGATATTTCTCAATACGGACAAAATAAGGCGTTCCAACAAAGCTTACGCATGGATCTTTTTCATTATTTAGCAAAAAATCTTCAAGATCGTTTTATGACGAAGTTATTTTCCCTATTCAGAAGTTCTGATCGAGAGGCATTTAATCAGGCTTTTTATTGTATATTGAATCTAGCGATTTCCTGTAAATCATCTGAATTTTTAAAAAAAATTTTTCATGACCTGACCACCAAGTCAAATGAAAATCATCGAAATAAAGAAGGACGTTTTCGCGCAGCGATGTGGATTTTACAGAACGCTTTTCCCGATCGCGATCCACAATTTGCAAAAATAGTACTGGCTGATTGCTTATACAGGACAGCACGAGCGAAAGAAATTTTTATCCGGCATATAAGCGCTTTATTTTGTACGAAGACTTATGATGATCTTGTTTGTTTTATTGCAAGTTTGTCGCTACCGAATGCTGATGCTTGTTTTAGAAAGCAGTTTCAAGAAAGCAATAAGCAACTAAATCAACGCATTTTGAATTATAATGAAAACGTAAATAGTGCGAAGTCTTTCGGCTTAGACCCAAGCTGTATTGCTAAAGTGAACTGGAAAATCATCCACGCAAGTTATCAAGAGGACTACCTTAGGTGCCGAAAAATGGTTCTATGTCCATCTGGAGTGGAGGACCGTTATTTGAATCCCGCTTTACTGAATGACTATTTGTGCAAACACCTGTTTTGTAAAAAATTTTCTATGAAAGATCTAAAAAATTTGTTGTATATTTTCTCACAACTGGAGAACCATCGTCTCCCTTATCTTTCAGATTATCGATTCTTTGTTGACTCCTCAAACAGCGTAGGCAAAAGGAAGAATGGATATCTTCTTGGTTCGGCTGGAAAATTCAAAGAAATGATTCAACATGAGATGAAAAACCGAGGTTCCATATTAACCGGAGCTCCTCTACCAGAAGATCCTGTAAAGGAAGATTCTGAGATTGCGAAGTTTTTGTCCGAATTAAATAACTGTAAAAAGCCTCCTCGCTCAGACGGACAAAGGGAAAAACAGAAATTTTTGGAATGGTTTCATACGAAACAAAGGGAGCTGCAGGAAGAGGGCGCAATATTGGATCTGCAGGCCTTGCAAACACAAACAGACCCTCTAAGCGCCGCTCCGAAAATACGGAACGAAACCAAGAGTCTTGGAAAAAGAGCGACCAACACTCGTTCTGTCGATGGAAGCAAACTAGGAGAATCAAGCAGAAAAAGACGTACTTCTTCTTCGAGAGCAGATTTCCTGAAAGATGATGATGAACAGATCGTACTCTGATTTTTTGTGAATCTTTAAAGATGTACAAACCTTAGGAGCCTTTTCCTGGTATTAACAGCTGAGTTTTTCGCCTTGATAGTCTATCAACGCAAAAGATGCCAAGATAAAAAGAGGCGCTTTTAACGCCGCGAGTTCGCAGCTCTTTACAAAGGAAGGAGTTATTGCCCATTTCTTCGCGGCTCGAAGGACTTATATTTCTTACGTTTTTTTAGAACGAAGAAACCGTTTTTTGTCATGGATCGAAAAGATTCTGGATGCAGAGCGATCTATTTGTAATAAGAGGGTTTTCTAGCTTTGCTAATAAAGTTTGTTTTCTACTGTCTAATTGCAAGAGTGGCTTTGTAGAAGGGATAAAAAAAATCTTGCAAATCGACTCCCCGATCTTACAAAGTGGAAGAAAGGGGGGAACTTTGCCTGTTGATCCGATTTATTTGCGCGATTTTCATATCAAAACGCCGATTACCTATGTATCAAGCGTCGTGATGGATCCCAAAATCACGTCTGCATTTCAAAAAGATTGGAAAAAATTTCATAAAAAAAATCGAACCATTTTATCGAAAACCAGGGAAAAAGCGCTCAAACGGTTCATGAAAAAGGTGCAAGAGACCTCTTCTGATCAGTTCACAAGAAACTGGGTGTCGATACGCTACATCAACCGTTCAATGGGACATGGCGTTTTTGCTAAAAAACCTCTACCTCCTTATAAAACGCTCATTGATTATACAGGCTGGTTCACGGCTGATCAAAAAGTGGTGGAAAATAGTGATAGCACTTTCACCTTCACCGACTTTCCTAAATATGCGATTGATGGCGCTAAAATGGGCAATTGGGCTCGATTCATGAATCATGCCGATGAAGATGATCCGCGGAGGAATGTGATCCCTTGGGAGCTTTACCTTCCAGAAGGACCAAGAATTGTATTTACTACCGGGAGTCGGGGAGTAAAAAAGGGGGAAGAGCTTCTCTATTCTTACGGAGATCTTTACTGGGAGTAGGGATTTTGAAGGAAGGTATCTAACGCTCTAGCTTTTCACAGGGGAAGCAATAGCTGCCTTTTTATGAAAGAGATTTCTTAGAGACGACAAAGACTCCAATCATACTAGAGACCATCAAGAGGGGTGAGATCTGATGCCTTTCTGATAAAATCCGGTAATCTGATTCGAGAGAAGTTTTGGGAGAAAGAGCGTAGCATAACGCCGTTTTGCATTCGGCCCAAAGCGCAGAGAACCCTAAAGAACTACAACATTCTGCAACGTTTTGTTGAAAGGAGCGCTCTTCGGCGGATTGGTAGAGCTTTTCTGCGAGGAAACAGCCTACAGCGAAGAGCATAGAGAATAACGGGCCGCCTAAAAGAACCCACATTTTTGCGCTGCCTGTTCCTAACCACCTACCAATAGTGGTCAATTGGCTTGTTGTATACGAAGTTTTCCCTCCATGGAAAGGGGATAAATGCACTTTTGGGCTTGTCAGAAAGAGCGCTTTTGCAGTTGTGGCATGCCCCAGCTCATGGACCAGGCATAAGGAGGTTTGTTCTACACCAAAAAACATGGAAGAAAGGGGTACGCAATAGTCAAAAGCCTGCCGTATTCTTTGGGCAGAAAAAAAATGGAACCGGCGAATGTGAGCGGCGTATTCTGCGGCAGAAAATAGGGCTTTGATCGCAATATTTGTGATCAGTTCCATAGCGCCTGCTTGAAGTAGTAGAATGCCGCCCATGTAGGGGGTAAAGAAGGCGCAAATACTAGCGATAAGACCATTTTTGAGTGTGGTACAAAGCGCGTAATTTTGGAGGTCTTGGAGCTTTTCAGATCGTACTTTTTCAGAAGGTGTAGAAATAAACATAGAAAAATTCTATACAAAAATCGATTAAAAACAACGATTTTCAAAAAGTAATTTGATACGTAAAGATTCCAGATAGGAAAGCTGGTTCATTTCTTCCATAAACGGAAAACCAGAGACCAAACACAATTCCTGAATTGCTATCCAAATTGTACTCGATCCCTGGCGCTAAACTAAGAGAGTCTTTTGAAGGGGACCCATTTTCTGCAGTTTCTCCTGCATCGGTTGTGCCAGAAAATCCTGCAAACAGCGAAGGATCTGTATAGGTGTAGACCGCGTCACACACAACGCCCCAAGCGCGGTTAATGCTTCCTTGATAGCCTAGATTGATCTTTAGCTCGTGGCCACGGGTGACGGTTCCCTGCGTATCGGGCGCACCCCCGTAGGCGTGGAGCCCTTCAACATTTACCGGTGAGGTGTAAACGTCAAAAGCGCAGGTCAATCGGAGATTGATCGGATTTTGAAAAAGCCACCAAATGACCTTTGAGCTATTGAAAGAAAGAGAGGTGATGAAGGAGCCGTTTCCGATCAGATCTAACCCATTTTTCCGAAGCGAGCCCCGCTCAAATTTCCCCGTAGGGAAACTTTGATTGATGTATAGCTTGATCTCAGGTGTGTAAAGATCTTCAGGCAGGAGCTGTAATCCCCATTGTACCGTCGTATCTGAGTAGCCTCCAGAGGAAACCCCATTTTGCCACTGGTAAACACCAGCTATAGTGAGTACAACATCGGATCCTGGAAAAATCCCTGTTTGCATAATGGCTGTGGGATTGACGACCACAAGATCTTTGATTGTTTTTGTATGTCTTTCGTTTGTGTAATTTGCGTAGTTGGTTGTGACAAACAGATAGGGCTGCACGTTCACTTTCCCTATAGGGACTATAGAAGCAGATCCTGTGAGTAGGGGCCCAGAGTACCAAGGCTGAAAAGATTCTTTTGCCTCTTCAAACTCCCGTTTTGCGATCGCAAGCTCCCTCTCAATTTCTTCCGTATTCAGAGGGGACGAAGCGCAAAGATGGACCGCAATCAGCGTAAAGAAAAGACAACGTGCAATGGACATAGTCGGCATTCTATCGATTTTTCTTTTTGTTTATCTACTAAAATATTGTATGAATAAAACAAAAAGGGAGGAGATTGATGAACGAGCCTATTTCACATTCTGGCGCGCCCGATCGGACACCAGGACAGCAGCAAATTCAAGAATTCAGAGAAGGAGCCCAGTTATTTAAAGAAGCTCTAGAAGAATTTAAAAAAACGGATATGGGAAATCTAGAAAAACGGCAAAAATTCAAGTCTGTAATGGACCAAGCGATGCGGGTGATGAGCGCAACGGCAAAAGAGGCTTGCCTTTCGAAAAAGGCTTCGGCGGCAGAAAAACAGTTAGAGGAAGATTTTCAACAGTTTCACGAGCATGTGGAAAGAAAGGATGCGCCCGGTATTCATCTCGATTATGTCAAGCTGCAAAAAGATCTGGAGCGTCTAGAAAAAGAAGCTCAATGAGCGCTTACTTTCTAAAAGGAGCATTGGTTGTTAGCAGATCTTTTTCAGGAAATCTTAGTTAAGAGTTAGCTTATTTACTTACAATCAGTGAAAGAAAGAGGATAGATCTAGCAGAATTTTTTTGCGCGATTCCTCAAGGTTCGCTAAAATTACTTAGATGTGATTATACACAAGGATGAAATCTCTAGTGCTGTGAGTTCTGGTTATCCTACTTGATAGAATGTGTTTTGCTTGTCGGTTTTTCCTAGAACATCTCATACCATTTCTCTATAGAAACCTTTTAAAAGCATTGGGCAGTAGAGCGGTTTTTGTGTGTAAGCAGGTTTGTAGATAGAACGCTTGGCATCCAAGCGTAGTCTGGTTGTAACGGATTGAACAAGCGCTAAGAAGCAGCGTATTTACTAAGAGGCACTCATCACTTCTATTCCAATAAGAAAATCTAGTACTTCGATGGTCTTCCTGTTTTTGGGCCTCATTTTTTTTGAGCCGTCTATCCGAAAAGCGCATCGATCACTTCTTCGGACCTATACGAACATCGATCCTCAGGTCATTAAATCGATCTACTTTTGTGTCAGCGATTTGTGTTTGGTGGGAGGCCTTTTGTACCTACTGCTCTTTTCTCGTTTGTTCAAACATCAAGAGCGTTTCCCGTTATTTTGGACCGCTTTGACGAGTCTTAGCCTGCTGACATCTACTCTCCACGGTCCAATCCCGTCAAATCTTTTTCATGGAACGCATCTGTTTTTTTGGTTTGCTTGTTTTTCTGCCTATCTTCTTGTTCGCTTTTGGATCCAGAAAGAGGGAGAGGTTCTTGTTACGATCTGCCGGTGCCTATCGATCTTTTCTTGTTTTCAAGCGGTTGTAGCGCTTTTTCAGTACTTTTCAAAAGGGTATGTAGGACTGCACATTTTGGGTGAGTTGAAAGGGGACTTTCCAGGTAGCCTTCCTCTGATCCAGGCAATTTGGCAAGGAATTTTTGATTGGATACGTCAGTGGGGAGGGGATCGAGCAACGACATTTTTTCGGACAGCAGGTACTTTTGATCATCCCAATATTCTTGCAGGATTTCTTGTGTGCGGGATCCTCGCTTCGTTTGTTTGCTGGGAGCTCTCTTGCCGAAAAGGGGTCCACTTTCTAGGGGTTTTTTTACAAATAGGGGCGCTATTCACAACATTTTCTAGGGCGGGTCTACTCGTTTTGCTGGTGACTAGTGCGATCTTCTGTGGTTTTCGAAAACGGACGCTTTTGATGGGAACGTACCTCCTATTTTGCTTCCTGTTTTTTACCTACTCTTTCCTTCCCGAAATCCGCGTGCGTGGAGGGATCGTCAATCACAATACGGTTTCTCACCACTCGAATCAAGAGCGGATGGTTGCGATGAAAAATGCTGTTTGGATGATCATCAAAAGGCCTGTATGGGGATTAGGGGTAGGGAACTTTTCTTCTGTTTCGGAGCGAGAAACAGGAAATCTTACACAAGTGCATAATATCTACCTGTTGTTGATCGCCGAGTTTGGCATTGTTGGCGCAAGCCTACTTGGAGGGCTGTTTTTTTTCTCATTCCTAAGCGGATGGAACGGCCGAGAAGATAGCGCAACATTTGGTCTCCTCATGATTTTTACCGCTCTTTGCTTGTTAGGCCTTTTTGATTTTTACCCAATTGTCTCTCATAAAATGAGACTGTTCTTTTTTGCGCTGCCCGCCTGTTTGTGCAAAGAACATGTCGCCTTATCAAAGCTTCAGCTCCATCCTAGAAAACAAGGGGTGACCGAGATAGGAGACGTGCACATCTCCTAGCCTCTCTGAGGTGATGTAACCATATTTATAATGGTATAAGGGAGCATAAGGAAACTCTTCCATAAGAATTTTTTCCAAATCTTGAAATCCAGTTTTTCTGTTGATGGCAAAGCGATTTTTTTCGTAAATCTCCCGGTAGTAGGTGGATTCCCATCCTGGATAATTGCGAAGGTTTTGTTTTGAAGTAAACCTTTCGAGGATATTGATGGGGTGGTTGATTTCACTAATGAAAGCGCACAGGCAGATCTGATAACTTCTCGATTGGATTTTCGCAAGAACGTTTTTTAACGTCACTTTTTCTAGTTGGATGGAAAGGCCTAGTTCTTTTTCCCAAACTTGTTGAATTTGCTGCGCAATCAAATCGTTCAAGTGGGATCCCCAGTAGGTGAAGATCATCGGCTGGGCAAGCTCTTCTGATGAAAATCCTGCTTGAGCTAATTCCTCCCTAGCTTGTTGAAAATTCCCATCAATAAAGAGGGGGTCTTGTGGCTTTTCTGTGATGATTTGGGGTAAGGCTCTTGTGGCAATTTCTTCTTCGAGCTGCGTTAGATGCTCTACAATGGCTTTTCGATCGATGGCGTAATTGAGAGCCCTTCGTAAATGACGGTTTTTTAGGCGGCTATCTCCCACGTTGAACGAAATCACTTTCGTTCCAACAACGCTCATGCTTCGCAGTTTTCCTTCGGCAAGTAAACTTGGATAGGCGCTAATAGGGATCGGAGATATCGGTGAGCCTAAAAAATCGACCTCTCCTTTCCGGTACATGCGCAGATAGCTCATTTCATTGGGAACAATCCGCACCAAAACGCCTGCAAGAGATACCTCGTCTTTTTTCAGGTAATGTTCGTTCTTTTCAAACACAAGCTCTGTGCCATGGGACCAACGTTTTAAAGAAAAAGGGCCGTTAGAGATGAAGTCTTCTGAGGCATCTTTGGCCCAATGGGGGTTTTTCTTGTCGATGCCAGGGTAGATTGGGCAAAAGGCACTAAGGGCCGTAATCTCTAAAAAAGAGGGGCAGGGATGTTCGAGTTCAACAACGAAGGTGAGAGGATCCTTGGCAAAAATCGCCACCTCGTCGAGTGAGCCCCCTTCCAGATGCGCTTTTTTTGCTCCCTTAATTGGGTGTAAAAGGTAGGCATCTTTCGATACAAAAGCGGGCGTGAGGATGGTTTTCCAGCTTTCGACAAAATGGTCAGCCGTGAGTTTTTCACCATTCGACCATCGAGCATGTTCATCGATATAGAAAGTGTAAGTCGTTTTTTCTGGCGAGATCTTGTAACTCTTCGCAGTTGCCGGAATAAGAGCTCCTGTATGATCGAGTCTCATCAACCCTTCAAAAAACAGGAAATGTAAAGGAGAAGCGGTCATGCTCACCCCTTTTCTCGGATCCATCCAGCAGGGTTCATCTTTGCTCACAATTTTTAGATAGTTTTTGTAGGGAGCGTCTTTTTTTTGACAGCTTGTGAGAATACCTACGCAGAGCAGAAACAAAAATTTTTTCATCATGGCTTTAGAAAATTAATACGATTCAGCTAAGATAACATATATATGCATTCTCTAAGTAATAGATTTTTTTTCACTTTCGTTTTTTTTCTTCTACCTTTTCAAACGATCACCGATCTATTCGCACAGGACTGTGCCGGTGATGGGGGGAGGTGTCCCTCTTTTGAAGAAGCCTTATCGAAACAGTACGGCATTACGGGAAATTGGTATGACGCGCGAACTTATTTAGCAGAAAAAGGGGCGACGTTTCACGGAAGCTACATGATCAACGCAGCTAGCAATATTGGAGGGCGCTCTCAAGGCGCTACGCAAGCAAGTTCGATCGAAGCGGATCTGACCTTGGATCTAGATCGGCTGTTTGCTCTTCCCTACTGCTCTTTATTTGTCAGTAGCGCCTTCCGTTTTGGGAGGAATCTAGCCAACCTTCGTATAGGGAATAGGTTTAGTGTACAACAAGTCTATGGGGGGCAAACGATCAGGCTGATTGATCTCTATTTTTCTTGTAAAGTACCAGACGCTTTTTCTCTCAAATTTGGAAGGATCAATACGGGAGAAGATTTTCAATCGTCCAAGTTGTTTGGTCAGTTCATGAGCAATTCATTCAATGGTAACCCGATCACGCCCAACTTCAATTTTCTCTTTAGCGTCTTTCCAGTGAGCACTTGGGGGATCTATTTTGATGCAAACATCCACCCGCAGCTTCTTTGGAAAGTAGGCATTTACAACAACAACGAGCAGATATTTGCCAATGATACGCATGGAACCTACTTCCGATTTACCCCCTCTTTGGGTCTACTTTTGTATAGTGAAGTGGGCTTTAACGTTGAGCATGGATCCAAATCGTCTGGTCTCTACACACTAGGAGCTGGCTACTCGACTGGGAAAACCAACAAGATATTAAAACAAGATGTGCGGGGAAATTATGAGCTCTATCTACAGATAGAGGAAACGATCCGTTTTGGTGAAGAAGAGGAGGCTCCCTCAGTAGCGCCTTTTTTCACTTTTTTGTATTTTCCCGAAGATCGTAATGAATTTCCCTACTTTTTTATGGTGGGCGCAAGCGCTGAGGGGCTGATCCCTTCAAGGGCAAAAGATTCTTGGAATATAGGATTTTCCCAAGGGTTTTTTAGTCACGATCTCGATACCAAACAGACATTTGAAGGGGTTTTTGAGATCAATTATAAAGCAAGAATCACCCCCTATTTTTACTTGCAACCCAACTTGCAGTATGTGCTCAGGCCTTCAGGCAATCGGAGCATTTCTGACGCGCTGGTTTTTGGATTGCAGTCAGAGTGCGTTTTTTGAGCAAGATTGTCTACTTTATGCGTCATGGCAAAACAGGTCCAGGTAGTCCTCTAAACATAGATGAAGCGGCCCTTTCTCAAGAAGGGGAAGAAGAGGTCAAAAAAGCAGCTACGCTCCTAAGAGGAGAGAATGTTCCCCAAAAGATCTACGCAAGCGGTAAGAAGAGGTGCGTAGAAACCGCTAGGATTGTTGCAAATATCCTTGGTTTGGAAAAAGAGGTCTTCATAGCGCCCCCGCTTTTTTTAGACAGCTCTATAAGCTTAGAAGATCTTTTTCTTTCTGCAAGCGCCGATCTATCGCTGTTTGTGACGCATCTTCCGAATCTAAGAACTCTTTTGGCGCCATTTTTGTTTCCTTGTGAAGAGCCTATTTTCCATCCCGCTTGCTTACTGCTCTTTGAAAAAGAGGAGAGAACTCTACACCAAATCTATTGAAAGGAGATGTTTTTTGAAAAAGTTGTATTTAGTCCGTCATGGAGAAACCGATTGGAACGTAGAAAAACGGTATACTGGAAGAAGCGATATGCCGATCAATCAAAAAGGGGAGGAGCAGGCAAAAAGACTCAAGCCTTTTTTTGAGGCGATCACCATCGATCATGCGATCACAAGCCCCCTCAAACGGTGCGTGAAAACAGCTTCTTTTGCAGGATTTGCAACCAATGTGCAACAAGAGCCTGATATCATGGAGTGGAATTATGGAGCGTATGAAGGAAGAACGCATGAGGAGATTTGGAAGGAAAAGCCAGATTGGAACATTTTTCTCGACGGAGCAGAACAAGGAGAATCGGTAGAAGATGTTCTTTTGAGGGGCAAGAGGGTCATTACATCCTGTTTGCAACTAGAGGGGAATGTTCTTCTTTTTTCTCATGGACATTTTTGTAGAGTCTTAGCCGCTTTATGGCTCGAGCTCCCCTTAGAAAAAGCGCGCAACTTTGCCCTGTTTAATGCTAGAGTCTGCGTCCTAGGATTGCATGAGGCAAAACCGATGATTTTTCATTGGAACGTTACGCCGTGAAGGGCGTTTGATGGTAGAGGAAAATCCCAATTAAGCCGTTGGATCATATCAGATCCTGCTCAATCATGACGCGATAGCGCTCCATCATCCGGACCATGTAGTGCAAATTGTGAATAGAGGCTAAGCTGTAGGCTGTGAGTTCATTGGCTTTGAACAAGTGGTGCAAATAACTGACCGAGTAGTGCTGACAGGTGTAACAGGAGCATTCGGGGTCGACCGGCTTTAAGGAATGCTTGCAGCTTGCGTTCCCAATTTTGCAGGAGCCGGTTTGGGTAAATAATAGACCATGCCTTGCCGCTTTTGTGGGGTAAGAGCTATCAAATGTGTCGATGCCTAAAGGAATCGACCTTGCAATGGAAGGGGGGTCGCCAATCCCTAATAGATGGTTTGGTAGGTCTTCTGGGAGCCTTGGCATAAGCGCTGATAGCATTTCGTGCATCTCGTTTTTTGTTCTACCAAAGCTGCCTCCAATAGCAAAACCGTCAAAAGGCAGTTGCGTTAAATAGTCACAGCTTTTTTTTCGTAGATTAGGATCGACGCCTCCATGGATGACTCCATACATCATCTGTCCGCGCGGATCTTTTTTATGGTAATCCAATGAGCGTTTTTCCCACCGGTGGGTTCTTTCGAGAGAGTCGGTCAACTTGGGGAGAGGCGTATGGTAGGGGGGGAGCTCATCGAAGGGGATGATGATATCGGCGCCCAGTTTTTTTTGCGCCGCAACGGAGGATTCTGGAGTCAGGGAGATCGTTTTCCCATCCCGGTAGGAGCGAAACTGCACCCCTTCTTCATCGATTTTCAGAACAAGGTTTTTCGATAGAGATTTCCCTTTGCTTTTGATTTCATCTGTAACCGATCCATACAAGAGAGAAAACACCTGAAATCCCCCCGAATCGGTGATGATCGGAGAAGATCTTCCCATGAAACGGTGTAGTCCTCCCGATTTTTCGATAAGGTCTGCGCCTGGCTGCAACAGCAGATGATAGGTATTGCAAAATAGCAGCTGGATTCCAATCGATTCGACCATTTTTGAATCGAGAGCTTTGATCGTGCCATTGGTGCCCACCGCCACAAAATTGGGAGTTTCAATCAGGCCATGAGGGGTGGTGATCCTTCCTAAGCGAGCTCGCGACTTTTTTGATCTGTATAGGAGTTCAAACATGCTCTTTACGCTCCAAAAATCGATGAGAGACCAAGGTAACGGGAGCGCTTAACGAGATCACAACGATTTTTATAAAAAGAGAAAAGGCGATCACATGCATCGGATTTTCTATGAGGCCATAGAGACCTAAAAAAGTGAAGCAGACGGTATCGAACGTTTGGCTACAAAGTAGTGAGAGAGTCGCTCGAAAAGGGAAGTACTTTCCCTCGAAGCGGCTCCGCAGCGCACTAAATAGAACAATATCCATTCTTTGTACCAAAAAAAAGGTGGCAATGGAAGCGGCGACAATTCTCGGAGTGGCTCCCAAAATCGCTAGGAAAGCGTTTTGCGTTTGATCGACAGGGGAGGGGGCGTAGCCTAAATGCATTTTTGTCATGATCGCAAAAAAAACCATACACAAAAATCCGATCTTGCTCGCTTTTTTCGCTTCGGTTTTTCCGTAATATTCTTGGACAATATTGAGTGTTAAAATCGCTCCAACAGCGTAGACATCGGAGCAAGTGATGGTAAGACCAAAAAAATTCATCTGTTTGAGAACAAATAGATTCGCTAATACAGCTGATAAAGAAAGAAATGCGATCAGGCACTCCTTACCTAGCCGAAGGCATAGGGTTAAACAAGTGAGAGAGATCATCACATGCAAGCAAAACCAGAGTTCATTCATTGAGCAAATACCTGTTCAATCCAAGGAGCTCTTGAGGAAGTTTCTAATCCAAAAATTTTCTGGTAAAAATAGCGCTCTAATTCCCAAGCTTTTTGCTTGGTGATTGGTGAGCGAAAGCCATGCCCTTCGTCTGGAAAAATCGCAAGATATGCCTGTTTCCCTCGACGTTTTAATTCTTTGTACAAGGTTTCTGATTGGCTTTTAGGGACAATCGGATCGTTTTCTCCGTGGAGCAGCAACACCGCAGAAGAGATCTCGTCCACCTGGTAGATGGGCGATCTTTTTTGATACAGGCTCCGTTTTTCTGGATAGGGGCCGATGAGGGTTTCATTGTATCCTTTTTCAAATTTGTGGGTTCGACGCAACAGCTCTTCTAAATTAGAAATGCCGTAATAAGAAACGGCGCCCAAAAAGACCCCTTTACTTGCCGCTGCAAGGGCGGTATATCCTCCAGAGGATCCCCCTCGAATGGCCATTTTTTCAGGATGCACGTACCCCAAATGCGCAAGGTGCAAAGCGCCATCCACGCAGTCCTCTACATCGATCTCTCCGAACCGCCCATTGAGCTTGTCCCGGTACGCTTTTCCAAACCCCGTGCTTCCCCGGTAGTTGACAGCCAGGTAGGCAAAACCTTGTGAGGTCCAAAACTGCGTTTCGTGAGAAAATACGCCGAGATGTAAAGAAGTGGGGCCGCTATGCACTTTGACAAGAAGAGGAGGTTTTTCTCTGGGGTTTCCTGTATATTTAGGATGTTTTGGAGGATAGAAAACCCCGTAAGCTTTTTGCCCATCTCTTGTGGGAAAAGCGAGAATCTCTCCTAATGAAACATCCTTGCTACTGTGCTTTTTGGGAGGACTCAAAACGTAAGATACCCTTTTTTGATGGTCGATACGGATCATGCTTTCAAACTGCTTAGATCCTTCAGCGAGGCAATAGATCGTATTTTTGGCCACTTCTAGGAACGCATAATTCTCAAAAGGGAGTTCGTAAGGAAGGATTGTTCCCGTTTTTGGATCGAGGCTGCCAAGAAAAGCGCGACCTTCTTGCAAAAACTGGCAGGCAATTCTTTCCTCTCCAGCAACATCTAAAAACCCATAGGTCTTCAATCCAAAGATCCAAGAAGGGAGAGAGAGTTCTTTCTCGCTTGGAGCTATAGACTCGATCTTGCTGTCTTTGTAGCGATAAAGATTGGCGTACCCCGAGCGGTCGCTGATGAAATGAAGAACCCCTTTAGGAGAAAATCGGGGCTCAGAAATGGCTTCCTCTTCTTCTCCAATCACTTGGCTTAGAACAAAGGTGCCCTCTTCATTGCGGTGATAGAGGTAGAGCTTTCTTCTTTGCCAGGGCATGAAAGGGAGATCCCAGGCTAAGAGAGCAAGCTGATTGCCGTCAGGGGAAATGTTAGGATTAGAATAGAAGTCGTGCCCCGTAGCAAAAACGGTTTCCTGCGTTCCTTGAATGCGTACAAGATTGTTACGTACCGTTTCTTGCTCACGCAGCTCTCTTACAAAATAGAAAGCATCTTCTTGTTCATCATAGGTTCCATCAGCGTACCTGGCTCCAGGAGTTGTGGTGAGCTTTTCTATCTTAGAACCTTGGAGCAGATAGAGGTTTTGATCCTTCCCATTCGAAAACACGATTCCCTTTTGACATACGAAATAAGGGACGCCTCCATATTCGTGAACAAGCGTTTGGGGGCTATATCCTGGAGGCAGAAGATCTTTTTTCTCCATAGAAGAAAGGGTTTTTTCCCCACTTGGTCGTTTTTCTACCCAGTACAGCTCTCCTCTATACATCTTTGGGAAAAGAACGGTTTCGTTTGAGTAAAACATTTCTTGAAATGAGTAGAGCTGAGGCCATGTGCCACACGGTCGAATAGTTTTTTCTTCCATAAATCGAATATTTTTAATGATATAACCAATCATCTTAGTTAGTTTTTGCTTAAAATCCAACAAAATGTTTATAATCACCTAAAGGGTTTTTTATGGAAATATTTCTTGTCATTCTTATGTACGCTGGTTGGTCCAGCATTTTTTCTTTGGGCAAGTGGGTTCTTGGCTTTTCTTCCCCTCTATTTCTGACGGCATTTCGGATGCTTTTAGCTGGGGTGCTCCTATCTGGATATGTATTTTTCCGTAAAAGAGGATCCATCAAGCTGACCAAAAAGCAGTTCTTTTCCTACCTTGTCCTAGGTTTTGTGAGCATGTACCTAACAAATATTTTAGAGTTTTGGGGTTTGCAGCATTTGAGCGCGGCTAAAACCTGTTTTATCTATAGCCTTTCCCCATTCTTTGCGGCGTTTTTTTCCTATCTCCATTTTGGGGAGACGATGACACGGAAAAAATGGCTTGGCATGTTGATCGGTTTCTTAGGATTTCTCCCAGTGCTTTCTATGCAAACGGGCTCAGAAGATCTATTGAGCCATTTTGGATGGCTATCTTTAGCGGAGATTGCCATCATTGGGGCGTCCCTTTTTTCTGTCTATGGTTGGGTGTTGTTGCGCCTTCTTGTGAAAGAAGAAAACACCTCTCCCATGCAGGCAAACGGATTTAGTATGTTATTTGGGGGATTGTTTAGTCTTCTTCATTCGTTGTTTGTCGATGTATGGGATCCAACCCCAGTTGCCTCAGGTTATGAAGGCTCTTTTCTCCAGGGGCTTCTTGTTATGACGCTGATTTCGAATATTGTTTGCTACAATTTATACGGCTTTCTTTTGCGCAAGTATAGCGCTACCTTTCTCTCTTTTATGGGTCTTTTAAGTCCCGTGTTTGCTTCTTTGATCAGTTGGGCGCTCCTAGGGGAGACCCCATCTCCATTAATTTTTGCTTCAACAGGGGTGATTTCTTTAGGGCTCTGGATCATGTATAAAGAGGAGTTAGCTCAAGGGTACATCACAAAGACAAAGGTTCCCCAGACTTCATCGTGAAGGTTTTGTAACCTGAGTATTTTCACTAACGCGGGGCGGCTTTGGCCAGCAGTTCCCATTTTTTTGTTTTACTAACTCTTCTTGTCTCTCCCTTCTTGCCTTAGATCCAAGAAGCTTGAGGCAAAGAGCCTTTTCACCAAAAATTCGCTTCTAACCGGTCTATCTTAGTTAGTTCAGGAGAATGATACTAAGATTCACAATAGCAGCGTAGATAAGCCAAAGAACGTAGGCAGAAAAGCCGTAAACGATCCAAGAAGAGCGAAGCTTTTTCCCATAGTAGATCACATACAGACTAAAAATGATCACTACAAGAAGATCGATGAAACCGAGAATAGGACTTTTCTGGCTAAAGAAAAAAAATGGCCAAAGCGTGTTGAATAGGATCTGAAGGGCCCAAAATGTGAGGCCTAACGTGCGTTCCCGGCTCTTTGGTTGGTTCCAAAACGTGTGACCTACAAGAGCGATGATCACATATAAAATGGGCCATACAATCTGAAAAAACCAACCTGGAGGATTTATGTTGGGCTTTTTGAGCTCGATATACCAGGGATCAATGCTGATTTCGACAAAAGCAGAACTCACCTGCTGCATCACAAAGACAAGTAGTAAAAAAAATAGCGCAGAAAAAAAGTGCTTGGTAGAAGAGTTGTTTTCCATAGTCCCCACATGATTACACTAGCGAATTTCTCGATTCTTTGTAAATAAAAAGGTTGTTTTAACGTGCTCTTAGAGGAAACGATCTGGGAAAAGAAAGGAAAACAAGTGCGGTTACCAAGACTTGAACTTGGGACCTCGACATTATCAGTGTCGCGCTCTAACCAACTGAGCTATAACCGCAAATTAAAAGAATGGAGGCTAGGAGATTCGAACTCCTGACCCTCAGAATGCAAATCTGATGCTCTACCAACTGAGCTAAGCCCCCAATCTAAATCATCAAACAGAATAGCGGAGTTTCTTTTTTTTGATAAGTACATTTTCCCATAAAAATGAGAATAAAATTTATTGTAGGAACAAAAAAGGGTCATGTAAAGAGTATTTTGCTCTTTTTCAGCCCCTTTGCTTAGGGTAACCTTGACCGCTTTTGCCAACAGACTAGAAATGGTAAATGCGCTTTGTAGACCTCATCCTTAAAGCAAAGAGTCCCTAACACGTTGTTATCGATCAGAGCACTATGCTAAAAAAAGCAGGCAGTGCCCTGTTAGATTGATTTGTTGTAGCAAGGAAAAATTTCTAAAAACGAGAGACCCATAGAAATCCAAAGGCAAAGGACCTTGTGCCAGGGTTCTGCGTGTTTATTCAAAGACTATCCGAACAGTATTTCCTTTGGAAGGTTTCGGAAAAGCAATAAATCTTGATTTAAGAGGGGTGATTAGCTCTTTTGTATGTCGCTTTTCTCCCCAAGGTTGATTCCGAACAAAGGCGGTGTATTTCATAATTTGCCCCTGCGCATTTTTCAGCGCATCTCCTACATATTCCATACAATAGACCTCTTTTGCCCTAAGCACATCTTGTAAAAGATCGCAGGCATGTTCCCGACTAGTTGGAAAAACAACAGCCTCCTCCATGATCTTATAGATCGAATGAGGTACTTTCCCAGAAGGGTCTGAAGATACTTGATTAGCACAAAGATAAGCGCTACAAACAATCGAACAGATGAACCTGGGAACAAGGGTCAACATATCCACTAAGAAGAAGATAGGAGAGATGATCAGCCTGAAGATGAAGGAAACAATGCTCGTAATATCGTAAACAAGTGTCCAAAATACTCCCTTAAAGGAAGGGCTATGATAGTAAGGCCCATAAGTGGGTTCTTTGCTATGCGACTTAGCTAAAGAGCTAAAAAGAGTGCTAGTCATAGGGATGAAGATTTGCAGAATGCTAATCTGAGTAGGACAAAACAACGATTGCCACCAAGAAAATACCCTTCCTCCAAAGCGTTTAGGATTCGAATCAGAGCCTAAAAAGGGGATAGCGCTTCTTCTAGGAGCAGAAATATGGATCAATTTTGGTTGATTGTATGGCTCTGTATAACAGCGATCTAGAGGTTGATTAGAAATCATCAGAGAATAGGTTTCTTGGGAAGAATGTCTTGGAGTAGAAACGGAAGAACTGCTCATATAATCACCAATAAAATAAAATTTATGTGAAAATTTAAGGGAAGCTAAAAAAAAAATCAACAAGGAATTTTGTTCGATGGATCTCAAAAATGAGGTGGGTAACTATCTTCAGCGTTCGCTTAAGACCCCCTTTTTTTCGCATGCGCTCCACATTTCGCACCTTTTTCTATTCCAGCATAGATCTTTTCAAAGGAAGGGCCAAACGCCTTAATCTTCATAGAGATGAATAAGGTTGATGGGCAATACAATTTCGAGTCTCTACATGTTGGTTTTTTAGTAGAGCGTGCATCCTTGCAAATATCTTGAAAATCCTTGCTTTTATACCAAAGTACCTCTCTTTTAATGGAACCATCTCCAAAGAAGCCTTCAAGAGAATTTTTTCTTCTCTCTTTATTTCAGGAACTTGGGTAATTCACTGAAGAAGAAATTCCCCTGATCTTTTCTTTTGTATCAAGAGCAGGATCGGTCATGAAATCCCTCTCTTCCCCTGCTCTTTTTTCACGCCTTGTAAATGCTCTCGAAATGGTTTTTTATCAGAACTTTTGTCATTAGCCATCTGAGCCAAAAGGGAAGCAGCGCTCTTTGGGCTATTTCAAATCAATCACAAATTGGTTGCAGCCTAGCTTATGCTCTTTCGAGTAACCGAAGGTAATGAGCAGC
Organism: Chlamydiota bacterium; assembly: GCA_038534095.1. Classification (GTDB taxonomy): domain Bacteria; phylum Chlamydiota; class Chlamydiia; order Chlamydiales; family SM23-39; genus JBCAXK01. Next base: position 1,672 of record JBCAXK010000018.1, on the reverse strand, counting down.
GCGGCTTTTTCACTCTTATACCCTCCGATAGACATGCATGATTTGAGTCTAGATGGCGGAACTTTTGTGAAGTTTGGTAGCGAAGAGCTGTTTTTGCTTAAAGTAACAAATAGCTGATAGCGCCCAAAATCGTAAAAACAACCTAAGGATCTATGCAAATGGTTGTGATTGAGCATATTGCCACAAGTTCTTTCTATTAGCCTACGTGCTGTTCTACTTCCCAAGAACTCTGCTTGTAAATAGAGAACGACGTAAACCGAAATCCACTTGATGACTATTAGCTCGAGGCATTCACCCATAGTGAATGCCATCTGGGAGCCGAAAGGAATCAATGAGTCTACCGGTTTCCTGCAGCTCCATCTCTTCACATACGACACCTACAATCCCTAGATGGTCGAAATTTTTGCTTTGTATTTTGCAAGCAAGGGTTATGATTTTACGCGCTTATTCTACGCTTTATGTTTTTTTGCTGGGTTGTTTTGATTAGAGCCTATGAGCTTTAATGCGGAGTTTTTGCAGATCTGTTGTATGTTTTGAAAAGTTTTTACAGATAATTTGATCGAAGAAAAAATGTTGATCATAGTTTTTATCGTGCTTGGCCAGATTTCTTCAAATTTCAATGTGGTTGTTTCTTTATCTATATTACGTAACTTAGGATAAATCTTTTTTATAGATGAATGTAAGATTAATAAAGAACGAATATCATCGACCAAAGATAAACACGAATGAAAAGCAATCTTGTGGAGGTCTTGGACGGATATTTTAGTAGATGCATTTTCGGGATTTGTAGAGACGCTATCCTGCCTGGCCCTCTTTTTAGGTGGATGCGATGCTGGTGTGTATCTAGATCTTTTCTTGCGTTTCAAAAGAGTAGGTTCTTGTTGAACAGCATTGTGGGAACAGTTTTTCTGATCTTCCTTACAGTCGTTTTTTTTCTGTTCAGAGGGAATCGTAAAAGCAGGATTTTCTTCTAGCGGACTTAGTCTATTCAAGAAACTCTCAAAATAATTCAAGGAAGCATTCACTGCTTGAAGTCTTGTTAAGCTGCTGACAGCCATCCACAAGTGTTCGAAGTTAAGCGGGTAATGATCTAATTGATCAATTACAGTTTGTTGGGGAACTCGCTCTGATAGGAGAGTAATGTCATGATTTGCGAGCGACCATAGGTCATTCTGAGTTTGCGACAAAGAATCATGCAACGTTTCCAGCCATACGATACAGCGATTTGCTACTGAAGTAAATTTCTCTAAGGATGTAATTGGAGTTGTGAAATGAGTCGCTACTGACCCAAAGGCGGCAATGGCTTGCTCGGTTGTGTAATCAGCATATGCCGTCAAGAATTTTCTATTGATTCCTTCTGTTAAGAGGTCTGAGCGGCTTCTTTCTATAGAATGTGGACTAGTCATTTTATCTTCCTATTTCTGAGCGTATGGAGAAAGTACTTTTTATCTTACTGGCGAGTTTTTTCTTAGATTCGTTGCAAATCAAGACTCATGGGAAAACATTGAACAATAACGTTGCAAGAAAATGGTTTCGATGCGATTTGAAAAAACTATGAAAATTTTTTCATAGTTGCGCTATTCATGTCGAGATATTTCTAAGAACCCGTTTAAAATCTTTTTAAAAGAAGGGCAGCAAAGGCGAAAACAACCATGTGTAGGCTTGTATTGAG
>JBCAXK010000017.1:0-30078 GCA_038534095.1 Chlamydiota bacterium | reverse complement strand
CCTATCCCAAAATTCTATCGCTGCTGTATTTTCTGGTATTTGAGAAGTCTCCCACATCTCCAGGGCATTCTGATGAGAAAGATTTGATAGCAAGCAAATGAATATTGGTGTATTTCTTTTCCGAAAAGGAGCAGTGCATATGCCCAAAAGACTAACGAAACATTCTAATTTTTTACAGTTAGAGGAAGATATCGACCTAGAGCATTTTGCATTTACCGTGAAAGGTGTTTTCCAAGACATCGATGACCCTAGGCAGAGCAGAAAAACACACTATCCATTTTGGTTTTTGATGTTACTCGTTCTGTGTGGCTACCTTAGCGGAGCCAATACGATCGCAGATTTAGCTAACTATGCGAAAGTAGGTATTTGCTAGCTGAATGTTCTTGTAAAAGAGACATTTACAGCTCCATCATACGACACGTTGTGGTGGATTCTTGTGCGATTACCGCCACATACTTTCAAGAAGTTCACCCAAAAATGGTTTGCAAAGATTCCACAGCAATTTCGAGATCAACTCCTTGCCTTGGATGGAAAACGAGCAAAGGGAGTCTCTAAGAATGGAAATCTAGTACATTTGGTTGAGCTGTTTGCTACTCAGCAACAATTAGTGCTTTCCCAAGAAAAAGTCCCTGATAAATCCTCTAAGCCTCAGGTTCTTGAAAAGCTCTCCTCAACGAAATTGATGTGAGCGGAGCGCTTATTTCCACGGATGCTCTTTTTTCTTGCGCTCAGCCATGCACAGAAAATCATTGATCGGCACGCCGACTATCTGATCGGTCTTAAGGGAAATCAGGGTAATTTTCATGCAGCAGTGAAAAATTTCTTCGAACAAGCGCGGAATGTTGATTACGAAGATACCCATGTTACGAGTTATCTTCCCACGCCAGAAAAAAGTCATGGAAGGGTTTATACGTGGGAAGTCTACTATGATCCAAACTACTTGAGGGGTATTTTAGGCAAAATGTTTGCAGCGCAACGTATCAAATCTTTCTTGTCAGAACGCCCTGATTTTCCTCCTCTTTTTTAGGAGGTTTTGTTAAAAACATACCCGCTGGCAGATAGATTTTTTATCGACGATGAAAGACAAAAAGGGAGAAAGCTGCTCAACGATTGATCCAAGAAGCTTTTACGCGCAGAGGAAGGTATCTTATCCTAACCGTATCTTCCTGACCAATTTTTTCTACAAGGCCGCTTTTGTAGGATTGCCCCAAAACGCTCTTTTTTCCCACAGTCACGTATCTCAGCGATCTCTCTACGTAGCAGAAGGAGACATGGATCTGCCACCAAAGTTCTTGTAAGACCAGTAAGTACGCTTCTTAGCTAGTGAGAAGCTTCCACGTTTTCGGCAGCAACAAGGTCGTTCCCCAAACTTCGCTGAATATTGATGGCCGCTTTTGCTCCATCTCCTGCAGCGCAAATTGCTTGCTGATAGATAGGATCGACAATATCGCCAATAGCATAGACCCCCTTTTTAGAGGTTTCTTGGCTAGCGTCGATCGCAATGTGTTGAGAAGGAGTCAGGCTTACCTTTTTTCTAAATAGCTCTGTATTTGGCTTAGATCCAATGGCTAAAAACACCCCATGTACAGAGTACCTCTGGGGCTGCCCGTTTTCCATCACCTGAATTGAGGTCACTCCATGATCGTCGCCCAAAATTTTCTCCAAAACAGCCTTTCGATGCAAAAAAACATTTTTTTTCGCAAGAACCCCATTTTTGCGCCGGATTTCTGTCGCTTTCAGGAACGGTTTTCTTACAAAAATGTGCACCTCTTCTGCTATGTTTGACAAATAGTCTGCATCTAAAATAGCGCTGTCTCCCCCTCCCACAATGGCGACTTTTTTCCCTGCATAGAACGCTCCATCACAAACGGCGCAGGTGGATACTCCCTTCCCAAAATAGGTGTTTTCTCCTGGGATATTGAGGAAATTGGGTGAAGAGCCCATCGCAATGACCATGTAGGGCGCTTTGAAGGTCCTTGTTTTCTTTGTATAGAGTTCTTGAGCAACAACGGCGTAAGGACGCCTCGTAAAATCGACAGAAAGAGCCTCTGCTACAAGCAACACCGCTCCATTTTTTTGTGCTTGCTTACGGATATTTTCTGCTAGAGCGATACCAGAAATCCCTTCTTCTCCTGGCCAGTTTTCCACAAAATGGGACTTTGCAATCATCCCTCCAGGATAGGCTCCTTCTAAAACGCACGTTTTGATGCCTGCCCTGCCTAAATAGATTGCGCACGAAAGCCCGGCTGGTCCCCCGCCAATAATGATCACATCATAAGCAGAAAGAGAAGAAATCATGCATAGTAAAAGATAAAAAATACGCAAAAAAAACTTCCAATGATTCCTTATATTTTACCAAATCAGGGAAGAAAATCGAGAAAAAAGAAAAGAGACGAGCCGCCGCTCGTCCCTTTCCAAAGAAACGATCTACTGATTTTCAGAAGGGAGGGGAATAGAAGCCCATTTTCTAAAATCGGTGATGACGTGCTGAGGCGTTGCTGGATTTTCCAGAATATATTCATTTAAAAATGTTTCCGCCCATTCTCTTAGATCTCCGTAAGTAGCGTTTGGTTGGGAAAGAAATCCCCGAAATTTTGCCGTGAGCTCTTTGAGCATCATGACTCCATCTTGCAAGGGCTCCACCTTATTTTGGTAGGTCGACTGCACATACTGTTGGAGGGTTTCCAAGATTTTTTTGTACTGAGCGTTTTCTGCGATGATCCGAAACGTCTCTTTTTGCCGGGCTTTTTTTGATTGATCGTATTTATCACCCGCTGTCTTGTATTTTGAAGCTAAGCTATTGGCGCTGCCATTGCAAAACTCTTCTACGCAGTCGCTTCTTTCATCAATAGGGTCTCCACCCGCCACTTTTAAACCATGCTTTTTGATGAGCCAAGCCCACGTGTCTGGATGGTTCGTCGCCGTAGAAATACTAAAATCGTTGATGACATTTTCAGCAATTCTCCACCAATAGTCCCGGTTTTTCTCGTCATAAGACATATCAGCGTTGTTTTTCCGTATCGTTTCCTTATTGCGATTGATGAAGAGCTTGTTTTTTTCAATGGTTTTTTCCCACTCATCGATCGCTCTTTGAAACTTATGAATACTAGAAATTTCATCTCTTGTAATTTGCTCTAGCTCTTCAATCGAACGGTTCAGAGCCGCTTTTTCCCCTAATTTTTCTGAATTGAGCGGTAAAAATTGGTCGGGATCTAAAGAAAACACTTGCGGAACCTCTCCTGCAGCGTAACTTTTCTCCTCACTTTGCAGGAGCGCCTCTAACGGCTCTTGCTCTTCTAAAGTGCTCATCTTTTGTAATGCTTCTTGCTCTTCTGATGCTTCTTTTGGAGTCTCTTGATGCTCATCCATGACTTCTCCCCCCTTTTGGTGTTTCATGTTTTGATCGGCTGAGTTTTAGAACCCTTAATCCAATCGCCCCTTGCTGTTATTTTGAGGGAAAAATATTTTTTTGGCAAATAGAGAGGAAAAAAAAATGTTATCGGCCTGTTTTCTTGACCAACAATCGCAGCTACCTAAGAACGGCTTTTGTCACACCCCCTTGAGCTCTTTCCATTTGATTCATACCTTTTGATTCATACCTTTTGATTCATACAAGCCCCTTCACACAGTCGACAGGGAAATACAGGGAAACAGAGGGGGTTTTTCACAGCTTGCTAAAATATTGGGATGACGAGAGTTGGGTGAGGTTGGTCCTATGATAGGAGGACCTTTTGAAAAAAGCAATACCGATGACCGGACTCGAACCAGCACCCTCCGAGGAAGAGCAGATTTTGAATCTGCCGCGTCTACCATTCCGCCACATCGGCATTTATTCTATAAAATAGAGATTCATTCTATCACGAAAAAATCCCCTTGTCTATAGGGGATTTGGGAGATCCTATTTGTGCATCGCAGCAAGTTGTGCTAACGAAACCTGATCTTTTTATGCGCTTTTTCCCACGAGTAGGTCACTTTTTCTTCAGTGTTTCTGTCAAAGCGGACTTGGATCGCCAAGTAGGGAAAGGTGTGCTGATTATCCCGATCTCTTCCCTCATCTTTTTGGTAGAGCTTGATGAACACTTCTTTGTTGTACCAAGGAGGAGTTTTTACATTGGTCCCCGAACCTAAGTAGCGCTTAAAAGAGGTGTAGGAGGAATGTCCTTTAGTTTGGGACGCTTCTTTGTAGTAACGCATCAAAAGATCAACAATCGCCAAAGGAGTGTGCTCCATCCCTTCAACATAAAAATCGACTTCTGCCCCAATTTGATGCTTCGATGCCCGGTTGAAGGCTGATGGATCTGCGTAAGCGTTATGCTTGGGGCACCTGTGACCCGAAGTGATCTGCACTTTTTTCCCCGTCTCTTGTTGGACGTAGTTCAAAAGATCGATTAAAATCGGATAAACGTGCTCCTTCCCTTCTTTTAGGGGAAGAGTGTGCTCCTGTTTTCCTTCGCAATCTTGGTAGGTCACCCCTCCAAGGCTGTAAGGAAGATGGTTTGCGTGCCCTTTGCAATAAAAATACTCTTGCCGAATTTTTGGGTGAGGACATGAGGGATGATCCCAAGGATAGACTGGAGAGGCCTGCAGGGATGGGGGCATGTGTACATGCTCCCGATCTTGCTGATTTCTAGAAATGGGATCTTCGACCAGATTGTTTTTGCGTACCTTTTCATATTCAGACCTCTCTAAACCAGAACAACTGGGCAAAAAGATCGAAAAAATCATCAGTAAGCAAAAGCTTAAGAGTCTCTGAATCCTACTTCTGACAAAGTCATGACAAAAAAAACCATTTGTTGCATGTAATGAATAAGGACAAACAAGGGGGGAATGATGTCCTATTTGGAAGTTGCGTCGCATAGTCCCATCACACATTTTTTAGACCTACTACTAAAAAATATGTCGGAAGGGGTTTTATTTATCAATCCTGAAGGTCTTTTTTTAGCCATCAATGCCAAAGCGGAGACAGTACTCAGAAAAGAGGGAAAAGAACTTCTTTTGCAATCTTTCTGGAAATTTTTCCCCGATGACTCTTTTGGATTTTCTATGCGAGAAGCTCTTCATCAAGAGACCTTTGCGCAGACTCCCTTTTCCGTTTTTTGGAAAGATCGCCAGATCACCGTAACTCCCCGGAAATACCTCGGGGAAGATCCTCTGCCCGGGATTCTTTTGCTGCTCCAAGATGTGACAAGACAAAATAGGCAAGAAGATCTACTTAGACAAAAATCCCGCCTCGAGGAGATAGGTATGATGAGCGCTTTAGTGGCTCACGAAATCAAAAATCCTTTAGGAGGCATCCGAGGATATGGGATGCTCTTACAAAAAAACCTCGATGATCCTTCCTTAGAAAAAATGGCTGCAAGTATCGTAGATGGGACAAATCGGCTAGATGCTCTACTCACCAAAATTTTACAATGCCTCAAACCCAATCAGCTTTCCTTAGAAAAAACCAACCTTACGGGCTTGATCCAATCCGCGGTCTCTTTTGTTCGTCAAGATGCCCTCTTAGGAAAAAGCATTTTGTGGAACTTGCATTTGCCTACGCAGCCAATTTACGCTTGGCTTGATCCCTCTCTCATAGAAAGGGCTCTTTTGAATGTACTGATCAACGCGCAACAAGCGATCGAAGATCAAGGAGAGATTTCTATCAATCTATGGCAACAAGATCAAAGTTGCATCATTACGGTTTCTGATACAGGCTGCGGGCTTTGTCCTAAAACAGAAGAGAAAATTTTTTCCCCTTTCTTCACGACAAAAAAAACAGGGCATGGTCTAGGGCTAACCGAAACCAAGAAAATTGTCCAAGAACACAACGGCTCATTGGAAGCTCGGTCTAACGTGGTCCAAGGAACCGTTTTTTCAATGAAGCTCCCCCTAAGAAAGGCTCTTTGATGCAAACTCTCTTGATTGTTGAAGATGATCCCGTTTTTTGCCGTTTTCTCATCGATTATTTTACCTTGCAAAAATTTCGCGTAAAATCCGCCTCTGATGGCGAAAAAGCGTTACGTCTTTTACAGAAAGAACCGTTTGATCTTGTTCTCACCGATATGAAAATGCCCAAAGTGTCTGGGAAAGATGTACTAAGATACTGCGCAAAGCACACAGATTCGGTCACGATTGTGATGAGCGCTTTCGCAAGCATTGAAAATGCTGTGGAGGCTATGCAATTAGGCGCGTTTCATTATCTCATCAAACCCTTTTCGTTGCGTACGCTCGAAGAGGTTCTAGAAAAGGCGAGCAGATACTTCGCCTCAAGAAAAGGCCTACCTACTCCCAAGGCTCCTCATCTCCAAAAAGAGGTGCTCCTCAAATCAAAAAGTCCTTTGATGCAAAAACTCTTTTTGGATGTAAAAAAATGCGCAAAAACTACGGCAAGCGTCTTCATTCAAGGAGAATCGGGAACGGGGAAAGAGGTGATTTCGAGCCTCATCCATCAAGAATCTTTGCGGAGCGAAAGGCCGTTTATCCGAGTCAATTGCGCCGCGGTAGCAGAAAGCTTGTTGGAATCGGAATTTTTTGGACACGAAAAAGGGGCCTTTACCGGGGCAGACAAAAGACGGCTCGGACGCTTTGAGCTAGCCCACCAAGGCACGCTTCTTTTAGATGAAGTCACTGAAATGCCGCTCCACCTACAATCCAAGCTCTTACGCGTTCTCCAAGAGCAGGAGTTTGAGAGACTCGGAGGGGAAAAATCTATCCAGGTCGATGTGCGCATCATCGCCACTACAAACAGAAACATCCAAGAAGCTCTCGATAAAAAGCTCTTTCGCGAAGATCTTTTTTACCGTCTCCATGTGATTCCACTGACCATTCCCCCTCTTAGAGAGCGTAAAGAAGATCTCCCTCTACTCATCAACCATTTTTTAACCCATCTGCATAGAACAAAACGGGAAGGGAAAACCCTTAGCAAAAACGCTTTTGAGAAGCTTCTCAATTATTCATTCCCAGGAAATATTCGAGAACTGAAAAATATTTTAGAAAGAGCGCACGCCCTCAGCCTTGGCAAAGAGATCTCAGAGGAAGAGATCCATCTGAAAAAACACACGCAGCCGCTCCTCTCTTTAAAACATTGGGAGAAAAGGCACATCCTCGATGCGATGCGCTTGCTGCAAAATAACCGAAAAAAAGTGGCCAAAACATTAGGCATCACCGAAAAAACGCTAAGAACAAAATTGCGTGAATATGCTCTACAAGAACCTTCTATCGAGAAAGTTCCCGAAATCTTTTCTTAGGAAGTATCCGTACAAACAAGCTCTTTCCTAAGGAGTTTTATTGCCTGTTTTATCTCTATGCCTTATCTAGCCTTGTATCCCTTGTAGTTATTTGTTCGACTTTGCCAAACCCCCGCCCAAACCTCATTAGTACAAACCCGTCAATCTTTTTACGGGGGAATGGGGATAGGCTGCAGGGGGACAGCCTGGGGAATCCTTGGGATGTTTTTGAGTAAATCTTCTAAAAGAGAAACAGAAAAGAACTCTCTTAGGACAATATTTGCTATGATTTCTGCCGTAAAAAACACCCATGAATAATTTTTTGTGATTGCAAAAGTGAACAAATGGCGTTCTTTTTGATAAAGACCTTCTCCCATTATCCCAGCAAAGATGATTCCCATTGTTGCAAGAATAGGAAGCGCGCACTCAACAGCATTATATCGTCTTAATACCGATTGTATTGGCTGATCCCTTTTCAATCTCTGAAGTTCACCCATTAAGACAGGAGAATTTTCCACTTTTGGCCACATATCGTAACGGAACCCCTCCTTGTTGGCTGGCAAATCAGCAACCGGGAAACCCCGTTTCTGTAAAACCACTGCGTAAATATGGACGGTATTGATCTCAGATCGGTATTGATGGAGAAATAGATTCATTACCAAGGCTACGACTGGAATAACACCAGAAATCATCGTAATCGGTTGCCATTTTGTTATGTCTTGGCTTGAAGAATATGCAGAGACAGTATTGGCTGCAGCGATTGCGCCTATGAAAGCCACCAAGTAATGGCAACGGTTATTCCCACTGCGCTTAAAAGCAATGTCGTTGAAAAGATTCGGAAAGTCTATAGCGGAATTGGGGCTAAAATGACGATCAAAATCTGAGTGATTAAAACAGAGATCCCATATTGCCGAAGAAAAAGAGTTCATATTGCCTAAAATTTATATACTCCTATTGATACTACAATTTTTTAACGGGATCTTGAAAGATTTTGAAACTATTTTCATGTGGGAGCATATCACTGAAACCCTTTCAAAACCCCTTTAGGAGGATTATTTTACAAATTCCTTGTTATACACTCAAAAGAATTCACAGATAGGATGAAAAATGTGTAGAATCTAGATTCTGATTCCCACCACTTAGAGAAAGCCTTACCCTTCATACCTGTTATCCGAAGAGTGGTCAAAGCATATTTTGGTAAAAAACGGGGCATCCATACGGAAGATTTGGGCGATCAGATCAAAACATCATTATTCCTGAATAGAGCTCCCACGTCAGATGATTTTTTTTGAGAGCAAATGTAAAAGATTTTTTCAATTTTCACTGAAAGGATCTTCTCCAAATATCTTCTCTTCGAAAAAACTCTGCCTTTCTTATCTCCCAAAGGTTGTTTTATGAGATACTTTTTTCAAAGAAACTGGATCTTTTTCTCGGAAAAGCGCCACGTTCAATGCAAATTTTCTGCTACTGAACGCTCAAAAATTGCGACCGGAATGTAAAGGCTCGGGTATCAGATGGGTACGGGGATTTCCTGGGATCACAGGATTCATCTGATAAGGCTCGTTCGGTTCTCCCTCATCATTTAGATTGTTTAAATACTTCTCAAGATTGGTACGAAGCTCCCGGATTTCCGAGCCGAGAGTGATAAAGCTTCTTTGCGCCTCTCCTTGAAATTCTCCTCTAGCCATGGCCTTCATTTTTGCGTTATGTATATTATGGTAAAGGGTTTCCGTAAGTATCAGTGAGGGAACTGTAAGAAGTACGGCAGAAAAAGCCCATGTAGTGAAAGCGGAGAAATCCACGTTCCCTAGTGCTATGAACGATCTTATAGCTGCAAACGTTGTGAATCCCCAAAAAATCTTTCCTACCCTCTTCGCTGTAGAAAAGGATTGTTCTGAGATCTTCGTTCGTAAGCGGGCTTGCTCAGCCCGAAGCTGATGATATCTGGCAACAGATTGCTTACTCGTCATCTCGTGAATTCTACCACGGATAATATCATCAAGAATGATGTCATTGCGCGTACAATACGTTTTCCCTTCATAACCATAATGCATGATTACACTCCCTTTTTTCTGAAAAAATGATTACTCATTTATTACAAATAAAAAATAAACAAATTATCAATAATTGAAATTAATTATTAAAAAATAAAATTATTGAAAAAGTTTTTTTACGTATTATTTTATCATGAGCATCTAAGCGACTTAGAGGGTTTAAGAGGGCAATTTTTTTGAAATCTGCCATGTTCGGTCATGCAGCTCTAGGGAGAGAAAGTGCTTTGTATGAGTTCTTTTGTGCAGACTAATGGGGCAGGGACGCATAGAGAAGGACCTGATCGATTTCAGGAGCACTTTGTCCTGTTTTTTCAGCCACAATGCCCATCATAGAAAAAGCCGTTTGTCCCCTAGAAAGCAGCTGCTCTGCAGGTACCGTTTTTCTAGAAATGTTGTTTGCTGTCTAGATTTATGAACGCTCTTTTCCCGATGAGACCTGGTAAAATTTTGTAACGACAGCGCTAGTTGCACTGTTCTAGAGAAACAGATCTTCAAAACTCTGCGTGACCTGGATACCTAGGGAAAGGGATCACATCCCGAATATTTTCAAGACCTGTGATCATCTGGATGAGCCGCTCGAAGCCTACGCCAAAACCGCTATGGGGACAAGAGCCATACTTTCTTAAATCGATGTACCACCAGTACTCTGCAGGATTTAGCCCCTTATTTCGCATTTTCTCTTCAAGGAGATCGAGTCGATCTTCCCTTTGCGATCCGCCGATCAGTTCGCCGATCCCTGGCACCAAAAGATCCATCGCCTTTACCGTTTTCCCATCCGAACCATCTTTCATGTAGAAAGCTTTGATCTCTTTTGGATAGTCGTGAATAAAGACCGGCTTCTCGCAAAACTCTTCTGCGAGATACCGCTCATGTTCCGACTGCAAGTCGCAGCCCCAATCGGGAGAAAATACAAAGGCTTTCTTCGCTTTTTGTAAAGCAGCGATCGCCTCAGTATAGGACATGCGGGCAAAGGATTTGCTGGTAAGACGACCCAGTTTTTCTAAGAGCCCTTTTTCGATGAACGTGTCAAAAAAGGCTAAATCTCTTTCTCCCTTATCCAAAACATAGTTGGTGACGTATTTGATGAACTCTTCTGCGATATCCATATCTTGGGCAAGATCACAGAAAGCCATTTCTGGTTCGATCATCCAAAATTCAGATAAATGGCGTGAGGTATGTGAATTTTCTGCGCGGAATGTGGGACCAAACGTATACACATTACTCAGCGCAAGCGCGCAAATTTCCGCTTCTAACTGACCCGATACGTTCAAATAGGCAGGAGCCCCAAAAAAATGTTTCCCGTTTTTTTGGACTTGAAAAAGATCTCCCGCCCCCTCACAGTCCAAAGCGGTTAAGATCGGGGTATGAATATGCACAAACTCTTTTTCCTGAAAAAATGTGTGGACTGCGTAACTCAGCAGGCTACGGATACGAAGGCAGGCTCCTTGCGTATTGGTTCTAGGACGAAGGTGCGCAATGGTACGAAGATACTCAAAAGAGTGCCGTTTTTTTTGTAAGGGATATTCTTCAGAAGACGCTCCAATAAGAGCGATTGTAGTGGGGCGCATTTCTACCGGTTGCTGTTTCCCGCTGCTTTTGACGAGAACTCCCTCTACTTCTATTGCAGCTCCTGTAATGAGCTTCGGAAGAAGGTCATGGTAGCCTGGGAGCGTATCATCTGCAACAATTTGGAGTGAGTCGAAATAACTGCCATCATTGATTTGTAAAAAGCAGAGATGTTTTTGCTCCCGAAGGCTGCGGATCCAGCCGGTGACTGTGAGCGTTTTTCCTAAAAAGGTGTCTTCTTTAAGAAGGTGTTTGATCAGTACTTTTTGCATGGGACTCGATATGATGTTTGATGAGCGCTATTTCTTCCGAGTATAGCGCAGGTTCAGGTGTTTCTAAAATTAAAGGGAGCGTAGAAATTTTTTCCTGCGTCACTAAGGAGGTGATCCCCTCAAGACCGATCTCTCCTTGTCCTAAAGATGCGTGCCGGTCTCTTCTTGATCCAAGTGGTTTTTTTGAATCGTTGATATGGAGCGCATAAAGATGCTTGAGGCCGATGATTTTATCAAAAGTAGCCACTGTTTCTTCAGCAGCTTTTTTGGAAGAAAGATCATAACCGGCAGAAAAAATATGACAAGTGTCAATGCAGACGCCTATCGGAATGACACTTTCCACCTCTTGAATGATGTAAGCTAAGTGGGCAAAATCGTACCCTACGCTATTGCCTTGTCCTGCGGTTGTTTCGAGAAGCAATCTGGTCGAGTTTGGGGGGGGGTTAGAGTTTCCTTGCAAGAGTTTCTCAAACGAAAGAAGGCTTTTCACAATCTGGTTTAGACACTGCTCTTCATCTTTGGAGGTAGCTACCCCTGGATGAAAATTCAAATAGGTGATAGCAAGAAGCTGACATCTGACAATCTCTTCTGAAAAGCTTTTGCAACTTTTCTCCAAAATATCGGGTTTATCAGAACCCAAGTTGATGAGATAACTATCGTGAGATACAGTAACATCAATCCCCGTTTCCTGTTTTGCCTCTTCCCATTTTTCCACCTCTTCTGGGGAGATTTTCTTGCCGCGCCACTGTTTTTGGTTACTTGTAAAAAGTTGGATGGCTGTGGCTCCAACCGCGCGTCCTCGATAAAGGGCGTTATAAGGCCCGCCGGCAGCGGACATGTGAGCTCCTACAAGATTCTGGTGTTTTTTTATTGTCATGAGCGCTTACCTAAGAGGTGTTCAAGAGAGCCTACCTTGCAGAAGAAAGGCGTTCCTTTTTTGCAAGAGGCCTCTTTGATTTGTCTACCCTTCTTCTCTTAAGAGAGATGAAGGCATGCTTACTTCGTCGGATGTTTTTTTGATCGCATCGCGCGAGGATCCTTATAAGCCAAGTAGAATAAGATCTTATTCTAAAGAATCGATCTATTCTGGGCAATTTTCCTTTTTCTTGTTAGTCTGTGGAGGATGATCCGATCTTTTCAAAAAATCTTTCAAGGAACGTTCCTCAGTAAGGCAAGCGGACTTGCGCGAGATATTGCCTTAGCTAGCGCTTTTGGCACTTCTCTCGAGTTATCCATTTTTTTCACAGCTTTCCGTTTTGCGCTGATTTTCCGAAGGATTTTTGGAGAAACGCTCGTCTCTTCCCTTTTTATTCCGAGATATCAAGAGCTTGTAGAGAAAAATCCTTCCCTTGCCACCACCTTCTATCGCCAATTTCAAGCAGCCCTACTTTGTGTAGTCTGTCTGTTTGTACTTGTTGTCCAAACCTCTTTTTTTTTCTTCCCAGCTTGGGCTGGCGTATTTTCTTCTCCTATACGAATCTTGAGCTTTAGCTTGATTTTTCTCTCCGCGTACGCAACAAATAGCGCCTACCTCCAATGCCATGACACATTTTTTTTCCCAGCAATAGCTCCTCTATTTTTCAATCTAGCGCTCATTATTCCTACCCTGCTTTTTCGGGACGCTGCCAGAATGTACCTCCCAATATGCGCGCTTATCGGATTTTTCTTTCAGTGGCTTGTGACGATTTTTTCTCTCACAAAGCCCCCTGTTCTTCCCTCTTTCACCCCGTTTACTCCTCAAATCCGCTCTCTTGTCCGTCCATTTTTTTGGGGAGTGCTGGGGATTGGGACGATGCAAGTGCATAGCTTTTTCGACGCCCTCTTCGCTCAGTGGGCAGATCCTCGAGGCCCCTCCTATTTATGGTTCGCGATCCGTTTGTATCAGGCGCCAGTATCCCTATTTAGTCTCGCTTTATCCACAGCATTTTTGCCCCATTTTTCTTCAGGAGGCGTAGCAAAAGAAGAAAGCCGTTTTTTAGAGGCTTTTCGAATAGGGCTTGTCTTGCTCGGCTTTTCCACCTTTGGTCTTTTGATCTTCAGCCATGAGGTGGTAGCCACCTTTTTTCAAAGAGGTGCGTTTGATGCTACCAGCGTTCAGGTCTCTGCTAGATGCCTCCAAGCCTACTGTTTAGGACTGCTCCCCTCTTTTGGTATTTTTCTGTCGAATCAAGTTCTCTTCACAAAAAAACGGCATGCTTTGACCGCAAAAGCCTCTTTGCTGAGCGTGCTTGTCAATATTGCCGGAAATCTCTGGTTTGTTTTTGGCTCGGAGTGGGGCGCTCTCGGCGTAGCTTTCTCTACAGCAATTAGTCAGTGGATCCACTGCGCTTTTTTGGCGTGGCATGTAGAAAGATGGCTACCCAATATATGGAGGCAGCCCCGTATGTTTTTTGTAAAAATTGTTTTTGGAGCAAGCTCTTCTGCTCTTATCGCAAAAATGGCTATCCAAAAGATGGTCTTTTTACAAGGTGGCTACCTAGAGTTTTTGTGCCTTGGGGGAATGTATGGGGGGATCTTCTTGCTATTGATGCGAGCTCTTCAGATAGAAGAGCTCAAAAAAATCTTGACTTAAGCCGTATGGCCAATGAATTCACAAACCAGGGGAACGTTGATCGGAAGAGGGAGAGAAATGAGATCGTAAGCGGGAGCCGCCTCCATTTTCCCTGTAAACTGATCGGATAGGGTCAAATAATCGGGAACTTCTACAGAAGTATTTTGGGTTGCGATTTGAATCGCTTTGATGTTTTGTGATTCTTTTTTGACAGAAATTGTCATACCCGGCTTCACGCGAAAAGAGCGACGATCGACCCGCTTTCCATTCACAAAAATGTGCCCATGGGACACAAGTTGCTGGGCTGCAAAGATCGTAGACCCAAATCGGAGCCTGTAAACAATATTATCGAGCCTAGACTCAAGAAGTTCTAAAAAAACGTGAGAGGTGTTTTCAGGGTTTTTTGCCGCTTGGTTGTAGGCTTTGATCAACTGCTTTTGACTGAGCATCCCGTAGACCGCGCGCAATTTTTGCTTCTCTTCTAGCTGGGTGCCATAATCAGATTTTTTCTTCCTTTTTGCCCCATGCATCCCTGGAGGGTTGGGTTTATGAAGCAAAGGATTGCGAAATTTCCCAAAAATGTTGACTCCAAACTTTCTAGCAATGCGGTTCTTTGGACCTCTGTACCTGGCCATTCTTTCTCCTAAAAATACTACTTTTATCATAGATCATAGAGAAAAATTCCTTTTTCAACAAGTGGTATTCTCCTCTTGCAGAACCTCCCTGTAATTTAGTAAACTTAAGCTCTTAAGAAAATGTTATCCTTGGTTTTTTGCTGCAATACCGTATGTCCCACTTAGCCCTTTCTTTTTATCAATTTTTTCCTATCGAATCGGTAGAAGAGACCCTTACCTCTCTCAAAAAAACCTTAGAAGAGTTAGATGCCAAAGGCCGCATTTACATTTCCCAAGAGGGAATCAACGCCCAGCTTTCTTTGGAAAAGGGTGCTTATGACCGGTTTTGCTGCTGGAAACGGGAATCCCCGTTTGCAAAAGCTCCCCTAAAAGTTCAAGAAACTTCTGAGCACGCCTTTGAAAAACTCACCGTAAAAATGCGTGAGCAGCTCTGCGCTTTTGATGTGCCTGTCGATTTTTCTGAGGCAAGCAGCCATTTGTCTCCCCAGGAGTGGAAAGAGCGCTTAGATGCCAAGGATCCCAATACGTTTGTCGTCGATGTGCGCAATCGTTACGAATCGGATGTGGGCCATTTTTCTGGAGCCATTTTACCCCCGGTAGACTCTTTTCGTGAATTTCCTGCTTACGCAGAGGAGCTAGAGAAAAGAGTAGATAAAAATAAACAGACGGTGCTGATGTATTGCACAGGAGGAATCCGGTGTGAGTACTACTCTGCTTATTTGAAGAAAAGAGGGTTTAAGCAGGTATTTCAACTCCAGGGGGGAGTCATCCAGTACGCCGAGGAGATGGGCGCTTCCCACTGGAAAGGGAAGCTTTTTGTCTTTGATGACCGGATGACCGTACCGATCGGATCTCAAGAAGTTCTCTCCACATGCATCTATTGCGAGGAGCCGTCTGACCTCTATTACAACTGCGCAAATATGGATTGTAACAAACTCTTTACTTGTTGCCCCAAGTGCGTACAAGCTAAAAAAGGGCTTTGCAGCTCTTCTTGCTCTTCGGGGAGGGTGCGCCCTTTTGATGAGAGTGAGCATCCAAAACCTTTCCGTAAGCTCCGCGGATCTTAAGCAGTTCTAGAATTTTTTCTTGCGTCTCGGGTAAAACGACCGTTAAACCTGGCTTGATCCCCTGTTCGGATAGGACAAATGCCCGCATTGTGTTGCAAATTCTCCCATCTAAGCGGACGCCTAGACCTTCAATGCCAAGCATAACGCCCCAATCGTGAAACATTCGGAGACTCATCTCACACGCAGTGATGAGAAAAAGTACCTTTTTCTTAGGATGCTCGTGAACCATCTCCATCATTTTTTCTCCAATGTAATGAACCGTTGGGATCAAAAGAAGCCTTGCGTTCTTGGCAAGAGCGCGGCACTTCCCAATAAAACACTGTCCGCAGACTGGGTGATCTTCCTCAAAGTCACAACGATCGTTGAAGCGCCCAGAAGGGCACTCAAAAGGTTTATGGCAGTAGGAAAATCCGAGGACGAAGAGATGGTCTTTGTTTACAAGTTTGTTTGCAAAGGCATCTACGCTCGGGGTATTGCAAAGAAAAAAATCCCCTTCTCTCTTCCCTCGAGATAGATACGATCTCCCCAGACCGAGAGCGTAACGGAAAGGATGCTTGAGAAAATGGCGCAGAAAAATCTTTGGGTGATCATGTCTAAGGAGGTAAACAAGACTTTTGAAACGCAAAAAGCGGGCTGTTCTTTTTGTGATCCCCTCCATGTTGGGCAATTTTTTTAGGATCTTTAACGGAAAGGTTTTTTGCAAAAATTTCTCTTTTTCTTCGATTTGCCGCTTCTTTTCTTCAAACAAATCGAGCCTTTCACGCATACTATTTTTCTCCCGATTTTCTGAAGTATTGCAGGTTTCTCCCATTGTGAACTCCATTTCCTTCCATCTTACTCTACTAGAAGGAGCTTTTTTTCTCGTCCTCAAAGCGAAAAAGCCCCTCTTTTGGCACGATTTAGTCAAAGAACTCGGCAAGCCCTTTGCAACATTTTTATTGCAAGAACAGCGTAAAGAATCGGGAGAAAGCTTAGACACTCTGATTTTTTCGAAAGTCCCTATCCGACCATCTTCCCTATGGACAGCCATTCAAGGGGCAAAGAAGGCGCTCTACTACAAGGGGGAGCGTCTCCTTGTCCTGGAACAGGGGATCACTCCCATCTTCACTGTACTAGAGGAGGAGAAACGTCGCTGCTTTGTCGACTACTCGATACAGCATGAGGGAAAGGAGTATGCTCCAAAAACTCTTTTCCTCTCTTGCCCCCCTTGCGTTCTTTGGAATAGTACGATAGGAAAACTCGATACAACGCTTCCAGCAAGACACTGGAGAGCTCTTGAGAAAGGACCTGCTTGGATTCGCCACTTTTACGATGAGGAGCTCCCCTTCCGGAAAAATGCGACCAAGCTACAACCCACCTTACAGATGGCTGATCACTACGGAAAGGTGTTTACTCTATTAGGGTATCACCCTCTAAAACAAGCCTTACAAATCCCCTCCCTTGAAGAGAGACGCCCCTACCAAAAAGACTTAGAAAGTCTAGGATGGCGCTTCCATCCGCAAGGACTTTTCCCCCCAAGAGAAGAGCTATTCACCTCTTTAGAGCTTTTAGCCTCACTAGATTGGAAAATTTTGGATAAAATGAGCCGCCCGGTCCTCTTTTGCAACGATGCATCTTGGAAAATCGTCGGAAAGCACCTTACGATTGCAGCAAACGGCATAGAAAATCCTGCAAATATTCGAGGCTTTTTGCAAGCAGCAAAAACAGGTTCCCCATTTGTCATGATAGAAGGCCCTTTTGGAGAAAAAAAGACCTTTCTCATTGATCCTCCCTTCGAGAAGAAACTCGCTAGGTTCAAAAAGGTAGCCATCTCAGAAAACGGAGGCGCTCTGGATCATACGACGCTTGGTCTTTTTGACCCGTCGGATGATTTTTCAGGAGCAGATCCCTCTTTTAAGCAGCTTCTTTTTCCTCCAAAAGTTGAGTTGAAAGGAACCTTTCTTGGGAAGCTCTACCCCTACCAAGAAGAGGGGCTTGCTTGGATGCATGGGCTCTACCTTCAGGGTTGGGGAGGACTATTAGCCGATGAAATGGGCCTTGGAAAAACCGTCCAAGTGCTCGCTTTTTTTGCTTGCTTGACAGGAAAAAATAAGCTCATCATCGCTCCTGCTCACCTAGTTTTTCACTGGGAAAAAGAGGCTACCCGCTTTTTAGGAGAAACCCCTTACGTCCATTTAGGCAAGCGCCGGAAACCATCCCTTGATGAAGAGAGATTCATCATCACCTCCTACGCCACTTTGACTCGGGATCTTCCTCTATTTGAAAAGATGTTTTTTGACGTGATCGTCATGGATGAATCCTCACAGGTGAAAAATCCAAAATCCTCTACCTACGAGTCTCTGATGAACCTAAAAAAACGGTCTTGCTTTGCGCTCAATGGAACACCTATTGATAACGCTTATGAGGAGCTATGGGCACAATTTTCTTGTGTGCATCCCAAAATTTTAGGAGAAAGAAAAACATTTATTCAGGAGGCACACCTAGAAAAAAACCTTGTGATCCCAAAGCTTCGGCCTTTTCTTTGCAAAAGAACAAAAGAAGAGGTCAATCTTGAGCTTCCTCCCATCACAGTCCAAGAAGTACTCCTTTCTTTAGGTGCAGAGCACCAAGCCTTTTATCAAAAAAAACAAGAAGAGCTAAGGCAGAGCTCCCCGTCTGCCTTAGAAATGATTCTACGCCTTCGCCAGAGCGCGATCGCTCCTGCTTTGCTCGGAGATTTGGCCCCTTCAGAAAAATTTTCTGCCCTATTTGCTGACCTTGAACAGCTACGGAACAAAAAAGTTCTTATTTTTAGCGCGTTTACAAAAGCACTCCGCTTCGTCGAAAAAGCGCTCATTGAGAGAAATTTTTCCCCTCTTTATATCGATGGGACCGTTTCTCTTCGGGAAAGGGAGAAAAGAATTGCCACGTTTCGGTCGGCTCCTTCAGGAAAAGTTTTCCTGCTTAGCATCAAAGCAGCTAGCGTCGGCATCAATTTGCCTGAAGCCCACCTAGTTTTGATGTTAGACCCTTGGTGGAACGAATCGGCGGAACAACAAGCGATCGCTAGAGCTCACCGGATTGGCAGAAAAGAGCCGCTCCTTGTCAAAAGATACATCGCTAAAGATACGATTGAAGAAAAAATCCT
The DNA here is from genome assembly GCA_038534095.1 of Chlamydiota bacterium. Classification (GTDB taxonomy): domain Bacteria; phylum Chlamydiota; class Chlamydiia; order Chlamydiales; family SM23-39; genus JBCAXK01. Next base: position 11,598 of record JBCAXK010000017.1, on the reverse strand, counting down.
CCAGCTCAAACAAGATAAGCTTCTCTATAGCGCCCTTGTAGATGCCTCGATCACGCAAGAGGATTGTCTTCGTCTTTTTTGTTAAAATCGCCCATTTGTTCTTCTATTTCAATGAGTTCTATCGCTGCCTCTTTGAGGGTTTTGATCCCATCGACAAATCCCAACTTACGCGCTAAATCATCGAGATACCGGATTTCAGCGGCTAATTGATCGTTGATCGATTGTAATTTTGCTACTGTATTTTCTTCACCCATTCTTTCCCCCTTTTTGATGATCCTTTCTATTTATATACTCTGTAAAAAGCGTGCCAGGCGTGTAAGTTTCTATTTAAATAATTAAAAATGTGGGCTAGTATTCGGTGAATACGACGAATGAGGTATCTGATGAAAAAATATGTCTTAGTAGTGGCAACGTTTGTAGCGTCCCTATCATTGCAATCTTGTGGCCAAGAGCAAGGCCAAGAAATGAATCATGAAAAAGAGCAGGAGTATCAGGAAAACCAGGAACATGGTGGTAGATGTTACCATAGTAAAACAGAATCCCCCGCAAAATCCTCTACAAGCGCTGCAGAAAACGCCTCGAAAGAACAGTCGCCAAAAGTCGCGCAAAAAAAGCCGCTTGATCAAAAAAAATCTACTTCTCTGAAAGATTCGAAGAAACCCTCACCAAAACCCATCTAACTTCGGGAAGCAAGGTATTTTCGGGGAGATGGGCATCTCCCCCTTCCAAAGTTTTCGTGATGGGGAAGCGTTCCAACATCATCGGGCAAGCTCCCGATCAAATAATCGCCTTTTTAGATCCCTGGGGCCATACGTCCACTCCTCCTCAAAATTCGAGCCATGAAGCGCTTGCAAAAGAAAGCGGGTTCTCATAAAAAACCCTTAGTACAACGCCGCTCCCGCTCATAAGCCTCCAAGGAGATATCTTCAAATCGTTTTCCAAAAGAAATGACTCTCCCCCACTCGATTGGCGAGTAAACCTTTGTAAAAATGTACATCTCTTTGAAAAAACTGCCTATAAATTGGGCAACAGGTTTATGATGTTTTTCAAATTTTTTATATCAAAAAAACAGCGTGATCATTAGCGGCTCTTATCGCGATCTGCTCATCAACTCTAAAGAACCGCGCCCACTCGAGGTTGTGCCTTTTGAATATGCGATTTTTACGAAAAAATCTGTTTTCTATGGGACTCTTCCTGCGCAAGCTAGGCAGGTAGCCTATTTGAAAGGAAAGATTTGCCTGCGCTCATTGCTTAAAAAAACAAAAAAATCATGGAGAAAAGATTATGTCAGCCCATAGCGTTCATCACGCGCCCGTCTCAACTGCAGCTCAAAATGGTCGGCTACAGCCCTCTACCGAGCAAGTAGATCAAACAAACAAGTTTGTACAAGACATAGCTAAACAGATCTTATCGCTACAACATTCCCGAGACTCCTCACCTCAAGCTATTACAGAATCTCTTGCGCTCATCATAAAACCATTTTTCCCCGAAAATCCCCAGACGAAACAAGTTGATAGAATCACCTCATTGATTCGATGCATCTTGCAGAAAAAAGGCTCCGATTACGGATTATTTCGCTTCGTACATACAAATAGAGATCCAGAGATTGTTGTCAACCCTTGGGCATTAACAGTGCTCGCAGCCCCTTCGAGGTTCGTATCGGATGTATTTACATTAATAGAGCACGTACCTTCTCCTGAGGAAAAATGCGCCTCAAGGATACAAGACCAGGGAGACACAAAAAGCCAAGTTCTATCTAACCCAGGTATAGAAGGAGTGCAGAGCAAATTTAAGAGATTGGGTGGTTTTTGGCGGGAACAACTGATGGAAGAGGTGTTCATTCCACTTGCAATGAAAAAGTGGTTTAGATGGCAGAATCACTCTGTATTCGAAACCAAACTCAAGGGGATCAACCCTTTCATTTTATACTTAAAAAGTGTGTCAAACATGGCCTATAAAATCGTCAAAGAAAAATTTCGCTACGAAGAAAAACAGCATGATTTTGACGACTTCGATCCTAAATATCTGCCACTGTTACTAGGATATTTACTATCTTGGAAAGAACTCGATTTCTCTTTTTCGAATCTTAGTACCCATCCAAAGCTTGAAGGTTTCTACCAAACGCTTCCGTATTTTTATGGGTTATCTTCCCTCGATTTGGGGTATAATGGGCTTAGATCCGTTCCCGAAGTTCTGGGATCTTTAGGAAATCTTGCTGTTCTCAAAGTAAACAACAATGCTATTCCCTCTTTACCAGAATCCTTCAAGAATTTAGGTAAATTAAGGGTTTTAAACTTGGACGGCAATTGTTTTCAAAAACTCCCTCTAGAGATCTTTGCATGCAAAGGCTTAAACACTTTATCGGCTAATAAGAATAAAATATCTTCTATACCAAAGGAAATTAAGCACTTAACATCTTTGCGTCATCTAGAATTGTCTGAGAACGCACTTAGATCCTTGCCGGAGGAGCTAAAGACCATGGGTTTAAAAACACTAGCTTTAAAAAACAATAAACTTCGATCTGCCCCCATTATTATTGGGTTACGCGCTCTGTACATAAGCGGAAATAACATCCCATCTGTACCGCGAGAGCTTCTATCAACAACTAAGGTTCGCTTCGGGGAAGATGCCTCATTACTTTCAGGAAGCATGCAAAAAATTGTTCTTCATGAAAAGAAAAAATTAGACCGCAGAAACGCTAGATCCCACGAAAGAGCAAGATCTTGGGCCAGTTCGGCCAAATCGGAAGGCAAAAAAAAACCATCGCCACGGCGCCAACGAGGGAAGTCTCCTGGAAGGAGCTCTTCCGCTAGATCTAAGTCTTCATCAGAAAGCCGGTATAGAAGATCCCGAAGAACACAATCTACTACTGCCAGTGCGCTACGCCACCAGCGAAGCGATTCTTTTAGAAGGAGTTCTGCAGGTAGATCTAATAACTCTTCCTTAGCAACGCCGGTTCCAAGATCCCGAAGAACGCAATCTGCTTCCACTAGTTCGCCCCGTCGACCTTACGATTTGCAAAACCGACAAACAATCAAAAGAGCGCAATCTACTACTCGTATGCTTAGACGCAAACAATAGAAGGAGTAGAGTGAATAAAAACAAACAATCCTAGATTTCTGATCTTTTTATATTATTAGGAGCTGAGAAGCCAAGAAACCCGTTAATAAATCAAAGTCAATCAGTTCCATTTAAAAAAAATATAGGTTTCTAAATATTGCCATCGAAAGGACCGAAAAAAATTCAATACCTCATCGACCAAATCAAAAGCTGTATTGCCTCAGGCGCCTATCGAGATACTCTTCATGCAGCGCTGAGGAAAAATGAGAGAAACATCATCTTACTCGAAATAATCCATGTGTTAACGACAGGAAGGCATGAAAAAAGCAGGAGACCACGTTGATGAAGTTTTTAATACATGGAACTATGCGGTAAAGGGGCAAACAGTGGATGGGTTGGATTTACGGATGATTGTTTCATTTGATGACGAAAGAAACCTCTTAATCATAACAGCCTTTTACATTGAGCAGGGACACTAGAAAAGATGAAAAAACAGAAAGTTGAAAAAGAAGTTGTTTATGAGGGATCGGGATTTCCTATTATCTCACGCAATGTTCCGATGATCGAGCTTAAGTGGAGTCTACGCCTTAGATATTGACCTCAATCTCTTAGAAGGTTGTTTTATTGGCTCTTGCTCATCATCCATCGGACATAACTGGAAATCAAATTCGTTTTATTCGCAATTGGCTTGAGATGAATCAGACCGAATTTGGCAAACTCTTTGGAGTGACCCACCCAGCCGTCGTGAAATGGGAAAAAACGGGTAATCAGGGTTCCAAGATGCATTTAACCACACAAAGAGATCTTAGGCTTTGGCTACTTGATCAGTTGCTGGCTAAGGATGCTGATTTTCGAAGGGCTTTCAAAATGATCCATATGATCGAGTATTCTCAGCCAATAGCGCCTCTTGCGTTCGATGTTCCTACAGACCTTGTAGCTGTATAGAGATACTTTAACCCGCTAACGCCATACTTTCATGAAAAGCCTATTGATCACTCAGAGCACCTTTTCAAAAATCTACGCCCCAAAAGGGTGCGGAATGTGGGTGATCTCTTGTCGCGCACAGCAACACGCAAATCTCTTACCTCAGAGCTAGAGGATCGATCAGAACGCTCAAGATATAAGGCGCTTCTATCAAAATAGAGAAAATCCCTATTCATCAATGTTCGCAATCAATAGATCTTTGCTCGTTAGGATATCAAATCGCTCGGTAGTTGTCGGCTTTCCCCGATAAAACCACTCTTCTTTCACTTTGTTTCTAGCGCCGTAGTACTGACTTAATCCATGACGCTCATCGTCTTGATAAGCCACCTCTGAAAGCAGTTTTCCATAAGCATCAAAACGGGTTTCGATCCCCTCTTTCTTCCCATACCGATAATTGGTTGCAATGATCAACCTCCCATCGCGGTAAGCAAGTTTTTTCCCGTGGAGAAGTCCATCGTCCCACTCATTGACCATGTACAAGTTCCCCTCTGGAGTGTAGATTTCTTGTTTTCCTTGGAGGAGGTAATCCTGGAAGTAGGAAATGATGTGCTCTTTCCCATTTGGGTGATACGAAATTCTTTTCACAAGGGCACCTTCTTGGATATCATCCATACCGATCAAGGTTCCATCGCGCATCCTTTTGTAGCGGACTCCTGTGCCGTTTTCAACCTTCCCTTCCAATTCATTAGCAGCGTTGTAATACAGACCTTCATTCAATAAGCCTTGTTGATACGTTTCAACGCGCAAAGGAGACCCTAACTCACTCCAGTAGGTGATCATTTTTTCCTCTTCGGAAAGATAATTTTTTTGTTGGATAGGCATCCCTTTCCGATCATGAATGGTTTCTTTCACAAGCTCCCCTTCATCGTACACAAGGGTTTTTTCCACAGTTGCGCTGTAAGGATAGGTGTAAGAGGTGATCCCATGAAGATAGCCCTCACGATAACTCTTGACAACCTTAATGCCGCTATCTAAATACTGTTCGATTCTACCATCCTGATCTCTCTGAGCCCACTCTTCTTTATCTAGCTCAAATCCATACTTATGAATATATTTTTGTGAGACGACTTGATCATTCAGGTGTGACTGGGTACACGAAGCGAGGATAAGCGGAAAGAGAAAAACCCAGAGTTGTTTCATAGAACCTCCAACATAATTAACTGTTCATCATAATGGGGGTTTGATCAGAATGCAAGAAAGACGTAAGAAAAATTTCACGCTGGAGAAAGGTTTTTTTGAATCTCTTCTTCACAATATTTTTGTATCTGAGCATGTTCTTTCTCAATCTCCTCTAAAGATAATGTTCCTGAAAAAGAGCGGTAGGTAAAGCGAATCGTATAGTGATTTTTCCCCGTGTTTTGATGAGAAAACACAGAGATGAGCTGAGCCGATTCTAAAATAGAGGAGGAAACCCTTTCCAAAATCTTGGCTAAAAAGGAAAAGGTATGCTTTTTTTCAATCGGGATGGTCCAATCTCTTGTCGAGCAAGGGTAAGGAGAAAACAGGCGAATGTTCTCTTCCCCTTTTTGCTCCTGATACAAAGGATCTACGTGGAGCTCTGCAAAAAAGGCTTTTTGTTTGATCGATAGGGAGGCAAGAATCTTAGGATGCACCTCTCCAATTACCCCAATATCCTCCCCTGCTAGATAAATGTCAGCTTGTCTTGTTGGATGAAGGCTGGGATGTTTTGAAGGAGCAAAAGTAAGGTGATCAAAGTGGGAAAGAAGCGTTTCCATCTTCCCTTTTAAGGAAAAAAAATCGTGAGACTCTGTCTTTTTTCCCCAAAAAGAGGGAGCATTTTCTCCAGAAGTCATGAAGGCAATAACCGGCTTTTCTGCGGGCTGATCTTCATGCATAAGATGGACTTTCCCCATCTCAAATATCTGCATGTTCGCGTTTTGTAGCCGTACTCTTTTACTAAGAATCTGCAAAAAAGATCCTAAAAAGGTGGAGCGAAGAATCGCGTGATCTTCCGATTTAGCGTAAAGCGTTTCTAAAAGATCTTTTTTTCGAAGAGACACTTCCTCGGTCAATTTTGCAAGATCATGGCTAATGAGATCGGGTGTAATGCATTCATCAAAAGAGAGGCGCAAGGCGCGCTCACGCATTTTAGACGAAAAAAGATACAGCGGGTCGTGTTGACCGATAGAAACAGCTCTTTTTTCTCGATCCGATGTGAGGTGCTCAAATCCATAAAAACGGGCTATTTCTTCAATCAAATCGATTTCAGAAACTAGATCAAGCCTGTAGGTGGGAACGATCACCTCTAAGGTTTCATCATCTTGCAAAGACCAAGAGCAATCTAGCCTGGCAAAAATATCCTCCATTTCATTCAGACTCATCGGAACGCCAAGCAATTTTTCTACCCGACTTTTTCGGCAAAGCACTTTTCGGTTTTCTGGAGCATCTGATGAGCTTTGAATTTTTGCTTGGATCGTCTTTCCTGTGATCTTTTCCACAAGAGAGGCTAACAAGAAGAGGGCATCGGGCCCAAGAGAGGGATCAACGCTTTTTTCAAACCGGGCGCTACTTTCTGAGCGAAGATGCATCTTCCTGCTTGTTTTGCGGATGATTTCAGGAGAAAAATGGGCCGCTTCGATCAGATAGGAGCGGGTATTTTTTTCTACAGAATGTTCTTTTCCCCCAAGGATTCCTCCAAGAGCAATCAGCTGATCCTCTGCGTAAACACCCAAGGCTCCTGACGCGCAGACTCGGGTTTCCCCATCTACGCCCAAAAACGGCGTTTCTTCCCGAACCCGTTTCACAGCCAAGGCTTTCCCATAAACTGCATCAGAGAATGCGTGCATAGGCTGCCCTGTCATGAGCAGCACATAATTCACAAGATCGACGAGCAAAAATGATGGGGAAAATCCCCCCTTTTCTAAAGCAGACCTAAGCCAAAAAGGGGAAGGGGTTTCTGGAATGTCTTCTAAAACAAGCCAGCTGTACCTAGAGCAATCCTCGGGATCTTCAATCTCGATCGGAGCAATTTCATAGGAGGCTTTTGGGCAAGTGGGATGAAGAGGGATCTGAAAGTAGGCGCTCAGCTCTCGAGCCACACCAAGAACGCTTTGACAGTGGCCTAAATTTGGAGTAAGAGAACAGACGAAAATCGGATCATGAAGAGTCGTGCGTAAATCCTGTCCTAAAGAAAACGTCTCATCCAATCGCAAAACCTCTGATGAAGCGTCGTAAATGCCAAGCTCCTTTGCTGAAGTCAGCATCCCTTCAGAAGTCTCCCCTCGAAGTCCTCTTTTCTGAATAGAGACACCCTTAATGGTCGCTCCTACCGGAGCAAAAGAAACCATTTCCCCAGTTTTTACCGTAAGATCTCCACAAACGACTTGATACGTCTTCTCCCCGATGCTGACATGAACGATCTGCAGCTTGTCTGTTTGGGGATGAGGGGTAACTCTTTTCACTTGCGCGGCAACAACGCCAGAAAAGACCGGCTCTTTGCCTTCAATACCATCCACCTCAATGCCCAAAGAGACGAGAGCCTCTGAAATTTCTGACAAAGGGCGATGATCAATAGGCAAGTATTCTTTGAGTAGAGATAGAGGGATTTTCATGAGAGCACGTCACTGTTTATGACCAATTTTACGAAAAAAACCGCTTTACTCGCAAGGTAGAGAAATCCTTAGAACATTTGGCGAAGGACCCTTTTTTCTCAAGATAAAGACTTTTATTTCCCTTAAGAAGCGAAGTTCTATGGGCAGAAACCATGCCGCTTGCACGTCAATCTCCTTTTTTCCAACTTAAGGGCCCATTTTACAAGGATCTTACTCAAAAAACTTTGCTTTAAAAAATCTTTTCCCCAATCCTCTTTCAATTATTTTTTACAAAGACAAAAACATGGTCTCTTTTGCGTACAACACCTTTGCCCATCTTTTCGAATCATTATCTGCCCGGCGCCCCCGATCTCCTGAAGGTAGTTCGTATAAACGACTTCTACAGCCTAGGATCAATACAGCGATTGCGAAGCATCTCGATTGGGAAAGCTTGCATAAATGGACTCTAGCTCTCGGAAACTCTGGGCCATCATTTAGAAAAATGCTGCGCGACGTGTTACTCGTCAATCCTTCTCCTAGGTACCTCCCCTCTTCCCCTACTTGTCCAGTCACGCTGTCTATAACTCCCAAAGACTTCTCAAAGATTCTAATGGTTGTGGAAGGGTTAACGAACAAGAGCCTTGCAAAGTCGAGAAGAGGCTTTGAGCTCACTTATCCTGAAATCATCTATGGGGCAGCTGCCGCCATTACCAAGCTGGGGCTTCCAGACCAAGCACCTGCAAAACTACAAAAATTCTTTCGTTCTTTACCACAGTTGCTTGTACAAATTGATGGCAAAATCCACAACATTTTTAAAGTAAATTACCTGCTTCTTTTTTTAGAAGGGCATAAAAACAATGATCGTTTGTTTTTACAAAAGCTCATTGAAGATTTAGGAACGCAGGCTCCTACTATCCGAAATACTGTAGATCAAGTGTTTGCAAGAGCCCTACGTTTGTACAATCAAGACCTGATCACAACTCTCTTTCATTTACAAGACGCGTGCAAGAGCGGTCCCGATCTACTGACAGCTGCACATTTAGAAACGGCTTTGACTCAGGCAATCTCCATGAAGACGCCCAAATCTCTAGAAATAGCGTCAATGATTCTCAAAAAACGTGGTCTTATGACAAGAGAGGGGCTACGTAGCTGCTTTTTTGCTGCGATTAAGTACAATAACCAGAAGGCAGTGGCCCTTTTTTTAAAAGAAAATGGGAAACAATCTTTTTTTAACGCGCAACATTTTGTGAGCTACCTCTCAAACACTTCGGTTTCTTATGATCCCTCTTGTATGATTCGTACAGTTATTTCTCACCCTTCTTTACAAGATGCGACAATTGCAGACCGTGCGCGTAGAAAAAAAAGCGCCATCCAAAACATTTGGAACTTATCGATGAGAAAACCTTGTTTTCATGTACTGATGATTTGTATGCAATGTCATCGCAGTTCACTATCAAATGTGCAGGCCTACTCTACCCTCTTGCGTTTTCTTACAAGAGAGCCCTTTTCCGCGCACCTTCATATAGAAACTAGTCACTTCTCTGGCAACTTATTCGCACAAGACACAAACATGTCTTCGAAATTTGCTGCTAACCTCATTCGTGCCTTGACCCCCGAAGACCTGCGACTCTGCAAACCATTAATCCTTGCTGCAGCAAGGCAAAGTGCCGCATTTTCTATATCTATCTCCCAAATAAGGATTAAACGCCTGATCAATCCTCGCAATCCATGCAAATCTCTTAGGATTTTTTCAGAAAAAGAGTTCGCAGAAAGCTTTTATCATACCGCATCTTCGTTTCATCATCAGGGATGTGCTTTGGAGAATTTCTTCAAAACGTTCCCTTATCGGATAAAAAACATCAGAGGCGAATACAACAATGTATTTTCTCACTACTTACTAGCAATCTTAAGAAAAGGTTTAGAAGAAAGGGATCAAAACTTCTTACAAAGTGTGGTAAGCCACGTCTTAAACGATCCCATTTTATGTCCAACAGATAGGCTATCGCATACAATTTTCGACAAATTGATTGAAGCGTCCACTTCTGAACCTAATGGATATCTATTGTTAGAAGAGATATTCACTCTCCATAATGACTCCCCCCACAAATTTCTAACATGGGAGAGCATTGCTCCTACTTTGCGAAAAGCCACGGAAGTCCTTCCCGCACAAGGAGGCAATATTGTGAGAACAATACTCAATAGAGCAAAAGCTGACCTATTAAGAAACGAAACAAAAATGAGCTGTTTTTTAAACGCTTTTAGCGCGTATAACCAAGAGGTCATTGACATATTTCTTGAGCACAATAGAGTCTCTTTCTTCTTTGACTTTGGAGAATTTTGCAATTGGGCTCAGCATGCGGGCAAAGGCGCCTATTATCGGGCTCACCGTACGTTTTTTGATCAGCCGCAACTCATCCGATCAAACCGAGCGCGTATCCCTTCTATGATCACCCAGATTCTTTCTCACCCTTCTTTAGGACAGTGGTGCGCAGATGACAACGCCGTCTCCGAGCTATTTGATTTCGCAATAGCGGAAGGTTGGGAGGAAGTTGTGGCTACTTGCCTAAGACGTTATCCTCATTCACTGCGCCCCCATCAAGCTTACCCAGCGCTAAACCGTTACGTTGAACAAGGCGTTTGGGATTTAGCCTCAGACATTGCCTCAACATTTCACGATACAAATGTTCCCCATTTTCGGGAGGCCATGCTGCGCGCAATCCATAGAAGTGCCAGATTTTTACAAACCTGTTTAGAAGTGGGCGCCTTAGAACAATGGGTGATCAAAGATCAACCTACCCAAAAAACCATCGACTTATTGGACACGTTTTTACTGCGTTCAAACAATTTAGGGGCTCTGCAGTTCCTGAGCAAGCCAGCAATCGCTCTTTTTTTACAGGCAGCGACCTTGGAGTCTGAGAAAGTTGTTGGGCAAATCAGCTTACTTTTTATGAAGGTGCGCTCAGGCGCCCTTCCTTTCGAATTTACAAACACAACGGGTCAGCAACGAGATACCATCACGACACTTCTCGCATGTGTCCCCAGTAAAAAGGTATCTGCGCTCATTAGCCGAGAGGTCAACAACGCCTGTTTCGAAAGAAATCTCAAGCTCGCTTTTGCTTTACTACAACAATCTGTTACCCCCTCAATGAGCAGCTCTTTTGAAGCATTCTATCGAGCTTTTCAGCAAAACGAACCTTCTCTAATCACTCCAATATGTCAAAAGCACCCTAGACTGATTCTCGTCAAACACGCCGCCTATCTCTGTTATAAAATCTCCCAAATATTTGCAGGCTTTAGTAGCCTATTCCCATACCTAAATCGAGCGCTTCAGCCGCTCCTTTTGTTTGACGACCTGATCTTTTTCCCTGTAAAAATCCTCCTCAAGAAGATGGGAGTCCATGCGTTTTTTAGCAATTACTTCCGAAAAACCTTCGAAAACTCCTCTTCAAATCCTAAGAGCGCTTTATCAGAAGTTTCTTATCCACCTATCTCTGAGTCACCCTACGCTCAGAACTGACGCATCAAAGTTTTCAGTGATTTTGTTATCTTCCTTCCGAAAAGCCAAGCAGGATACATGAATTTCAGCCAATTATCGCCAGAAATACCTATCGAGCAGTTCTCAATGATCGAGGATCCAAGAATAGAGAGATCTAAAAAAATATCCTCTTGTCACCGCTGACTCCAGGCTACAGAGATCCCCTCTTATGAATACTTTTTTCCATAGGAAAAATGTATCTTGTAGAATCTTCGTTGGCTGTAAGACGCGTAGCTATGAGCATTACAAAATGGGCAATCGAGAAACGGCTTTTTTTAAGCAACTCGTCGAGAGATGATTTTCCTCTAACCGGCAATCATCCATCTTACATGAATCATACATGCTTTTTTCCTCTTTCTTACGCTATTTCCTCTTGATTGGCAAATATTTTCTTGAAAAATACTTTTTAGCGTTAAAATATTTTCATCTATTTTTAGGAGTCAATTGATCATGCTTCATTGCAACAGC
>JBCAXK010000016.1:0-30325 GCA_038534095.1 Chlamydiota bacterium | reverse complement strand
CCGGACAAGAATCTTGTCCTGCAAGAATGGAAACAAAAGAAAAGACCAAGATGTTTACAAGAGGGTACTTTTTAGATCTCTCTATTCTTGGATCCTCGATCATTGAGCAGTTCTCAATGAGTATTGCTGGCTCTAATTGACTGAAATTCATTTATCCTCCTTGGGGTTTCCCAAGGAGGATAACAAAATCAATGAAAATTTTGATGCGTCAGTTCTGGGGATGGGCGGCTTCATTGTAGACATAAAATTTGATCTGGTTTTTGCACGTAAGCCTCGCAAGAAAAATGTCGATCGCAAAGACATCTCCAGAGTTTGGCGGGAGTTTTTGATAGGCTTCATGGAGTTTTTTAGCTCCTTTTTTCGATATGAGGTAGGCGCGTAGGCAAAAAGAGGGCTTCTCACAAAAAACCTGATCGTTTAATGAAAAAAGGACTTTATCCCAGATCAAATTTTTTAAGAGAAAAATTATGTGTAGTAACGGCCTTGATCACACTCTTCTAGAAGTTTTGTGTAGGACTCGTAAATTAAAGGGGAAAGGGTCTTTTCTTCAAGCGCCTGTTTTACCGCGCAACCAGGTTCTTGCACATGCAAGCAGTTTTGAAATTTACAAGATAGTCCGAGCTCGCGGATCTCCGAAAAACGGGCGAGCACATCTTGTTTAGAAAGATCCCACAGCCCAAAGCTTCGAATCCCTGGCGTATCGATACAAAAGCCTGTTGCTCCAATAGGAATCAGGTGGGCTTTTGTGGTGGTATGTTTCCCTTTATAGACAATTTCTCCAATCGGCAGGTTTAATCCTAAAATCTTGTTGATTAAACTCGATTTTCCAACCCCAGATTGTCCTGAGAAGACAGAGGTCTTTTTTTTCATAAGGGATTGCACAGTATCGATCCCTTTTCCCGTTTTGCAGCTGACAGGAATGATGGTAAGATTTTTGTAGGCGCTCAGGAACTCTTCAAATACCGCAGCCTCTTCAGGCGAAGAGGAGAGGAGGTCGATTTTGTTGATCAATACGACCGGTTCCATGTTCCCCTTTTTTGCCGCGATGACGTAACGATCGATCAAAAAGGGTTTTAATGGGGGCAATACGACAGAGCCTGTAATGAATACTGTATCGATGTTGGCAGCAAGTAGCTGCCTTTTTCGACCTGAAATATCGATTCTTTCTAGTAAGGAAGAGCGCTCTTGCACCTGAACAATTTGCCCCTCTGTCTCATTCAAAGGAAGAAAATCGACAAAGTCTCCCACTACAAGCAAGTTTTTTTTTCTAGACCGGTCTTTTTTTAAGGCACCTTTTAAAGAACAAGAGTAGTTTTTCCCAGAAAAATGGACAAGGATGCCTTCTCCTGAAATCGAAATCACCCTCCCTTGTTTTGTATCTCCTGCAACGGGGCGGGGTACTTTTGAGGCAGCTTGATTGGTTTTTTTGTATTTTGAGCGGTCGGTTTTTTGGGCAATGCGCCGATCTTTTCGGAGCTCTTTACGTTCGTTTTTCCAAAAATCCTCTTCGTAATCGTATTCTTTACTCATGAGGCCTCAAAAGATAGAGTAAGATGCTCCCTGCAGAAGCTACGTTGTACGATTCTGTAGAGGGCTGCATGGGAAGGGTGATCTTGATCGGTGAAGGGTAATCGTGGCTACTTAGCCCTTTCCCTTCTCTACTAAGCACAAGGGCAAATGCTTTAGGGGATTTTGATAAAGCCTCTTCTAAAGAGAGGCCCTTCGTATCGGCTAAGTAGGTATGAAACCCTTTTGCTTGGAGTAGGGAAGAGATCTCTACAGCCGTTTTTTCTTCATGAGGCATATGAAACGCCGCCCCCTTTGACGCCCTTAGTGCCTTTTCTCCCCAAGGATCGGCCGTATTTTCTAAGAGAATGATTCCCTTCCATCCGAGACCTAAGGCGGTACGAAAGAGGGTCCCCACATTTCCTGGGTCTTGCACCCCGTCTAAAATCAAAAGAGGAGAAGAGATGGAGACTGGAAGCCTCCTTTTGGGAAAAAGCGCCGCATGCCCATCTGGAGAAGGCATTCCGGTGATTTTTTCTAGGACAGGCTTTGTAACCTTGTATAAAGCGCCTTTTGAGCAGGGCAAAGGGATTTCTGTAAAAAAAAGGGCCTTGGGGGGCAGGTGCTGAGATAGCTCCTCAATCATTTTTTTTCCAGATACAAGCACGAGCCCTTTTTCCTCCCGGTAGCGCCTTTCCTTACGCAAACGGACCGCTTCTTTTACAAGCTTATGTTGCAGGCTCCGAATCTGTTTTGCTAGCATGAAAATACACTCAAAACAAAAATACTAAAGAAAAAGTACCAAAATAGAAGTATACGGGATATGAAAGAAAAACCAACGAAAAAAAGCATCACTGCTTCTTTAGCGATGCGGATTTTTTTGATCAATGCGCTCATTTTAGTCGTTCCTTTGCTGATGCATAGTGTCATTTCTTATAGAGACGAGTATGAGATCCGGTTAAAAGATCGCTTTCAGCTCTTGAAAATTTTAGGTACAAACCGCGCTAGACTGATTGAAGACTTATTTCGGGGCCAGGAAACCATTTTACGCGTTGTGGAACAGGAACTAGTCGATGGAAAGAGGTATCCTGCAGGGGAAAAGCTCCAAACCTATTTTGATCAAATCGTATCTTTAGCTGGAGCCTCCAATCTTTTTTATTTGGAACTGACAGAAAATGGAGACTTTGCTTGCAAGGCTTACGCCGTTTCTTGCGATGAAGAGACAAAGAATCTCAAAAAGTTTCTTGGGAAAAAGCGCTTTGAGTACACCCGATTTTTCCCCGAGGAAAATCGAGCGCTTTTTTATGTGGGAACCACGGTTTTTTCCCCAAAAACGGGCAATCCTATAGGGCTTTTGATCATTGCAGATAGCGCAGAAAAGCTTGTCCGCGGGTTTGCGAGTCTCCAAGATGCTGCCACATTAAATTTATCCTTTGTTACAGAAAGCCACCGGATCATCGCTAGCTCTAGTCCCTATTTATGGGGAAAGCTCGTTGGAGCAACCAACACAAAGAAGGAGCCAGGTAGCATACCCCTTGTCCCGGTTCCAGGAGTCCCCGGAGGATTTTTTCTAGAGGAGCGCCTTTTGGCGGTCCCATTTTCTGTACCTGGTATTCCAGGATATATGCTGCTAGATCTTCCATTAAAAGATCTAAAAAATCTTCATATAGATCGCTACATTCGGCGGCTTGTTTTTTTACTTTTTTTGATCCTAGTTGTTGGAGGAGGAATTGCTCTATTATGCACCATTCGTATGGCGCGGCCTCTGCGCTCCCTTTTATCCCATATGAACGGGGTACAAGAAGGAAAGGTACAAGCAAGGTACCAAAAAGATCCTCTCGGTTTTGAGATCAATACTCTTGGAGAGAATTTCAATGCGATGATCGAGTCTCTTCTGCGGGAACAAAAATTGGCGCAAAAAGAGCGGTCGCAAAAAGAGCTCTACGAAAAAGAGCTCCTGTTTGGGCAAGATATTCAGGAAAATTTGCTCCGTTTTGATCAAAAAGACCTCCCAATCGATGTGGCGAGTTATTACGCTTCTTCTAAAGAGGTGGGTGGGGATTTTTACGACCTTTTTTATAAAGGGGAAAACACCCTCTATTTTTCTCTTGCGGATGTGTCGGGAAAGGGGGTTTCTGCTTGCCTCTATGCTTTAGGCCTTCGAAGTTCTTTGCGCACAAGCGTTGCAACGGCTCCGTTAGATCTTGCTCTGCAAAGAGCAAACCACCTCTTTTCTATCGACGCAAAAGATACGGGGATGTTTGCTAGCATTTGGGCTGCCTATTACGAGATGAGCACGCAGACGCTCACCTATCTCAACGCAGGGCACTGGCCAGCGATTTTACGAAGAAAAGAGGGAAAGATCCTCTCTTTAGACACAGGTTCCCCGTCGATTGGCATTGAAGAAAACAGCCTGTTTGTTCCTGAAAAAATCCACATTGGGCCAGGAGACCTTTTGCTCCTTTATTCGGATGGGATCATCGAAATGCGGGGAGCTAGGGGGGAGATGTACGGAAAAAAACGGCTAGAGCAGTGCCTAAAAGATACGGAGGATCTCTCTGCAAAAGAGGTGATGAGCAAGATCATCGATGATTACGACGCGTTCCGAGGGGAGCAAAAGCCAGAGGATGATGTCACGATATTACTTTTGCTCTTTTAAAAGGCGAGTAAATAGTTCTTCGGGATCTTCAATGTTTTCATTGATGGCGATGTTTTCTGCCTTTTTCAAAAGGTAGCCAAAGTATTTCCCTTCTGCAATGCCTTTCGCTTTTAGATAGGTAGATGAGAGGATGGGCTTATTGGTTTTTTTACGCAAAATAGCCCGTTTCAAGCGATCTTGTCTCTCGCCATGTTCTTGTAAAAAATGGGCGGAGTCTATCTGAGCGCAGCTAGCAACTTCCAGATACATCCGAGAAAGAGGGTGGGCATAAAATTCTGTCCAAGAGGCATCATCGATCTCCTTTTTTTCAAAAAGAGCGTCACTTTTTATGAAAAAAAGACCTGCGCTTTTTTCCTTATTCGACAGTTTTGTGTAGGTCACAAGAGAAGTAATCGATCTTTCTTCCAAGGCACCTTTCAGATAAATGATGAGAGGAAGGTTCTCTGGATAACGCTCTAGATAAACCATTCTTCTCGCAAGTTCTTCGAACGTAAGCGTTTTTGTTGTGGGAAAGATTTCCTGTAAAAGCTGCAGGGAAAATAGGAGAGAAAAGGCCTCTTTTCTCGTTCTATGTTGGAACATTTTCCTGCACTCTTGCATCACCCTCTCCATGGCAACATAGGGGAAAAGATTACCCGCTTGTTCCTTAATGGCGGTTCTTGTTTGACGATCGAGCGTAAACCCTAGTTTGCAAGTAAAGCGGACAGCCCTAATCATTCTCAAGCGATCCTCTTGAATCCTTAGATACGCGTTACCAATCGCCCGAATCGATTGTTTTTTTAGATCTTCCTGTCCTCCCACGTAATCGATGACCGTCTTGCTCAAAGGATCAAAAAACATCCCGTTGATCGTAAAATCTCTACGAAGAGCATCTTCTTGCGCTGTTGTAAAAAGCACTCTCTTAGGCCTCCTGCCATCTTCATAGGAGACATCTGTACGAAATGTGGCTACTTCAAAGGCTTTTTGTTCAATCAGGACAAGAACAATCCCAAACTGCAATCCAATTGGTACGGTTTTTGGGAAAATTTTTAGAATGGCCTCTGCTGGAGCGTTCGTTGCGATATCGATATCTTCCGAGGGAATGCCGAGAAGGTAATCGCGTACCCAACCCCCTGCAAAATAACTAGTAAATCCCTTGCTAGCTAAGGTTTGAATGATGAAAAGTGCTTCTTGATAGGCCGGCTCCATAGATGTATCCTATTAAAAAGCAGCGATTGCTGCAAATGATAGCGCGTATTCATCAAAGAGTCTTCCTCCAAGGTTTAGATAGAGTCCGCGTGATACATTGAGAGAAAGACCTCCAAAAAGGCCGACGGGAACTTTTTGTGAAAATTCCAAGGTGGGAGAGCTGTCTTCCGAAAAGACTTGGATGTCTTTTTGGCTATATTTGCCTCCAAGGTACGCAGAAAAAGGGCCTAACGACCGAACAAAGCCGAGAGCAATATGCCACTCTTCTACGCTCAAGGATTGCTCACCTGGATCAAATGCCCAGTAGATAGATCCAATGGTTTTGGCAAAACTGCTTGAGGAAGGAAGCGAAAAGTACTGCGCATCGAGCGCGATTTTTGTTGAACCAAACTGGAGTAAAATGACTTTTGTACCAACGCTATACGAAAAATGGTTTTTCGTTTTGAGTTTGCCCCCATGCCCAGATAGGGAGCTTTGATCCCACTGCATGGTTTCTTTCGAAACTCCTAAATACGAATAGACAGAAAGTCTTCTTAAAAGCGTAAGGGAAATAGCGCTCCAATTTGATTCGACAGTAAATTCGTCGACTGGATAAGAGGGGTCTTTGGCGGCAATTTTCTTATCCCAAGAAATGTCGTAAACGTATCCTGTAGCTACATTGATCAGGTAGTTGTGGACGCTGAAAAGGCCTGTCTGTAAAAGGCCTGGAGAGGCTGGGTTGCCTACATAAGTTGCTTGCAACGTCCAAGGAAGAAGCAAAAAAAGCAAAAAGCGCATGATGCATTTATTTTAACACCCTTAGGGATTCCGCTCTAAGGAAATTCCTGTTATAGAGAGAGCTTTCGAAAGAGATCTTTTTTCACGCTAAGACTTCTTGTTCAATAGCTAGGGCTTTCCTGCTAGCGAGTTTGCCTGAAAGAAGAGTGGAGCGTTTGCTTCTTTTTTTTCCTTCTGCAGCATTTCTGATGCTTTGATGGTTTAAGGCGCTAGATTTCGCTAACGAGCTTTTACCTTGTTGCCATGAAAACCCTTCCCATTTCATAGCCTGTAACCATCGAAATGCCAACAGCAGGCCCATCCAAATCGCAGTATCTTTGGCGCAGTCTATTATTGATTTTTTTATGCAGGCCCTTGTTTTTTAGTCAGTTACATATTTTGTTCGAGTTATTTATAATAAACATAAATTTATTTATTATTAATTTTAAAAATAATTAAAAATACTTAATTAACAATTTCCTTTACATAATATATGAGAATAATAAATAATTTATGTATATAAACTATAAAGGGGCATAAAAATGGAAATACCTCAAGCAAATTCTGACTGCTGCGTAGCTACCAGTTTTTCAAGCTGTATGCACGCTTACATTGCTGGCATGGGAAACCTTGTAAAGACGATCTGCCGTCTTACCAACTGCCTTTTGCAAGGGTTAGGACGCGTTTTATGCAACTTCTGTTTTTCTCAAAAAAGTAGGGTGAAAGAGGGCGATCTTCATCCATTTTCAGGCATATTGCAGAAAGAAGCCGCGAGTAGTCATCAAGATGGAGAGGGAGTGCCTCCCGGTTTTGAAGAATTAGATGACGCATTATCTAATTACCATGCATCAAGCAGGCAATCAAACGATCAACCGTCCTCACCACTCCATAGCAAAAAAGTTACCCCAAAAATAGCTCATGAAGTCACCAATTCTGTGAGCACGTTGGAGCTGATTGCGAGCACTGGACTGGTGGGCGCTTTACTAGAACAATTGGACTAGAGAGCGCTTTCTACTTTCGATCCGTTTTAACCATAAAACCGAGTCTCCATGTAAACTACAGGGAGAGCGCTCTTGTTGGTAGAGCCCGAGCAACCGTACAGGCTTTGCTCTAACTTCTATCTAAAATCCCTCAAAAGATTGCCGCTAATCGTAGAAAAAATTCCTTAGTTCTTGCTCACCGCTTTTGTCTTGACCCTATGAGAAGATCTATGGGAAAACCTCGACTTTTTTCCCGTTTCTTCCGACACTATAGGTATGTTCACTCTAAAAAAACTTCCCAGTACACTGATCGATCAAATTGCAGCGGGTGAGGTTGTAGAAAGCCCCGTTTCTGTTGTTAAGGAACTTGTTGAAAATGCGATTGATGCTGGGGCAAAAAAAATCGCTGTGAACGCTGAGGGAGATTTGCTTCAACATGTCTCTGTAATGGATAATGGGAAGGGGATGTCTCTTGAAGAGATGCTTCTTGCCGCCCAAAGGCATACAACATCAAAAATTGCCTCGGAAAGCGATCTTGTTACCCTTTCTACCATGGGCTTTCGAGGAGAGGCGCTTTCTTCCATTTTTTCCATTGCAAACGTAGAAATGGAAAGCGCTAAAGATCAGTCGGGGAGCGGCTTTCGGGCTTTTTCTTCCGCCGGCACCTTTACAGATCAAGCGAGGATCGCAAGACGGCAGGGGACAACGATTCATGTGCGGGATCTTTTTTTCAATACCCCTGCGCGCAAAGCATTTCAGAAAACGGGCCGGTATTTACGCTCGCAGCTGATCCGTCTTGTCCAAAGTTTTTCGCTAGCTTTTCCAGAGAGGGAGTTTTCCCTTGTGATTGAAGGGAAAACAGTGGTCCCTTTTTTAAAAGCGTCTGGAGCTTCTTTTTTGGATCGGTTCTGTTTCCGGATGGGACAAATTTATGGAGAACCCTTTGTGGATAAGGCAAGAAGGGTAGAAAAGGACGAGGAAGGGCTAAAAATTGTGGCTCTTCTAGGACCTGCTTCCTACGCAAAGGCGGGCCGCTCTTCTCAGCACATCTTTATCAATGGAAGGTGGATTCAATCCCCCTTCTTATCATCTCTTGTAAAAGAGCTGTACAGCACAAGGCTCGAGGAGAAAGAGCACCCTGCCTTTGCTCTTCACATCAATCTTGATCCAAGCAAAGTCGATGTGAACGTACACCCTCAAAAAAAAGAGGTCCGTTTTCAGGATGAACGCTTTTTGAGAAAGCGCCTTCTTCGATTGCTTGATGTCGATACAAGTGGGGGAACTGTTGAGAGCTTGCTAACACCTCAACCCTTTTCTAACGAGGTCGCTTTTTCCGCCAAAGCGCCAAAGCTCCAGCCAGAAGTTTTTTTCAAAACAACCTCGAAAGAAGATAAGCCTGTGCTTTTTCAAGAAAGTAGGCAAAGTCTCCACTATATGATGAAAGTTGGATCTTACGCCCTTGTAGCATCGGGGCAAGAGCTGTGGATCATGAGCGGCAAGGAAGCCCTGATGCATCAGATGATCCGCGCAGATTCTAAGCGAGCCGCTGCGCAAAAACTTCTTGTGCCCCACGTATTCACCGTCACCCTTCCGCAAGAACAATTAGCAGTAGAGATGCAGGCCAGTTTTGCTAACTTGGGTATCGAAGTGCGGGTGATGGGACTTAGCCTCTCTATCGACGCGATTCCTCCCTTTTTTTCTGTAAGAGAAGTGGAAGAATTGCTCCTGTTTTTTCTTGAAAATGGGAAAATTGGCCCTTATCGAGAGATCAAACTCGAAAAAAAATTCCGGCAATTTACCTCGAGAAAAACCTTTTCCGAGGAGGAACTGCGACTCCTTGCTGGAAGATATCAAGAGCCAATTTTTCCTGTATTTGTTAAGGTGCAAGAAAATGACCTAGAAACATGGCACCGAGGAGGTTAATCACCTTGCATCAGAATCGTTTAGAAAAAGCCTCTAAGCTTTTGCGCAATTGGGACGTTTCTGCTCTTTTGATAGAAGATCCCATAGATATTTACTATTTTACAGGAAAGAAAATGAGCTTTGGCAAGCTGATTTTGGAAGAAAATGGAGGCATTCTTTACACAGATGCTCGTTACTACGCGGCCATTGCCAAAAACCTTCCTGTAGCGCTGAAGCTATACAAAAAACAAGAGTTTTTATCAGATCTTGGGAAAAAGCGGCGCTTAGGATTTGATGCAGAGAAGGCTTCTTACGCAGATTACGAGCGGTGGAAACAGGCTACTAAAGATCTTCTGCCCATTTACTCCCCTTTAAGAGATCTACGTGCGATCAAAGATGCTAGCGAAATTGCAGCGATCAAACGAGCCTGTCATCTCACAAAACAGGGATACCATCTTTTACAAAAGCATGCGAAAACCGGAATCTCTGAAAAAAGTTTGGCCCGCTCTTTTGAAGAGTACATTGTCAAAGAAGGCGCCGTCGCCCCTTCATTCCCTCCTAATGTCTCTTTTGGCGCAAATGCAGCTCATCCCCATCACCACCCTTCAGATACACCTTTAAGAGAAAACAGCCCGATTTTAGTCGATATTGGCGCGAATGTTGCTGGTTACTGCGCCGATATGACGAGGGTGTTTTTTCATGGGACCCCTTGTAAAGAAACGGTGAGAATTTATCGGCTTGTCCAAGACGCTTACCACAAAGCAGCCTCCTACTGTAAAGAGGGAGCTCTTGCTTCCGACTTAGATCAGGCGGCTAGAGAAGAGCTTGCGAAAAGCTCGATGAGTGAATTTTTTACGCACAGCTTAGGTCATGGGGTGGGGTTAGAGATCCATGAATACCCCTCGATTCGCTCTAAAGGGGACGTAGAAGATCCGATCTTGCTTGCAGGCATGGTGATTACGATTGAACCGGGGATTTATTTACCCGGGAACATTGGAGCCCGGTACGAAAATACATTACTTGTAACCAAACATGGCCACGAAAACTTACTGGCCTCTTAGGGTCAAATTGTTCCTTGCAGTAGGAAGTCTGTTTGTTCTCTTTTTTTTGGGAACGCTTGCTTTAGAGCGCATCGTTGTTGGGAGCAAACTCAGCCTTTCTGAAACCATTCTTCGTAAAGAAGTAAAAAAATCTCAGGATCAAAAAAGGAGGAAGCTGCAAGGCTTTCTCCAAAAAGCTCTTCTAGAAAAGCAAGCGCAGTTAGACGCGCTTTTTTATGAGATGAGCGTAGAGCCTTTACCGGAAGGTATTGTCCCACAAAGTCGGAAAGAAACCCCTTGGGCATTTCTCTCTTCTCTCATCATCAAGAACCCTTGGGTGAGCTTTGCTCAACTTGAAACAGGCAAGGGCGCTGCCCGCGAGGCCTTTTCTATGAACATGCATGATGTGGGAAAAGAGTACGTGTCTGTTTATGAAGTAAGCCGGAAGCTCTCATGGATTTTTGTTGAAGATCGGCTCTATTTAAGTCTGGTGTTTCCTCAAGAGTGGTTAGCGGACCTGCTAGGTAGAAATTCTCCTCTGCTTTTACGGGGAAATCTTCGCATTGCTTACGATTGGAAGACCCTTCTTTACGGCGCGTACCCTGAAAAAAAACTCCAGGGGCCTTTTGAAAAGCTGCTCAAAACTGCAAAAAACTACTTGCGGGACAATGAATCCCTTCTGCAAAAAGAAAATTTTCGTGAACTGCTTAAATCAGCGCGCAAAAAAAAGAGTTCTCGCAAAGGGTCCCTCTATACAAAAAAGCCAGGGGACCCTTTGCAACAAGAATGGCAGGAAGCGTTTCTCCATTTTCTGAGCAAGATGCAGATCATGGCTTTAGCAGAATTTTCCTCTTCTATGAATGAAACGCACTCTTTGCCGCACGGAATTTTAGGACCCTCTGGCCCTGTTGGAATTGTGTACCAAGAGCTTCCTAAAGAAAAAGAGGTATTTGTCTCCTTGCGCACCATTTTTTCTCAAAAAACCCCTTTAGAGGGGGCTTCTGCAGGATTGATCAAAGACTCTGAGCCATTCTCTGTGCATCTACAAACAGACCCTTTATCAAAAGAAGCGTTTTTAACAAAAACGAAGAAAATTACCAAGGAAGACAAGTCGCAAGATGATACGTATCTTACTCTATCAGTAACACTTGATCCGATCATGAAAAATCTTGCTATGGTCGCGCGCGAGCATATTTTGATTTTAGGAAAAGGGGGAGCGTCTGTCCTGTATGGCCCTGAAGGCGATAAGCTTGTTTCTTCGGCTTTTTATGAAATTGACCCGAAAGCCTTTGGTACAAAAAATATGGGCAAGATTTTTTTCCGCGGCCGTGAGTACTATTTTTTGCGCATTACTCCGTTTTCCAATCTTTCTGTCGCTACATTTTTGATAGAGCCTGCAGGCAAAGCGCTCAGCATCGCTCGCCATATGAATCTGCAGCTAAAAAAGGTGGTGGCTAGCATCTCGCAGACTATTTCGATCAATGCGCTTATTCTTTTATGCCTAGCTCTTCTTGTGTTAGAAGTTCTATCCCGAAAAATCACTAAACCGATTACTCGCCTTGCCTCTGTATCGAAAAAAATCAAGGAGGGGCATTTACAGGATTTGGAGCTTCCTCCTATTGAACCTGGCGCTTCGCGAGAGGTCGTTTCCTTACTCACCTCTTTTAATAGCATGGCTAAGGAACTGGCAGAAAAAGATAAGGTACGGAGCATTTTGAACAAAATCGTTTCAAAACAAATCGCCTCTGAGTTGTTAAAAAATGAGATCCATCTTGGAGGAGAGCTGAGGGATGTTGTGGTTCTGTTCGCCGATATTCGGGATTTTACCAAAATCACCGAGTATATGGCTCCAGGGAAAGTGATTGAGATGCTCAACACCTGCATGACAAAACTCACCGCCATCATTGAAAAACACACAGGAGTTGTGGATAAGTATGTCGGTGATCAGGTCATGGCTCTTTTTGGAGCGCCCATTGCTGTTGAAAACCCCTACCATTTAGCGATTGAAACAGCGCTTGCCATGCAACGGGCTCTTGAAGTTTGGAATAAACAGAGGAAAGCAGAAAAAGAGCCGATCATCGAACTGGGTATCGGGATCAATGGAGGAAAAATGCTTGCCGGTAACATGGGCGCAGCAGATCGGCTCAATTACACAGTGGTCGGTTCCCACGTGAATTTAGCGGCGCGCCTTTGTAAAAATGCCAAGCCGGGTGAGATTTTGCTTACCGAGCATGCGTTGCAAGAAGAAGGTCTACAGGAAGATCTTCTATTAGATCAAATTGGAGAAAAGCTTTTCAAAGGGTTTTCTGCGCCTCACACGGTGTATAAAGTTTTGGGTAAAAAACCGAGGCATTGAGTGCATATTTGCGCGTTCTATTCTTAAAAAAACGTTTTCAAGAATTGTCTTGCAGTAGATTTAACATAAGTATTTCAATAATTAAAAATAGAAAAATTGTAAATATTACAAGCTATTTCTTTGTTTAAAAAGTATAAAATCTAGTAAATTCCTTGAATCAAGGAGAATATTCATGCAAGCGTTAGTTCAAAGAGCCCGCCAGACCATTCAAGCTTCCCGGGCACCTTCGTTCGACCCGTCGAATCTAAAAGGTTGTTCGGAAAAATCTGTGCAAGAAGAGCTGGACCGTATAATTTGTCTTTATCAAAAAAAGCAAACGGATTCTTTTCTCTGCTTAGGGCTTTGGGTCATGACTTATACCGGTCTTGCCTCCAATTTTATCCAGAGGGTGACTGTCCTTAATCAATCTACTACAGGCTTCCAGTGCTCAGGCCCTGAGCCTACTCAGTATCAGAGCGATTCAATGACAAACCAAGAGCATTTGTGGGGTTTGGGTATAACGAGCGTTTTCTTCGTTTATGCTGCCTGCATAACATACTACCTGAATTCCATGTACAATTTACGTATTTTAACGGCTAAGGAGATGGAATAGGACCTTTGCCGATAGGTATTTGAGTAAATAGGGCGTTTTAACTAAAAATTTTTGATAATTTTTTTCCAGAAAGTCATCGATAAAATTTCCCCAACATAATCAGTTCCGAACATGGCAGCCCTGCGTACGGAAGCTAATCCTCTTTTTGGATCGGTCGCAGCAGCGATGTTCGTTGGAAGGCCTGCGAAACAGTGCTAAATTCTCTTCGCTATGCTCCTTGCTGGCTAAAGAGGGATCTTCATCAAAAATCACACCAAGAGACCAGTGGCCAAGATTTTCGATACATCAGCGCTATCGAATCCATTTTGCAAAATTTCGAGCTGTTGCTTTGCGAATGGAAATGTATAGGGCAACGCGCTGCCTCACAAGAAGAAAAGCCCACTTTACGCCCGAGAGAGGGAACCCCATCAAAGAGCCTAAAGCGATCACTCTTTGATGATGACCATGTTTCTTTCGCAGTTTTTCAAGCCATCGAATAATACAAGATGCAAAGTCTTCAGGATTGATGAGAGAAAACACGCGCCCAGAAGTATCGTGGCTAGGGATTCCAGAGGAAACATCGATAAACTCTGAAAACCATTCTAGGATTTCTTCACAAAACGTTTGCATCTGATACCAGGATTCTTGTCCTGCAAGAATTGAAACAAAAAAAAACCAAGATGCTTACAAGAGGGTATTTTTTAGATTTCTCTATTCTTAGATCCTCGATCATTGAGAATTGATCGATAGGTATTGCTCGCTCTAATTGACTCAACTTCATTTATCCTCGTTAGAGCTTCCCAAGAAGGATAACAAAATCAATGAAAAATTTGATGCTTCATTTCTGTAATGAGTTTGTTTTGCCGTTGAAAAAAATATCGAGATAATGAAAAATTTTGATTTTAATAATTTTTACTGAGGATTTATATGAATGTTTTATCTTTAGCAGGAAGAAGAACGCCTGAGGAAAAAACTACTGTTCAAGTAGAAAGTAGTGAAGCAAAACTTTTACAGAAAATAGAGCAACAAATTAGTGATTTGCAGACAATTATATCTGATGCTCTGAATCTTATAAAAAAGCATTCTTCGCAATTAGACCCGTGTAATGAACGTTCTAAGGAAACGGAGAAAATCGTTTCTCAAAGCAAAGATGCTTACTCTCTTCTTGATAAGACTCCCATAAAGATTGTTCATTTAAAAAAATCGATTTTACAAAGCATAGATCAATCTCCGTTAGTTTTTGATCAAAAAGAGGCTCTAAAAACAACTCTTAAAACTATTGATACTTATGCTGCTGCGATTTCTGACTATTTTACACTTGATCGTTCGAAGGAAATTTTGAGTGCAAAATTTCATAAATTAGATCAAAAATTTCAAGAGGTAAATAAACATACTGCTTCATTAAGTGCTTTATTTAATAAATTCAAGAAAACCCTTGAAAAATCCTCTTCGGACGGTAAAGCAGGAGAACAAGCAAAGCAAGAAAAAGAGGTAGCGGCAGTAAAACAGATGTTGGCAGCTGCTATGCGACGAATCAACCTATCCAAGATTGGGGACAAGGCTTGCCAACGATTCAAGTCCGAAAAAGCGAAAAAAAAGCAA
Organism: Chlamydiota bacterium; assembly: GCA_038534095.1. Taxonomy (GTDB): domain Bacteria; phylum Chlamydiota; class Chlamydiia; order Chlamydiales; family SM23-39; genus JBCAXK01. The sequence continues at coordinate 15,765 of JBCAXK010000016.1, read as the reverse complement.
GATTTAGGCGATATTAAAAATTTCACCTAAATCGCTCAAAGAGCTTCTGGGGAAGTGAACATTGGCAAACAATAAAACGTAAGGGAGCTGTTATGCAAGCTCCCTTACGACGGTACCCACACTCTGGGACCAAACACCTAGTCAAGAGCCAAAAATTATGAGTTATTCTGAAAAAAATATTGAAAATTCTTGTAATATTATCTTTTTAAATAAAATTTATTAAAACTAAATCACACATATTGCAGGGCGCTCTAACAAGAAAGATTTGATGCGTCACGCTGCAAACATCTTGCCTAAGATGCTCCTCAAGTAGTTTGGCTCATAAGTCCATAACCTACCGGTATTAGCGAAGCCCCGCCTTGGATCAACTGTTTTGATGACACTTATTCCGAGCCTCTTAAAAAAGGCCATGTTTTCCGGAATGAATCCAGTGTTTGCCTGAGATGCATCTTCACCCCCTTCTTTAAAAAATTATTTATCAAAAATAGGGCGCTTAGTATTCATTGTTAGAGCTTGTAATTCTTTTTTAATAAAAAATTACAGTATGTAATCAAAAATTTTCACAGATTTTTATGAAAATATATTATAAAATAGTTTTGTTTTATTAAGTTTTATAATTATTACATTAAACTTATTTAAATAAACTTTTATTTTTACAAGTTTTAAATACAAGATACAAACTATGAGACCTATTGGAATAAGCAGAGACATCCCTGAAGAACATCCCTTATTGAAAAGCAGATTTTCGAGTACGCAAAAAAGCGGTTGTTATAGCGCGGGCATACTTTGCGTTCTGTTTCGTTCGATCATTTGTCCAAGATCGTTTGCCACAAAAGCTCGCCTGTCCGCATTTTCTTGGGGAATACTGAACCCAATCCGAAGTATCTGCCTTTACGTGCCTGTTTTAGGTTGGGTGATTTTTTGTATAGAGGGGTGTTTTCTTTCTAGTAAGGATCAAGACAGTCAAGAACCGGCGAGCCCTAAACGGCCTGCGCAAGATCTTCAGGAAGAGCCGAGGAGAGAAAATGCTTTTCTGGAGGTACATTCTCCAGAAGCGAGGGCACATCAGCCTGCTTCTAAAGACAAGGTAGTTGAGCAACATCGATGTGGGAAAAATCCTCTTGTAGGTTTTATGAAACACGACAAAGATGTAGGCTCTCTTGAACAGGCTGAGAAAGTAAATAGCGCTTTTCCCTCATCTTCTCTTCTGAAAGAGACCAATTTCTCTAAGAAGACTTCTACGAGACAATCTATCGCAAAACTAGATTCTCTACCAAGGGGAGGATTAGAGCGTACTACAAACAAGAGGAAGAGTTCTTCCGAGGTGTTTGCTCGCAAGAAGAGCCGAAAGATAATACAAGAAAAAGACCTATCCATGGGACCAGAGCCATTTTCCAAGCGCCCACAGCGCCCCCCTTATCAGAAGGTGGCTTCATCAAACGATTTACCTGATCCCTTAAAGCTAAGTAGGAAAAAATGTTCGATCATAAAAGGGAAGAGAGGGAACGCGCCCGAAATAGCTCCTTGGTATGAAGTCTATTTGAGCGAGTTTTTCTACAGTGATGAGCCGATTTTGCAGGTCGCAAAAATCGGTTTTGCGTTGCACTGTTTTCAGACGATTTTTTCTTCAAAGCCTAACAAGATCGAAACGATGTTTGAAGATCGTTATCCCGTGCATTTATTGGATGGTTTCTACCGCGCTCTGTCGATTAGGGGGATAAGCAAGTTACCCATGAGCCGAAAAGTCCCCGCCTTTTTTTGCACTTACGCCCTTTTCCGTTTTTTAGATGATTGTCATGGGAGCTTTTTCATGGAGAAAGAGCACGTCCAATCGCTCGATTCGACGATCCTTAGCCTTTGTTACGCCCTGTTTTATGCGTATACCCTTGGTAAAGCGGCATCAGAAGTGCGTCGCATCTCTAAACTACCCTAAATCTTCCCGATTTAGGCGCGCTACAGTCTTGCGCGCTAAGAGGCTTTTCCCGAATCTGCTCGGCCTTAAGCGGCGCGTATCACAAGATACGCTCTTTTATTTGCAGGGTTAAGAGCCAAGATTTACCCTTTTATTCCTTTTTATATAAAGGGAGCGGCTTACTTTTGCGCAGGTAACCCTGAGAAAAGATGGGGATCATCATCTACTCTGTTTGTTGGATAGGGGAAAGGCGTAGAATTGACCAAAACTGAGGAGAAAGGGTTAGCCCCTCCTTTCTAAGTAGCTCCCTCAGCGCATCCTTTCTTACCTCCAGCTTGTGTTTAGGATTTTTTTGCTTTTGTAGAAGTTTTTCTGCAATCGAGGAGCCAAAAAGAGCGATGAGCATTTCTTTGCTTGCAGAAGGAACGTCGATCTTTTTCTTTTGGACGTTGAATCGACAAAGATCGAGTAATGAAGGGGTATTTGCTATGCTGTGGAGAAAAAAATAGTACTGTTTTTGCTGGTCTTCATCCTCCCAGACAAGTTTTTCTAAAAAAACAGGACGCTTACTCTCTTGTTCTTTCTTGATCAACGCAAGAAGATCGTTTGTAAAGATCTTTGCGTTAAAGTCCTTGAAAGATTGTCTTTGTGGATGCTGGTAAAGAAGGTCCAAAAGGTTTAGGAAAACTTCCTCCATGGCAGCGTTTCCTTGAAGCACTACAGCAAGGTTGCACTTCGCAGAATCGGGATAAGGACCCTTTTTATATGCAGGTCTTTCTTCTTGTTCAGGAGGTGAATTTTTCTTATCGGATTCTATCGAAAGAAAGTTAAGACCTTTATGCTTACTGGTGCGGAGGTAGTTGTAGCGCTCTTGTTGCAAGGTGCGTTGCCTAAGCTGCTCGCAGGCTTGCCTTTGAAAGGCTCTAGAGTGGGAAGAGAACCTTGCAGAAATGAAGGCAAACAGGAGCAAAAACATGGAGATGAGACCAAGAATATTCATAATGCCTTACCTGCGGGAACGACCAGATGCTCTTTAGGAAGAAAGAAAGCAAACGATAAGGGCTCTCCATTTTTAAGAAAAGAGATTTTGAGCATAGAGGGAATCTCGCCATTTTCGGGGAGATTTTTCCAGGCCATTTCCTTAGAATCTTCGGTAAAACAGGTAAAGCGGAGCTCTTTTACCCCCCCAATTAAAGGGACTTTTCGAACAAGCTGATGACTTTTTTCTAAAGGCCACATGAGCAAAGAAAGAGCGCCGGTTTCATCCACAAGTAACGATCCATAAAGGGGTCCGCTAAATAGGGGAGAGGGGTTAGCTCCTGCATCGAAGATAAAAAAGATCTGTTCATTGTCTTTTTCTAGTCTCGTATAAAACTGTTTTGGCAGGTTTGCCTGTTCGGTTGCTTCAGGAATTGTTTCGAACACTTTTTGGAAATAGGCCGCAAAAGCCCCCCGTTCTAACATGCTCTCTTTCATCTTTTTTAACCGAGCATCCACCTGGCAAAATGTGACATAACCAGAAAACAGGGTGGTGAGGATCAGGGCAGATAGCCCTAGGGCAAGACACATTTCTAAAAGAAGAAACGGTTTTTTCCGGATGCGCATGATGCCTACATAAGAGATTTTTTCCCTTTATGATAGGTGTATAGGATAAAAAAAACAGCAAGAAAGGCGTACGCAATGAGCGAGAAGTAGGGAGGCAGTATCCCTAAATCTTCTGTGGAAAGACTTCCTAAGACCGCTAAAATAGCGATCAAAACGCCCATAGAAGCGTCGCCTCCCACAATGCCTGAAGCTAGGAGAACGCCCTGCTTTTCGATCTGCTTTTTTCCTGGAAATAGCTTCAGCAAATAGGCCATGAGCCCTCCAGCCATGGTAGCTGTTGTTAGAGATAAGGGGAGATAGACCCCTAAAGCAAAAGGGAGGGTGGGAACGCGCAGGCATTCTAACACCAAACCAAGCGCGATACCGATGCCAAACAAAGTGTAGGGGAGCTGTCCATTGATCACCCCACTTGCAATCATGGCCATCATGCTTGCCTGGGGAGCTGGCATTGCAGACGACCCTAGTGTGTAGGCTTCATTGAGCAAATAGACGCAAAAGCCAAGCGCAATAGCAGGAAGAATGGTGCCCACAATTTCTACAAGCTGCTGTTTGTAGGGAGTGGCTTTGAGAAGAAAACCCGTTTTAAGATCTTGAGAAGTGGTAGCTGCCATGCAGATCGTCACATTTGCTACAGCGCTCATGGTGATGGCAGAAATGAGGTAAACCCGCTCTGTCCAACCCAAAAACACAAAGGATAAGCAGGTAATCAAAAGTGTTGTGATGACCATTCCAGATACAGGATTTGAGGTGCTCCCTATAATCCCTACCGTAAGGGAGGTGACCGCAGAAAAGAAAAAGCCTAAAACCACAAGGAGACAAATCGTAAAAAAATTGAAGGAAAAAAACGGAAGTAGCCATAAAAGCGCTACAATAATCACCGATCCGAGAGCAAGTCCTAAGAAAGGAAGGTCTTTTTCTGTACGGTCTTTTGTTTTGTGAAACGAAAACCCTTGCAAAAGTTCTTTGGTCCCTTCCCGTAATGTTTTGAACAGCATAGGGCTAATTTTTACGAGACTTGTCAGCCCTCCAAAAGCAATCATTCCCGCTCCAATATAGCGAACATATTCGTCCCAAATCCCCATCGCGCTCATCGTTTCAATAGGCGTGTTGCTGGGGAAAATCGCAACATTCCCCTGTCCAAATAGCTCAATCAAGGGGATGAAGACAAACCAGGCAAGCAGGCTCCCTGCAAATAGGATCGAAGAGACTCGGTAACCGATGATGTAGCCTACTGCCAAAAGCGCAGGCGTCGTATCTACAGCAATTTCCGTTTGAAGAAAGGGGAAGGGGATCCGTACTAATTCTTGCCACAGATGCAAAATCCCAGAAAGAACTTTGTAGACGCTGGCCACCAAAAATCCCCAAGCGGCGGAGATGGCTGAACCCGCTTTTTCTTCCCCTGCTTGTAAAATTTCTGCGCACGCAGTTCCCTCTGGAAAGGGAAGCTTGCCATGTTCTTCTACAATGATGAATCTACGCATCGGGATCATAAAAAGCACTCCCAACACCCCTCCTAAAAATGCTAGAAGAATGATGCTTAGAATCGACGGGGGCGAACCTAAGAAAAAGAGCGCAGGAATCGTAAAGATAATCCCTCCAGCAAGACCCTCACCCACAGTAGCGATCGTTTGAATGATGTTTTTTTCTAAAAGAGAGCCGCTTCGGAAGAAAATCCGGAAGATCGCCATGGATAAAATCGCTGCCGGAATAGACGCGGAAATCGTAGTCCCAATTTTTAATGCTAAGTAGGCATTAGAGATTGCGAATAAAATACTCAAAAAGCAACCAATCATCATGGCTCTTAGTGAACTTTCTCTTTCTTGATGAGAATGGGAAGAATCAGATTGCATAAACACCTCAATTCTTCATCCTAAAAAAGAGCCTTTTAAATCAACAGCACTTTACGAAGGATTCTTAGGGCTCTCTCGCAAAATGTAGTAGAGCGAAGATTTTTCAGGAGAGTCACCTCCCAAGAAAATTTCCACAGCAAGTTTTTGATAATAACTTTTATCTGTGTTGATCATTTTCCCTTGTTTGATTGTAAATGATCGGGAGATTCGGCGCGGTTTTTGCTCTGGTATTCGTAGAAAATCGTCTTCTAGAAAGTAGGGCTCTTCTTGTGTCTTCCAAGGAATTTTCTGTAAAATACATTGTGTATTGATTTCAGAAAAAGCGAGCGCAAAGAGGCGGTCTCGCTCCAAAGACTCCATCACCTCAAGATCTTTTCTATAGGTTTCTAAGGGGATACGCAGCAAAAACCCTGAGAAAAAGGTGAGTAGTGTTAGTCCAATGAAGACTTCCAATAAAACAAAGGAACGCTTTTGTATTTTCATGCAACTAGGATACAAAATCTCTTTCAATTTATCGATAGATGCCTGGAAATATTGAGAACATTTTGACGAGATAATCGAGCGAAAGCTATAGTGAAAAAATGGAAAGTATGCCTTTGAAACCGAAAGCTACCCACAATTTATTTCTTTTTTACTCTTGTGATCAAAGAGACCTGGGGGCAGAGTCCTATACAAAAGCTCTTTTTCCCCCTGCTGCGATCGAAGACTTTCGTCAATTAGAAGAAACAGAACTCTTTTTTCGTTTAGAGTCTTTAGGAGCGCCTCTTGAACAGGCCGAGTTTTTTCAACTCGCTTCCATGGTCGAGACCCCCCAAGAGGCTACAGAGCTTCTCATCGACGTAGCAAAAACCCCTCCCCCTTTTGAAAAGCTCTACTTAGTGATTTTTGAGCTTTGGCGGAGACTATTGCCCGAAAGAAAAACCTTCTCCATCTTTTGCGATGAGCTCGATCGGCAAATTTTTCTCTATAACCAAGGAACCTTACGCAAAGATGAGGCGTTACAAAAATCTCTTGCCATCTTGGAAAAGCTTTTTCAGGAGCAGATCGATCAAGGGGAAGGTAAAAAAGAAATGCGCGAGCATTTCGATCGACATATGGCGCATGATTTAGACCATTTTCTCTATGAATACATCACCGATTTAATGGCCTCTCGATCTTTTGTCTACGCAGAAGAGCTTGTAGAAAGTTTTTATTACTACATGCACGATCGGCGCTGGTTTGATTTTCTCCTTCTCCAAATCATCCACGAAAAAGATCCGGTAGAAGCCCATGAGCTTCTAAGATCCTTGATCAAAGAAGTCACCGATGAAGAAGATGTGGACTTGCAGTTTGAAATGCTCCATTACATGATTGAAACAGGAGACCGTCATTCATTCATTTATCTTGTAGAAAAAAATGCCCTTCTTCTACGGACCGAAGAAGATTTTGTTGAGCTCATGGCGATCGTTAGTGAGTATTACCGCCGTTTGGATCAAGAGGATTTACAAGAAAAAATTGAACGGTTGATTGAAGAGAGATCTACAAAAAAATCTCATGAACGGTTTGAGAAAAAAGACCAAGGTTTTCAAAGGTTTGTCGAGATTTTAGGTCTATTTCGGTAACCTTTTGACAGGCTCTTTCATAGAATCTTCTCTATAAGGCCAGAAAGAGCAAGAAACTTTTTATAAAGCGACCTTTAGAAGAACAGCATCAAAAATCGGCTGTTTGGAAACAAATTTATCGAGCGCTTTTCTTAAACGGTACGTGGGGTCTCTTACAAAAGAAATAGATACTCTGGATGATTTATTCAACAAATGAAATATTCGCAGCAGATTGTGATGTTATTTCGTTGGAGCTACTTGATCCAGGGATGCTTCCAGAGCAGTCCAAAAACGATACATCTTTGGCCGCGATTTGTCTCTTTCCTTCCGTTTGTATGGGTTTTTTAAACCAGCCTACGTAGCATGTGTTGCTTTTTACCTTGTGAAGGACTAGACAGTAAGGAGATTTATCATCAACATTGAAAACATGTTGATTGTTTAGTTTGGCAAGAGCCTTTTCTCCCAAATTTTTAATCACAAGAAGTTGTTTTTCTTTGTCATAGTTTATAGCAGGTTGCTTGTCTAAAGAGAGTCTTTCGGTACAAAAAGTTTGCGCTAATCGCAAAATTTCACTTTGTAATCCAGAAGAACTATCTGGAATCTTTGAAGAACTCATCATAATAAATGCTCCTAATATGTAATAAACGAAAAGATTTTACCTAGAACGATTTCCAATTGTCAATGCAATTTTTCTAAACGATGGGCAGAAAAAGAGGGAACGGGGGTCATTCTAAGAGTGTGTTTTTCTGTGGAATGGCTCTATGAGCTGCGCCATGTAATGCATCACCATTTCTATCGAAATACCGTAGTATACCTTTGATCAGATTGTTTTATGCCGTTTTATCGGTTGAGATCCATGATTTTTGCTAACGTCTAAGAATCTTTTTTTTCAAAGACGAGTTGTGGACAAAAATCGCAATAATCGGCAGCTGTAAATAGATAGGTAACGCCGTTTTTCTTTCCAAAGGGGAGTTTGTTTTTCTGCACATTGTGGAGGTGGCCAAAGGCGCAGTAATTGACGTGAAACTGCTCTAGCAGCTTCGAAGCTTTCGATGGCTCTAAGTTAGGACCAATAGGAGGATAGTGGGTCATGGCAATTTTTGTAGAGACCCCCGGGGGAATTGAGAGGAGACTCATTTCTAAGCGGCCTAGTTCCTTAGTAAATAGGAGCTTGTCATGTTCCTTATCGACAGTTTTTGGTTTCTCTCGGGTATTTTTCAGAAAGGTAATGTAAGGATCAAAGCTATATTCTTCGGTGTCCCAGAGCCTTGCTCCTGCGATTGCTACATCTTCGATCACAAAGGAGTTGTTTTGAATAAGAGTTAGGGAAGGGGGGAGATCTTTTTCTACTTTACTTTTCGAAGTCCACCAGTGATCGTGATTACCCTTGAGGAGAATTTTTTTTCCAGGCAGGGCGTCGATCCACTCTAGATCTTTTTTGGCTTGGGAGGTTTTCAATGCCCAAGAAATATCGCCAGGAATCAAAACGACATCTTCAGGGAGAACTAGCTGTTTCCAGTGAAGGGAAATTTTTTTGGTGTAGTCCTTCCAGCCACTTCCAAAGACTTCCATGCTTTTTTCAGGAACGCCAAAATTGAGATGTAAATCTGCTAAAGCCCAAAATTTCATAGAGAAGTATCAGGATGAATCATTTGTTCTTTTGGTACCACAATAATCCCTTCCCGAATATAAAAATGTTCCCGGTCTATCTGAAGTAATCCCGTTTTGTTATGTAAGTTCACTTGATTGTGGATCTGGACGTTTTCATCGAGGATCACTTTTTCTAAGTAGCAATCTTTTCCAATCCATGAGCCCTGTTTCTCGAAATGATCCTGAGTAGAGTTGATGCAATAGTTTGCAGGAGTCGATCCCATCACGATGCTATGTTTGATCACGCTTCCCTTCCCAATATGAACTCCTGGTCCTATGATCGAATGAGAGACCTCCTTTGCTTCAATCAGACATCCATCAGAAATTAGCGAAGAGGTGATTTTGGTATTTTTTATGATGGGGCCTGGAAGGTAGTTGGGCGCAGCGAAAATCGGAGCTTGTTCGTTCCCTGTATCGATGCCAGCTTTTCCTTCGACTAAGGCCATATTGGCGTCGTAGAATGACTGTATTGTACCAATATCTTCCCAGTAGCCCCGATGGATATAGGCAAAGCTCCTCCCTTGCTCAATCGCTGTTGGGATCAAATGTTGGCCAAAATCTTCTCGAGGATCTTCTTCTAAAAGGCGCATCAGGGCCGTTTTTTTAAAAATATAGATTCCCATGGAAGCGAGGCAGTGGGGCTCAGAGGCCTGCTGCAATCCTAATTGTTTGTACAAAGATGTGGGCATTTCTAAAGCTTTGACTAACGAGTCGCTACTTGGTTTTTCGCAAAAACCGATGATCCGTTTTTGTGGATCAATTTCTAAAATCCCTAACCGTTTTGCAGCGCTTGGTAGAATGGGCAAAGAGGCGACTGTTAGATCTGCGTCCATGTTTTTTGCAAAAGCAAACATTTTCTGGAAGTCGATATTGTAGAGCTGGTCACCAGATAAAATTAAAAAGTACTCCGCTGGTCCTTTGAGCAGATGGGGGAGATTTTGTCGAACAGCGTCGGCTGTTCCTTTGAACCAAATGCGCTCCCCTTGCGCGTTTTCATAGGGGGTAAGGAAATCGATCCTAGCATCTAAAAGGGGGCCAAATTCGTAGGTTTGGTGGATGTGATGTTGCAATTCTGCTGTTAAAAATTGCCCAATGACAAAAATGGTGCGAATAGACGAGTTGATCGAATTGGAAATCGGAATATCGATTAAACGGTATTTGCCTCCAAAAGGCACTGCAGGCTTGGCATGGTGCAATGTAAGCGGGAAAAGTCTTGTGCCCTTCCCTCCTGCTAAGACAATCGATGCAATTTCCGAATCCAAAGACACGTGATTCCCCCTCTATTTTCACCTATAGGCGAACGATCTTTGTAGATCAAGAATCTTTTCTCCGTAAAATCAGAGAAAGGTTTATGCAAAAAAACATTCTGCATTTAAGAAAAAGTAAAGATCGTATGCTGGCTTTTTGCGTAAATCGCAGGTATAGAAAAGTCCTTACCCAAGAAAAAACGACAAAGCTGGGTGATGCAAATACGTCCTTGCTTTTCATCCACGTTCAGCGCCCTTTTCTATGAAGAGATAGATTTTGCAAAAAGAGGAGAAGTGATCATAAGTACATAGATGTGAATAGTTTTCCGATTCAATACGATCGCGAGGATTTGGGGATGGGGTTTCTTGAGCGGAACAGGCGCTGCCTCAAAAAGCGGGAAAATCGATGGCAAACTCGGTTTTTCGGTCGGTTTACTTCCTTCATTGGGAAGGTTCAATCCTTGGGTAAAGGGGAAGAGGATGTGAAATCAGAATATTTTTGACGTTTTGGGGGGGGCTCTTCGCCTTGTGAATCGATGTTCTTTTCCTCGTTCTCTTCTTGCCAGGTCGAATAGGCATTTTCAAAGGTGGTAAAATAGGGAGTGGAAGCTTTTCCTTTCAATGTCTCTGCTTCGAGAGGTAATCTTGGATGAAAAAAATAGTGGTGTGGAAGCATATGCTGAGGAGAATATTCTCCAGTACATTCTGGTTGGATGGGGTGGAATTTTTCCTCTAATGGAGAATATCCAAAAAAAGAGAGGTAGTCTGTGATCGTATTTCCAATCGTTTTCCATCTACGATCGAGGTTGTCTATAGCCTGTATACTCCTACTTTTCGACATGTTTTGTATGATCTTTGCTTTGTAGCTTTCTAATTCGCCTGCTTTTTTGAAAAGCTCACAGGCAAACAGTTGACAATCGGGATGGATTTTTTGCTTGGCGGGTAAATCCTTCCATATAGGGAATAACCAATTAGATGGCTGATCCCGATGCAAGGAATTAGCAAGTAATAGGCAACTGACCTGCCCAGGATTATAGTACATCCGATAAGTATTTTGCTTAACAAAACCCTCCTGAAACCGATGAGATGCAATGCTCTTACTCCTGGAAACGAAAGTGGAAAAGCAGTTTTTTATCCAATCGATGATCTTAGATCGCATTTCCGTAGAAATGGTAATGGTCGCATGTTTTTCTTGAAAATCTAAGAAAAAAATCAACGGATGCACAGATGTGATTGCTTTTTCCTGCTGCTGCAGGCTTGTTCGTACTTTGGGTATGTTTTTTATCAAAGAAAAGTACTTTAGGATCAGATTCAGGGTGTAAGACGAAAAGGTGCTTTTCTGGATTGTAATATTCGTGAAAGACAAATCACAAAACTGTACTGCTGGATCGTGAGGCAAGCTTCCGTTTTGAATCATTAGTTGTAATTTTTTAGGGTCTGAAGATGGTGCAGCATTTAAAGGGGAACTAAGTACAGGCCTTTTTTTGATTGAGTTCATGATGAACAAAGATAGAAGAGCGTCCTCGAGTTTTCTTGGTTTCTTTTTACGTAGGTAAAAGTTTACCCGCTGTAAAATCCGGGTTTCTACCTGCAAAAGTTTTGCCGGATGGCTTTGTAAGTGGGTTTGAGCAACAGTTGTAAACTCTTTGGCCCATACTAAAAATATCGGATTGATACTTATATCCAATAATTTACGAAATAAATTGTCTAAATATTCGGATGGAGATCCGAGTGAGGGTAAAAATTGCAAAAGCACTCGAGGGAAGATACTATACAAATCATGGATGCGGGTAGAGGTTGGTACTGTGTCTTGATAAATGGCAGTTAATGTATTGACGTAGATATCGGAAACGTTCTCTGATCGTGGATTTATTATGATCTTTCGGCTATTTAATCTATTTAGTCTCCAGAATACCTGTCTGATTTGACGATTGGTTACTGTTTTATTTTGTTTCTCATCTTTAAGATTAAAAATCCCGGACAGTTCTTTTGGAAAACGTTCATGAATCTCAGCGACTATTTTTTGGTAGGGGAAATTCTCTCTACTTTTTGCGCCAATATTTTCAACGACCTTTGGGTCTATCTTCGGTGTTCGCTCAAATGTAAATAGAGATGTTTTTTCTACTCTATGAACAAAATCATTCGTGAATTTACTACAAAGCTTGTACCGGTCTTTCTTATTGCAACCCTTAAATCGATTATCTGATAGTAGCGTTAAACCATCACGGATATCCAAAGAGTTACCAAAAATATTTACTTCTAAGTACTCTTCTATTTGCATTCGAGCGCCATTCCTTATGAGAGTGCCCTTATAACCGCGGTTACGCGCAAAAGCCAACCTTAAAGGACTTATTCGCAGAACCCCTTGCTCATTCACGTCCGCTTTTCCATCAATAAGGGCCTGTATCCATTCTTCTAGTTTGGGGCCTTTTGCTGGTTTGTCGGCTTTGTGTACCTGATCAATAAACCACTGTAACGGCGTATGCTTTGAATTATAAGGAGTATTGATTATTACACTGTTGTTGCCTATGTGAAGAAGAGCGGCTTTGAACTGTCCATAATCCATGCGACGGAAGGAGCCACGAAGCATTTTCTGCAAAGCATCTTTTGAAAATTCACTGTCTTGTTTTTTACCTGAGCTTTGGATTGCCTGATGCCTGGTAAAATCTTCTTGTCCTTGGTGGTTAGAACCTTGCGAAGCTCTCTCCTGAGTAAGTTGTTGTGGAGATGGGAAAAATTCATCTCGCATAGAGTGAGCTTGTGTTTGTAGGATTCCTATAACCTTCTCTTCAACAGCCTTAGCCTGCTTTTTTAGGGCATCTATAGCCTTCTTTTCAATAACTATTACCTCTGTTTTTAGGAATTCTATAGCTTGCTGTTGAACAGCTTTGGCCTGGCGTTTTAGATTATTTATAACCCCCTCTTTACGAGCTTCGTACCTTTCGCGTATGTGTCTGTTTTGAATAAGTGTGCACTTTTGTTGTAAATCTCGAGAGAGACTCTCTTGCAGAGATGCGAATGCTTGTTCTAGTTTTTCCAAAACGTGCTTTTGAACAAGTGCGGCTTGTTTTTCGAAGGTGTTGATTGGAGTATTGCGCTCCTCAGGAACCGCTATCGATCTTTCGCTGGAATGTTCACCCATAGTAATTTGGAGCCTAGAACTTTTTGAATCACTACGATCAGTTGGGATCATTCTTAGAGAAAATTTTTGTTATAGTTTAATATTTACTACAGTTTAGCAGAAAAATAGCAAAATTTCATATGATTATATCTTTGAAAAGATTTTTATAATAAATTCACATGTCAAAATGTTTCTTTGTAAAAATAGTAAATCATCGGAAGATGCTTTTCAAATAAAGAAATAAATTTCTATGACTAGTCCTTTAAATGAGATCTATGAAGTTTTTAGAAAAGTCTTTCTCATCTCAAGATCAGTAACGAGCGGATGATGAAAGGATTTTTTACTAGCTTTTAGCGGCTGCCCTGGCGGTTTTCAATCACAGCGCGCCTTTCTCCTCGAATTTCAACACGCAACGACCGCTCACTATGTCTAACCTTGTAGAGGATTACCCTCCTTTTCTCATACTCCTCTTTCTTACGGAGCTAAATCATGCATCTCAAATTTTATGAACGAAGAATGTACTTTTGCAATGCTTGATTGCAGAGAGATGTAAGGTAGTGGTTGAAGGTGTTCACCTGTTTTTTTCTCGTATAGTGAGTAGGCAAAAGCACTGTATTCCTAGACCAGAGCCAAAAGCCGTTAAGTAATCTCCCGAAGTGACTGTAATGCCAACAAGATCTTCTGGGATCTTTGCGATATTGGCCACATTCTTTCTTATTGAGGGGAGTGAAGATTCAAGGCGAGGTTTTTGCGCTTCAAGAGAAAACGCTATGTGGACAATTTCTTTTGGATGCAAAAATTTTAATGCCTCTTTCAGGTAGATTTTTGAGTCGGTGATCCCCTTGAGATACAGCTCTCTTGCAAGTCCACCTAAAATTGGAACATGTGTCACCGAGGTGATGGCATTACAAAAAGAGTGAAAAATAGGATCTCCATCTGAATCGGCCGATAAACCAGGAACATCTTCAAAGCGCCTTCCTCCAATAATACACGGCTTAGAGCTACTATCGGTTAGGAACTGATGACTATCTTGTCCCAATCCTGTTTTATATACATACTCTTGTACCATTTTTTCCTATAGTGTGTTGACCTAAGGCTCACGCTTTAGTTTTTTTGAGGCTAAATGAGCTTAATTTAACGCTAGAAGTTGAATGAGAACAATACTCTAAACGTAAGAGGTCTTTTCATGTGGCTTTCTTTGAAGCAAAATCATCAAATTTTGCAAGTCTCCTTATGATAAGGATTTTTTATCTAGATGAAAAGAAAGAAGTAACGATCGAAAGGATTTTATTTGGTAGTTTTGTGGGAGTCTGAGGGATCCTGAGACCTCTTAGGAGGGGGATCTTTCAGCAGTTTTTTTACATCTTCAATCACTTCAGACATCCAACGAACTTCGGAAAATTCTTTGCGAAACTCCCGAAAAAAATGCCGTTTTTTTTCTTCATAAGCTGCGTCTACTCCTTGTCCCAAAGAAAATATTGCGTACGTTTTCACAGCTTCCCTTGCCACATAGATCACTTCCCTTTTGAATTGTTCTAGGTCTGTCCGGAGGTCACTAGTTGTTGCAAGGGATTGCTCTTGTTCTTGCAAAGCGGTTTCTTGTAAAGCTTGACACTCTTGTTCTCTATATTTTCGCAAATACGCTTGGAGAAGGCATAGAAGAATGATCAGAAAGATCACGGCTGTAGCCCAGTAATGGTAGTTGAAAAAGAAAATGGGCGTTTTATAGAAGAAACTCGTGAGGAATAAGGAGCCGCTTCCTCCAAGAAAGATCAGGAGAAGAGAATAACAAGAGCGAATCAGGAAAACAGGCTTCATCAATAAAAGGGACCTCGTTCTTTTACTCCGTATACAGGATATGATAAAAACAGGGCAAAAAATATCGGTTTATCGAGAAAAACATTGTTGTTACGAGGCTTTCGAAAAAGGTCTTGCAAGTGGACTTAGCGCTCTTGTGAAGAAAAAAAATCTTTTGCAGATCATTGCAGAAAATACGGATAGGGGCGTAAGGTGTTTTTGAAAATTTTTTTTAACAAAGAGGTGTCTGACTTACCACGCTTTTGCGTGATTTTTCCGATAAAAGCATCTACGCAAAAGTATCGTCTTAGAAGGGACGTAGAAAGAGATTGTTTTTGAACAAACGTATAGTAGGTTCAGTCTGATCAACATCTAGCAAGCACCTCAAAGGAGCTTTTACTATGAAGAAGTGTAGAGCAGGGTTGGTATTTCTATGGTTGATTCTTGTGATTCCTATCTCAGGACATACGGGCAGTAGAGATTTTGGGAAAAATCAACAAAAAAGGTATTTTTCAATCGAGCATTTGTATTTTGGAGATGAAGGCATTTTTTTTCTCCGAGATGCAGGCGATCCCCTTCCTATTGATGAGCTTTTTCATGACGAAGACGGGTATTTTATCCATGCGAGCGGAAGTAGCGTAGCGGCTAATCCGGGAGACTGGAAATGCCCTTATTGTAATAAATGGTGGAAACTTGGAGAAAGATGTAAAAATAAAAACTGTCCCACAAATCGATGGGAAAAGAATCATTTCGATGAGTCGTAGACCTTGAAACGTATCGCAAAGAACACCGTTTTTTTGGCGTGCGTTCTTGCATGTTTTTGGTTCTTCCTTCAAGAAAGGACGGTTACCCTGCGGTATTTTGATCATGCTGGGGAAGAGAAAGTTCTTTTCCTTTCTGCAAGAGAGCGATGGAGACTGTTTGACTTGATGGAAGAATTATTTGCTCGAGATAGTTTTGCGTACACTCTTTTAGGTACAAACCCAAGATACCGGCTTTGAAC
>JBCAXK010000015.1:0-31116 GCA_038534095.1 Chlamydiota bacterium | reverse complement strand
CCCCGTTGAGAGTAACCCGATCCCCACCTAATGCATCGACTTCAGTGATGCATAACGTGCCCGCCTCGACAAGCGTTTCATAGGTGCCGTTAGCGGCGTTAGATAAACAGAGCCTTCCGTCTCCTTGTTTCACCATGGTGGATGCTCCGATACCGCTAACGGCTCCTGCAATGGTGAAATCGTGACCTGGACCCACCGAAATGTTGGAGTTTCTCCCAAGAATGAAATCTCTATCAGAAGTGGCTAAAGGAGCAAGCGCCTCAAAGGTTGTCCCTGAAGTTATTAGGACTGAGCCCGTGCTTCCTAAACTTGCTGCGCTGAGCCTTCCGTTTTGTATGTTGATCCCCCCTGTGTAGGCTATCGCAGAAGTAGGCCCTAAAATCAGAGTGCCATTGCCATCTTTGACCAATATGCCGGTGTTTGTAAGAGCTCCATCGATAGTAAAGGTATGCGCGTTGTCTACTAAAATGCTGCCATCAGCCGCTACATCAAAAGAACGGTCAGTTGTTGGAAAAGTAGAAAGAGGCTCAAAGGTGGTTCCTGCAGTTATCGTAATGGTTCCGGTCCCCCCTAGGCTGCCTGCTGAAATCTTCCCTACTTGGAGATTAATATCTCCGGTGAAGGTATTGCTCGTGCTCGATAAGAGGAGTTCTCCGAAGCCAATTTTTGTCAGGGGCCCGCTTCCAGAGGCAACGCCAGTTTGCTCAAAGTTGTTCTGCTTGGCATCGATTGTTCCTCCATTTGGACCAATAACCAATTCTTCGGTATGTAGAATAGGGCCTGCTATATTTTCTAATGTACCCCCATTCAGGGTCAACCGATCTCCGCCTAAATTATCTGCAGTGAGGATGCAGAAATTACCCGCTTCGATGATCATTTCATAGGTGCCATTAGCATCGTTAAGCAAACAGAGCCTTCCGTCTCCTTGTTTCACCATCGTGGCCGTTCCATTATTGGTCACGGCTCCTCTAATGGTGAAAACGTGCGCTGCTGCTGGCACAGCAATAGTCGAAGAGCCTGCAAGAGTGAAAGCTCGATTCGAATTTGCGAAAGGAGCGAGTGATTCAAACGTTGTTCCATCGGCTAAACTGACTGGACCACCGTCTGCTAAGCTTGCTGCAGACAAGGTTCCCTCCTGTATGTCGATCGGCGCTGTATAAGCACCTGCAGAAGTGGTACCAAAAATCAGCGTGCCATCCCCATCTTTGGTCAAGGCGCCAGCTCCTGAGAGGGTTCCATCCACCGTAAAGGTATGACCAGTATCGACGAAAATCGTACTGTCGCCGACTAAATCAAACGGTCTGTCTGTCGTAGTCAGCGGAGAAAGAGGCTCAAACGTCGTACCAGTATTTAAGCTGATGCTTCCTGTTCCTCCTAAACTCCCTACACTGATTTTTCCTCCTTGCAATAAGATATCTCCTGTGAAGGTATTATCTGTGGCAGATAAAGTAAGTTCTCCTGGGGATTGTTTTAAGAGATCGCCTGCGCCAGAAACCATTTTACTTACATTCAGAGCAGTCCCAGATATTGTATTTACGGTCACCGATCCGTCTATAACAAGATTATTATCAATGACATGCGAACCACTGTTTACTGCGATTATACTACCGACCCTTAAACTACTATTATTATTAGATGTGAGCGTATAAGGAAAAGTATTGTCGAAGGATAGGCTACTTAATGAAAAATTCTGATCTAAAGTAATCGTCCGCGCTTGAGTAATTACACTGCCCAAAACTGCATTAAAATCCAGGCTTAGGCCTGGAACGTTTGCAGGGTTCCAGTTGCTTCCCACAGACCATAGACCATCGTTGTCAATATTCCATTCAGCTCCATAAACAAGAGATAATTTGCATAAAGTGGTTGTTATCCATAAGTAGCGCCATTTCATACATAATCCTTATTTAAGCTATTGTCTTGATTTTTCTGTAACACATGAGTTTTTAGAGGTCACTATAAATATTTCTGTAGCTCTTGACTAGCAAAACACCAAGAATTAAGGTGTTTTTCTATGAAATTCAATAGGTTAGGTGAGTATAAAATTAGAAAAATTCTGCAGTCCTTTTGCAGGAATTTAAATGCAACAGTTGCAGCACAAATTTTGGGAATCAATCGGAACACAATCAACCGATATTATAATCTGTTTAGAAGAGCTATTTTTCGAGAGACCTTAACAATTTTGGAAAAAGAACTGGGCATTTTCAGATGAAAGCTATTTTGGAGAGGGGCCTGTTCGAGGGAAAAGAAGATAAGGAGTAGGCAACGCCTGTTTTTGGGCTTTTCAAGAGAACTGGAAAAGTCTTTGTGTCTCTTATGAAAAACTGTTCAAAAGAAGAACTTATGCCTAGTATTCAAGGAAAAGTGCTAGAGAAATCAACCATCTATACAGATGGCTTTAAGGCTTACTGATGGACTGATTCTCAATGGATATGCGTATTACCGTGTCTATCACTCCAAAAATCAATTTACCAGAGGCAAAGTCTTCTTTTGCAACAATTTACGCTTCAAAATAAAAGGGCGCGGACTGTAGGCTGCATCTGCTCAATGTCGGTTAGGACACTTGGGTCTTCCTTTGAAAAAATCTACACTGCAACATCAAAGTTGTGGAATGTTGGTTTCAGGATGGTACTAGCTGAGTGTAGCCTACTTTTTTAAAGAAGGGTTAAGGAATCAAGTAAGATTCGTGGGATTTTAGCACCTTTCTTGGTTTGGCTCCCTCTTGCGGCCCCACAACCCCATTTTCTTCTAAGCTATCCATTAAAGAGGCAGCTCTTGCGTAACCAATTTTGAGTTTTCTTTGTAAAAACGTGGTGGAAGCGGACTTAGAAGAGAGGACGACCTCAAGAGCTTTTTCATAAAGAGCGTCACTTCCAGATTGTTGATCAACCTCTTCTTTTTTCATCGCATCAAAGGACTCAATGAGGTAGTTGGTAGGTGCCTGCCTTGTGATTTGCTCAATCACATTGTAAATATCTTGATCGGAAATATAAGCTCCTTGCGCTCTCACTAAATTGGAGGTCCCGGGAGGATTGAATAGAAGATCACCATTGCCTAAAAGGCTTTCAGCGCCTGTTTCATCGAGGATGATTTGTGAGTTGACACGGTTCGATACTTTGAACGCAATTCTTGTTGGGAAGTTCGCTTTGATGATCCCTGTGATCACCTCTCGGGAAGGCCTTTGTGTTGCTAGAATGAGGTGAATCCCTACGGCTCTTGCCATTTGGGCAATTCTTGCAATGGGGGTTTCTAAATCGGAACTAGAAACCATCATGAGATCAGCAAATTCATCGATGATTCCCACAATAAAGGGCATGTGCTCAGGAATCGGAACCGGAAATGAGCTTTCTTGTTCTGGCTGTTTTTTTCTTTTATTGAACGCATGGATATTGCGGAGCTTTAGCTGCTTTAAGATCTCGTAGCGCAGTTGCATTTCCTGGACAAGCCACTGCAAAGCGGCGTAGGCGCCGTGAGGCTCTGAAATCACAGGTGCGATCATGTGGGGCAGGGTGGAGTACTGGCTGAGTTCCACTTTTTTCGGGTCAATCATGAGCATTTTCACCTGATCGGGCCGAGCGTTCATCAAAATGGACATCACAAGCGTATTGATGCATACCGATTTTCCAGATCCGGTTGCTCCCGCAATGAGGCAATGGGGCGTTTTTGTTAGATCGGCGCTGACGTACTCTCCGACAACGGTTTTCCCGAGCATGATCGGAATATGGTACGTTTTTTTCTCACTCTTATAATGATCGAGCATCTCCTTAAAACTCACCTCTTGTGGGATGGAAGAGGGGATTTCAATACCCACAACGGCTTTGCCAGGAATCGGAGCTAAAATACGGACCGATTTTGCTTCCATACTGAGAGCGATATCATTTTCTAGTGCTTTGATTTTTTGCACCTTTACCCCTACTGGAGGTTCCACTTCAAATGAGGTGATCGTAGGGCCGCAGTGGATATCGCCCACCTTCCCTTCAATGTGGAAGTTTTGTAACGTTTTTTCGAGTACCTTCGCCTGTTTCTGTAGGTCTTTCGTGAGAGAAGACTGATCAATAGGTTTTGGATCGCTCAAAAAAAGAGAGGAGGGGATTTCATAACGGTAGGGAAGAGACGAGGGGAGGGGAGAAACCGTTTCTACAGGAGTAGCTGTTGGTTTCCTTCTTTTTGCAAAAGGGTTGGACAGGAATTTTGCGGGGGCTTTTTTTGCAGCCACTTTTGTGGCCGGTTTTTTTGCAGGAGCTTTTTTGCGCTGCGGTTTTCGGACAGAAAAAAGGGCTCGCTTGCATTGCCGGTAACAGCTTTTGATGAGAAAACGCGCCCCTTTTGCAAGATCGAAAAGAGAAGTTTTGGTTAGGATCATAAGAGCTACAAAAAAGGTAGAGCTAAAGAGCAAAAAGGCTCCAGAGGGGCTGAGAAGTTCTTTGACGCTAAGAAATGGGAGGTCTTTATACAGGTAATAGGCGGGAACGCCTCCCAAATTGTGCCGCTCTATGATCCGTAATTTCGGCGTTTTTACTGTGATTTTTTCTGAATAGACGTTTGTTTCAAATAAGGGGGCTTTTTTGGGGAAGGTGTCGGCTAAAATAGTCGCTAAAAATGAGGTGGAAAACATCAGCACGGTGAAGCATACAACCGTTTTTTTTCCGTAGGGGATACCTTTATCTACCGCGTTGATTACGTACAAATAGGCTGCGTATCCTAAAATCGCTAAAAAGATGTAGCTACTTAGTCCAAACAGATACAAAGAAACAAGGGCGGTTACGTGGCCTAAATACCCGAGCAGATTGGCTGAAGGGGAACCTCCCGCGTAGCTTAGTAAAGAAAGTCCCCAAAAACCAGAAAAAAAGAGCAGGATAAGGCCCCGCATTTCCGTATGCTGTTTGACTTGTTTTTTTTTTGAGGAGTTCTTCATGAATATAAAATGAGGTTCTTCTCCTTCTATTCATAACACATTACAGAATTAGGTCCCAAAAAATCCTCATAGGAGCTGTTAGGAAAATAGCCCTTTTGCGCAAGAAGGGTTTATTCATGATGCAGCAACTTGCTAGCAAATTTTACAGGAGAAAAATTGGCGGATTCGATCGAAGGAGAACTTTTCTGGAATGGTGAATAAATCCTCGGTCAAAAAAACATGCTAGCATAACTAGCGGAGCGCATAGAACGTAGGAAATAGCGTAGGAGCAAGGACTAGGTACAAACCTATGAAACGTAAGTTCTGTTTTGCGAAGATATGGTCGATAAAACTGATTGCAATCCTTCCTGCAATGAGAGAGGCCAACATGCCTAGTAAAGCTTGTGGGAAACCTTGGGATAAGACTTGAGGAAACGGCGCAGAAACCGCCGTTTGTTCCAATCCTAATTGCAAAGTCTCCACAAATACGCCGGCTAGGATGGTTGGTACAGCTAGCAGAAAAGAGATCCGAACGGCCTCTTTCGAGCGCCATCCTCGAAGGAAACTTGCGCTGACGGTCATGCCGCTACGAGAAATGCCTGGGAAAAGAGCAAGCGCTTGGAAAGTGCCGATAAAAAGAGCAGAGCGTTTGCTAGGAAGAGCGCTTCCGTTTTGAGGCACAGATGAGGTGAATAGCAAGAACGCTCCAGATATTTGTAGGCCTATAGTTGGAGAGAAATAGAGAGCCGTTTTTTGATGAAGAATGTAGCCAAATGCGAGAGGGACAAGGGCGATCATAAAAAAAGTGAGGGGGACTTTTTTTTGTAGCATCTCCCAAAAATCTTTACCTAAAAACCAAAGGCAGGAGCCAAGCGTGCCTAAATGAACAAAAAGAAAAAAAAGGGGGGAAATGGGCTGATGGAAGATCCCTAGCTTCTCGCTAAGCAAAGTGAGATGAAATGAGGAGCTGATCGGAAGAAATTCAAGAAAACCCTGAAGAATTCCCAGGAAAATGGCAGTGAAAATGTCCATAAGTAAAGATGGGCGACCGACGGGACTTGAACCCGCGACCCTTGGAACCACAATCCAATGCTCTACCAACTGAGCTACGGCCACCAAATTTACTCAATATCATAACGAAAAAGCGTCCCTCCTTGCAAGGTAAACCCGATAAAAAGCAACAGGGAGACCCAAGTAAGGGCAAAATCGGAAGAAAACTCCCCTAAATAGGTCAGATTTTTACAGAAAACAGGCGGAAAAAGGCAAATATTGAGCGCTTTTTCAGTAAGGCAGGTGAGGAGAAAAGCCGCGTAAGGGTGAAAGCATAGAGGCCATAAGATCGCCCATAGGCCCATCAGTCCTCCAAGGAGAATGGGAACAAATAGATTGTAAAGAAGAGAGGCAAACGAGATAGAGGAAAAACGGGCTAAAACCAAAGGAGCGCTTAAAAAATAAATAGCTAAAGAAGCCGATAGAGCGCTTTTTAAATAAAAAGACCATTTCTGAGCCGCCGTTTGTACCCACATTTTTCCAAAAGGTTGTTTGATTCCCTCTCTTTGTTCTCTTGCAAGGGGCGTTTTTTTGTAAAAACATCTTTCCAATGCTTGAAAAATGGGAGCGTAAAACAGAAGAAGAGCAAAGCAGCTTAGATAACTGAGTTGTAGGCTAGGAGATTGCATTGAGGTAGGATCGAGTAAAAGGGCGATCAGGAGGCAGGCGCCTAATAGGTTGTATATGCGCACTTTTTTTCCAAAAAGATCGGAAAATAGTACAAGAGAAATCAAAATAAACGCGCGAAAACTCGAAGGGGAATTTTGCAAAAGTAAGGCATAAACGCTCACAAATACGAGACAGTAGATCTTCGCCCTAAAGATAGAAACAAGCAGGGAAAATAGGGTGAAAAATACCGCGGCAAAAAGGGCAAAATGGAATCCAGAAATGGCCAAAATATGGGAGAGGCCTAATGTCTGGAATGAGTAGTTGAGGTAAAGATCCTCTTTTTTCCCCAGAAAAAAAGCGCGCAAAAACTGCGCTACTACCATTGAAGGAACATGGGAAAAAATCCAGCGATCGATTTTTTGCGTCAAACGAAAACGGATTTGTACGAAGGCGCTCGCAAAGGTAGGCTCTAGTAATTGCACCGGTTTTTTAGGAAAAAGGGAGCATTGGTAATCACCCCGGTTTTTACAAATCCCCTCAACAACGAAGGGGCTAATTCGCCTAGGCAGTTTTCTTAAGGATACGCGCGCAGAAACAGAGTGTCCTCTTGTTACAAAGGTGCCTTGGAGAATCCAACCTTTTCGAAAATGGGCCGTTTGTTTTTCCACTCTACTTGGATAAAAAATCCCTTGTACGTAAGCCGCTTCCTCAAAAGGGTGCCTATTAGGCGCGTAAAAAAAACAGGCAACTAGAAGAGGCAAGGAGTAGAGAAATCGTTCCCATTGAAAAAGGGCAAACGTGACTGTGATCCAAAGCAACGTCCAGGAAAAGTGCATTTTGAGACCCATACCGAAAAGCGCAATCACAGAAAAAAATAGGAGGGGATTTTGTTTCCAAAACATGACTAGAGAGCTTTGTGATTTTCTCCAGGCGCGCTTACAGCGATCTTTTACAACGAGCATAAAAAATCCTTGATCTCTCGTTTTATATGTAGACATGTTTCTACAAAGGCTTGCAAATAGTCAATGGGAGAGCGATTGCTGTATCTTTTTCTTGCTTTGACAGGCCCTATTCGCTCTAAAAAAAGAAAATCTCAAGTAAGAAGCTCTGTTTCGTAAAAATCGCAACATCGATAAAATAAAAATAGCTTTTTTAAAATAAATTGCTCTATGCTTTGCTTTTTTAATAAGGAAAGGTGAAAATTGAACGGCATTACTTTATACAGGCACGAAGGTACGCACTATGCTGTAATTGATCCTAATCTTCACCCAGAAACAAAGAGTAAAATCGACGAGGAGTCTAGCCGGCAATCTATTGCAAAATATTGGCAGCTTGGCCGTGAGATAAAAGCACTGAAAAAAAACTTCAGGAAGGCTGCTTATAAGAAGGGGGCAATCATAGGCGTTAGTACCTGGATCGTCACAAACACAGCGGTCACAGCAGCATCTGTATTACGTAGTGAGGGATCTTTATCAAGGGCTGCCTTGTGTGCTACAGTCAATAAAGCCCCTAGCATTTTTGCCATAAAACAAATCCTATGTCTAGCAGGATCTTTCTGCGTAACAGGTATGGTGATTGCAAACATATTCCAAAAACGGCTCTCTAGCACGGGAGAACCTCAGGGACACATCGAAAGGGAAATAATCCATGTTGCTCACGAACGAGAGCGTCTTCGCCTAGATCTTGTACAGTATTTTGGTACTGCAATACCAAAGCCTCTCTAACTAGGCGGCGTTTCTATAACGCATCTTTCTCGGGATCGGGCATGAGCTCATCATCTAACGATTTTGTAATGAGCCTGCCTCCTCTTTGAGAAGAGTAGTAGGCAAAAATCCACTGGGCCAAAACGCTTAAACGATTCCGAAAACCAATTAGATACACAACGTGAATAAATGACCAGGCAAGCCAAGCTAATAGCCCCTTAAATGGGATCCCTTTAAATAGCCCGATCGCTTTCGATTTTCCGATCGTTGCCATGCTCCCTTTGTCAAAGTATTTGAAGGGACGGCGGTCCTCTTTTTTGATCTTTTTTTTCACAATTTTTGCTACATAACGCCCTTGCTGAAGAGCTACTGGGGCCAAGGCAGGCAAAGGGTTCCCCTTTTTATCTTTAAGAGTCGCAGCGTCGCCTAAGACAAAAATGTTGGGATGATCAGGAATACTCAAATCTTGATCTACAAACGCTCTACCTGCTCGGTCTAAAGGAATATCGAGAGATTTAAGGAGTGGAGATGCTTGGTTGCCTGCAGCCCAGATGATATTTTTTGTTTCTATAAAACGATTTTCAATGTAAATGCCATCATTTGTTACGTTGGTGACTTTTTTGCTCGTGAGCAAAACAACGCCAAATTTTCCCAGGTATTTTTCTGCCGTTTTTGACAAATGCTCTGGGTAAAAAGGAAGTACATGTTTTGCCCCTTCTATGAGGTAAATTTTGGTGTTTTTTACATTGATCCTACGAAAGTTTTTGATCATTGTCTCGTAGGCAATTTCTGCAATGGCTCCTGCCATTTCCACTCCAGTAGGGCCTCCCCCAACAACGACAAAGTTGAGGTATTTCCTTGCTTCTGAAATGCTATCGCACCGCTCTGCCTTTTCAAAAGAGATTAAAATCCGCTCCCGTATGGTTAAGGCATCTTTGAGAGTTTTGAGTCCAGGGGCATACTTTTCCCAGTCGGGTTGATTGAAATAAGAGTGTCTTGTGCCTGGAGCTATGATCAAATAATCAAAGGCAAGGTCATCTCCATTTTTCAAATGGATCACCTGCGCTTTTTTGTCGATGTTGATCACTTCTCCCATCACGACGGTAATGTTTTGGTGTTTTCGCAACACTTCTCGGATAGGGGCTGCGATGTCTGCAGGAGAAAGTCCTGCGGTAGCTACCTGGTATAACAAGGGTTGAAAAAGGTGATGATTGGTCTTGTCAATCACCCAAACATCTAGTTTTGAGCCGCCTAATCGTTTTGCAGCAGCAAGGCCTGCAAAACCGCCTCCAATAATCACTACCCGAGCATATGCCATATATCCCCCCCCCTTTAAAGCGGACTATAGCAATCGATGGGCATTTGTAAAACGGTTTTTTATGAGTCATGCTCTTTTCCTTACGAAATCTTACGATTTTTCTTTAGGAAAAATGGGGGTTTTTAAGATTTTTACAAGGGGAATTTTCTGAAAGCCTGCAAAATAGCAATAGAAATTCTTGGGTTTTTTTCTTTTTTTTTGTAACGTTTGTTCTTTAGATTGCCCAGATAAAAACTGGGTGTCATCGCCCGATTTTTTGAAGAGCTCTCTAATACATGTACCTAGTAGAAGATTTTTACAAAGATTATAAGGAAGAACTTGGCCTGAAGCTGGTTGTTGGAGAGGCGGGTTTTCACAGGGTTATTCGAAAACCAGAAGCGCAGAGACCAGGTCTCAGCCTATCGGGGTATACGCCCCACTTTGTGCGCGAGCGGATTCTTATCTTTGGAAAAACAGAATCTAGCTATTTGCAAGAAATGGTCGGCGAGCTCCGGATCGAGCGATTAACAGATATTTTTTCAGAAGAAACCCCTGCTGTGATTTTAGGGAAAGGTTACAAATCGGTTCGAGAACTGGCTCCGCTTTGTAAAGAGCAGGGAATCCCTTTATTGCAATCCCATATCTCTGCAACGCAGCTCATGGCAAAAATCACCTACCTTCTTCAAGAGAAATTTTCTCCATCGGTCATGATGCACGGCACGTTAGTTGAAGTCTTTGGTATTGGGGTGTTGATCCAAGGAGAATCTTCGATTGGTAAGAGTGAGGCTGCGTTGGGACTGATTGAGCGGGGGCATAGGCTGATCTCTGACGATGTAGTGAAGGTGTACAAAAAAGAGGGGGCGCATTTGATGGGCTATGGTCCCGATCTTACTCGCCATTTGATGGAGATTCGCGGAATTGGGATCATCAATGTCGCTCACCTATATGGAGCTGTTTGTGTCCGTCCCGACAAAGCTCTTGATATCGTGATTAAGCTAGAAAAATGGGATGATTGCCATTTTTACGATCGAGTCGGTCTCGAAGAGCGTTTTTGTGATATTTTAGATATCAGCATTCCCTTTCATATTTTGCCGGTAAAACCAGGGCGCGACGTAATGCTCTTGATTGAAACCATTTCGCTAAATCACCGTTTGAAGCATATGGGATACCACTCTGCAAAAGAGTTCAATGCAAAACTTTTACAAGCCATATCCAAGCGTCATCCAAAGAGATCCATCAATGAAGCGTGTGAAGAAAGTCGTTAAAATACGCAACGACCTAGGTCTACATACAAGACCTGCCACGGCGATTGTTAAGCTGTTACAAAGATTCCGGTCAAAAGTGGAGTTTACCTACAAAAAAGATACCATCAACGCAAGAAGCATCATGGGAATTTTAATGTTAGCAGCGCAGAAAAATTGTTTCATCACCATTCGAGCAGAAGGGCATGACGCTGACCTGGTGGTCGAAGCTCTATCAAAAGCTTTTTCCGAAAGATTTGGGGAAGAAAGTTGAAAAAAGAAATCATATTAGAAGGCCTTCCTTTAAGCGAGGGGATTGCCTTGGGTAAGCCCTACGTGTTGCAAAAAGAGCAGCCTCGTTCTCCTTTGAAAGAAAAAACGATCAATGTGGAACAAGAGGTATCTCGGTTCCGTCAAGCTCTTGGGCTATCCCGAGTGGACTTGTGTTCGTTGCAAAGTTCTTTAAGCAACGAGGGAAGCGCAGAAATTGTAGAAATTTTAGATACGCATTTAGCCATGCTACAAGATCCTTTCATTGAAAAAGTGGAAGAAGATATCCGGAACAATCCTCATGACACAGCAGAGGCAGTATTTTTACAGGCAATATCTGATTACAAAAAAAAATTTTCTCGTAAAAAAAATCCCTTTTTTGAAGAGCGAATCGGAGATGTGATCGATGTGGCTGGGCGCATTTTAGGCCATCTTCGGCCCTTTTCCAAGGTGAACATCGGGGACATTCCCCCCGGATCTATTTTCATTGTGCAGGAGTTTTCCCCATCGATGATTGCAGAAATCAATCCCCAAAATATCTGCGGCTTGATTGCAGAAAAAGGTGGGCTCTCTTCTCATAGTACGATCATTGCTAGAGCCAAATCGATCCCTTACGTTGCTTCTATTCATCGAGATTGTTGGGGTGATGTGGATGAGTTGATTATTGATGGAGACAAGGGAATCGTTATTCTCAATCCTAAAAGTAGCACAAAAGATGATTACCAGCAGCTTTTGACCGATCGAGACACGTTAAGTAAATACTGGGAAAAGACCCTCCATATTCAGGATAGAAAAAAGGAGAGTGCTTGTATAGAGGTATGGGCTAATGTGGATCATGGGGATCAGATGGCGAGTTCTGCGTTCCAACATGCGAGCGGAATTGGGCTCTATCGCTCTGAACTACTGGCTCTTGGAAGCGCTGCGTTCCCTTCAGAACAAGAACAATTTTTTGTCTACTCATCCCTAGTAAAAAAAGCGAGGGGAAAGCCTGTGATTATCCGCCTGTTTGATATAGGCGAAGATAAAACGATTCCAGATAGCAAGGGGGCCGGGTATACAAACTCTCTAGGACGACGTGGGATGCGGTTTTTGCTGGAACATTCGTCCATTTTTGAGGCGCAGGTGCGCGCCCTTTTACGCGCCTCCCGCTTTGGGGATTTGCGCGTATTATTGCCGATGATTGCTGATGTAGCGGAGTTCTTGGACATTCAACAGAAAATCGTTGCTATTGGGAAGCAGGTACAAAAAAAGGAGGGAAGAGCTCTGCAAAAGATTTTGGTAGGAGCAATGATTGAGCTACCAGCCGCTGCATTTTTAGTCGAAAGAATTGCAGAAGCCGCCGATTTTTTATCGATTGGCTCTAACGATCTTGTGCAGTACACCTTAGCGGCAGATCGGCAAGATGCCGATCTTGCGACCATCTACTCAGCCTATCATCCTAGCGTACTTCGCCTACTAAGCGACATTGCTAAAGCGGGCAAAAAACAGAAAAAACCGGTACTACTTTGTGGGGAATTTGGCTCTGATGAGCGGGCGATCCCATTGATTTTGGGACTCGGAATCCGGTCTTTGTCTGTTCCTCTAGGTAAACTGCCTAAAATCAAATGTCTGCTCAGGCAGGGATGTTTGGAAAAAGCCAAGGCTCTTGCTCAGGAAGCCTTAGAGAAAAATAACACCTGTGAAGTGCAAGCTCTTATTGCCGATTAGAAGAGCTCAGGGCCATTAGAAGATTGTTCATTTACCTTCCCCATCGCATCGTTAAATGCTTCAATGATCAGATCTTGTAATCCTTCAATGTCTTCCTTGTCGACGCAGTCTGGTTGGATGCTTACTTCGAGGAGCTCTTTTTCTCCGTTCATAAGAATTTTGACAAGGCCATTTCCTGCCTGTCCTGTCACTTGAAGCTGTTTCATTTCTTCTTTGAATTGTTCCATTTGCGCTTGCATCAATTTGGCTTTCTTTTTCATTTTTGAGTAACCAGATCCCATAACATCTCCTTTAGTTTTGTTCGATACGACCTTCCAGGACTACAGAAGAAAAGCGGAGCAGCGTGTCGTAGACGACCTTCTTTTCTAGTGAGGGGGAGGAAGGGGTTTCTGTGTTTTTTTCTCCAAACGGGATAGGAACAAGCTCTTTTTTTACAGGGGAATCCTTCTCCGCTATTTCTGCTGCTTGGTTGTTTCTAGGCGCCTCTATTTTCTCTTCACGCGCTACAATCGAGCGGTGGATCTCCTCTAACCGACTCAGCAGACTTGGAAGTGATACGCGCTTTTTTGCTCGTAAAATTTGCAAAAGCAACATCTCTAACGCCAGCTTTTGGTTCGGCGTTTTTGCAAAGGTTCTTTGAGTATCTACAATCAGATCAAATACCCAAAATAATAGGTCTTTTGTGTAGGAAGAGGATTTTTTTTCAAGTAAACAGACAAAGTGAGCTCGAAAATGGAGAAACAGCTGCTCTAAAAAATAATTCAGGTCTTTACCATTTTCTACCAAGCGATCAGAAAAAGAGAAAGCAAAGGCATCGTTTTCTTCAAGCACGGCTTGGTCGAGGAGGGCGAAGTCCTCTTGACGCGTCATACCTAAAGCGTCGATGACGGTATCTTCCTCAATAGAACCAGATGCGTATGAAAATAGTTGTTCCAATAGAGATTCAGCGTCCCGAAGGGACCCTTCCGCTCTTTTGGTGATCAGGGACAAAGCTTGTGGGGTGATTTCTCTCCCCAAACTCACTGCAATTTGGGCTAATTTTTTTTCAGAAACGTTGGGAGCAATCCGAGCAAGGTCAAAGCGTTGGCAACGGCTTAAAATCGTGGGCAAAATTTTATGGGGTTCTGTTGTTGCGAATAAAAATTTGACCTGAGGAGGAGGTTCTTCTAATGTTTTTAAGAGAGCGTTGAACGCCTCTTTTGTAAGCATATGCACTTCGTCAATGATGTAAATTTTCCACTTTGCATGCGAAGGGGCATAAATTGTTGTCTCACTGAGAGCGCGGATATCGTCTATTCCTCGATGAGAGGCTCCGTCGATTTCGATCACATCTAATGATTTTCCCGACTGGATTTCTAGGCAGCAGCTGCAAGCGCAGCAAGGCTCAATCTCCTCTTTTTTTTGGCAGCAGAGCGCTTTGGCTAAAATGCGGGCTAGGGTGGTTTTCCCAGAGCCTCTTGAACCTGCAAACAGGTAAGCATGAGCTAGCTGATTGTCTAGAAGCGCGTTACGAAGTGTTGTGACAATAGGCTCTTGCCCAAGGACATCAGAAAATTTTTGCGGACGAAAGGTTCGGGCGATGCTTTTGTAGGTATTTGGACTGGCCATACTTTTTCCCATGATCGATGCTTGAGATTCTATCAGCAATCGATTACATTGTAAATAAACGCTAAGGGGCTGTTGGGGAATCATGAGAGAAGCGACGCGTTCCCTATTTTCTTCAAGCGGGAAGGTAAAATCAAAAAATTTTTGCAAAAAAATTCTGATTGTATTTTGCTTTATCCTTATTCTTGCCGCATTTCTCCATTTTCGAGAAGCAAAAATTGACAATCTTGAAATGGGAGATCTTGCCCCAAGATTTTTGATCAGTCAAGTTGATTTTTCTTTTCCCGATCGGGAATCGACTCTGCTTTTACAACAAGATGCCTCCCGAGAAATTGGCGCTATTTACCAGCTCAACGAGCGGCAAATTGTAGACACCCGTTTCACTTTTGAAAACTTCATCATCCAACAAAGACAAAAAGGGCATCTTCCAGAAAATATTGCGTTTGATCAGCTCTACAAAGCGACCGATATTTTGGAGGATATTTTGGTAGAAAGTCGTTTTACCGATGGGAGAACCGTGCAAAAAATGCGGGATTATAAGCTACCTACCACGTACGTGCAGTCGTACGTTCCCCTAAGCGTCGATCAGCCCATTTTCCTTCCAAAAAGAGTATGGCATGTCTTTGGAGAGGAAATGAAGAAATCGGGCTCGTTGAGTGAAGAGATTGTCCCATTTGTTCTTAAGTTCTTTTCGAGTCGTTCTTGGGAAATTCAAGAAGATCGGACACAAACAACGCAGCTAAGAAATATCGCACAAAAGAGTATTCCTGAGAAAATGACCCGGGTTCGCGCTGGGACAAAAATCATCGATCAAGGTGAAACGGTGACACCGAGGCACATTACCATGCTCCAAGCCATGAAAGCGCAGCTGAATGAAAATAGGATGATTTGGGATCCCCTGCCGATGATTTCTGCTCTGATTTTGTCGTGCATGTTTGTAGGCTTGTCAGGATTCTATTTTTCTCTCTATAAACAAGAAGTTATCCAGTCCATTGAGAAACTTTGCCTCCTCGTCTCCGTTGTGGTGATGATGCTTGTTTTTGCAAAAGTGACCGAGTTTGTCATCTTAGGAAACGCCCATGCCTACTTCAATTTGATGCGGTATCCTGTGATTTTGCCTTTTGCCACTATCTTGATTGTCATTTTTTTAGGAGCTGACGTTGCCCTTTTTGCCTCCTCGTTTCTTTCTGTGATTTTGTCGATGGGACTTGTGGTTGAATACAGCAAATTTTTGATTTTGAATTTGGTTTCAGCTCTTGTTGTTGTCACAACAGCGCGAGCTCTTCGTAAGAGAAAGGAAGTGTTTTTGGTCTCGACCAAGGTGTATTTTGCCATGGTTCCATTGCTTTTTGCTTTTTCTTTTGCCGACAACCGGTTTTGGAACCTCTCTTTAAGCGCCGATTTAGGATTCACAGCGCTCTTTGTGATGGCCGCGGCGATTTTAGTCGTTGGACTTTTGCCGATGTTGGAGTCATTATTCAAAGTGATGACCGAAATGTCCTTGATGGAATACATGGATCCAAATAACGAGCTGATTCGTAGATTGGCGATGGAGACCCCTGGAACCTATCAACACTGCCTTGTACTAGGGAATTTAGCCGAGGCGATGGCTCAAGTGATTGGCGCAGACGGGCTGTTTTGCCGCGTAGCTACCCTCTACCACGATATTGGCAAATTGAATAATCCCCAGTTTTTTACAGAAAACCAACCAAGCGGCGTCAACATCCACCAGCTACTTACTCCGAAAGAGTCGGCAGAAGTGATCATTTCCCACGTATCTGATGGAGTAGCTATTGGGAAAAAGTACCGCCTCCCTCCAGCGTTCATCGATATCATTCAAGAGCATCATGGAACTACGCTCGTCTATTTTTTCTATCACAAAGAACTTGAGCTCAAGTCGGGCCGAGAAGAGGAGGTGGATGAACCTGCGTTTCGCTACCCAGGTCCAAAGCCCCGGAGTAAAGAATCGGCGATCATCATGATTGCCGATTCCATAGAAGCAGCTTCTCGCTCATTAGAAGATTTTTCCGAAGAGTCTTTGCACAATCTTGTGAACAAAATTGTGCAAAGACGGATGGATGATGGGCAGTTAGCAGAATGCAATTTAACCTTTGCTGAGCTCGGCTTGGTCAAAAATGCTCTTGTACAAACTCTATTAGTTACTCATCATATGCGGGTCGAATACCCGGATAAAGAGGCTACGCAGATTGCTAAGTCGTAAGATAAAAGACCTTGGGGGTTTGCGAATAGATTTTCGATGACTAATTTCTCTTGTTCTATCAAAAAAGATCCTCTGATCGTCTCTTTCCCCGAGCATTCAAGGGATTATAAGCTGCTTTTCAATGCGTTTCGGCGCCTCCATGATTTCTTGATCATTTTCTTAGCGTTGGCAATCATGCTTTTTCATATTGTTACGATATTCGATCGCTTAAAACCCTTTATGCTATTTATAAGCACCCTTTTCTAACAAAAAGTACCTTGCGCGATTCCATAAAAAATCAACAAATGACTGATTGGAAAGATTTGAGATATTTCCAAGACTTGGAAAAAGTACTCTATACTTCTTTTTTCCACAGTTAAGCTTGCCGAAGTAGGTAAACATGTGCTCAAAGGATAGGGGCACTGAAATAATGAGAAATATTTATGGGTTGAGAAGAAAAATCTTTGCAAAAAACAAAATGTAAATTAATTTTTTAAAAACTTTTTCCAAAGGAGTGATGAAATGGCTTTACAAGTTGTGTTTGAGCCTGGAAAACCCATGGACTTTTCCAATATGCAGTCGCCGCCTGTTTACTTAACTACTTTCTTGAAAGATCTTCCGATTGGACGTGAAGTATCGGTAATTCAGGGGACGTTGACTGGTGCTGTGGAGTTAGGTGGATTCTACGCTATAGCCGGATTCATAACTGGAGTAGTAGAAAATTTCGTGAAAGGAGCGGCATCTATCTGGGCTACGTCCACAATTTGGTCCTATGTTCTTGCTAGTGGCACAGTGGGTATTTGTATTGGAGGCGCAACAGGATATGATTCAAGTAAACGGGAACAATTGAACCGAGATGATGCTAATCGTATCAATAAGGTAAATCAAGCGCGTTATAGACAATTCCAGAGATTGTCAAATACTGTTATTGATCAATTCAGAAATTGTTCTTATATCATTGAAGCTTATTTGCAATTCCCTCGTTTCATAAATCAAGATTCAGCCGACAAGTTTTTTTGTCCTATTACAGAGAGTGTTTTATGTGATCCTGTTGTTATGGAAGGCTGTGAATGCAAAAACAATGCATTCGAGCGTCAAGCGTTAGAAAAGTATATTGGAAGGCACAACGGGACCAAATGTCCCATGTGCAAAACTGTCTCAGAAACAGGTGTGGTCAAGATATCTTTCAGGACAAGAGCAAAAGTCTCTCAATTATTGAAAGGCATTTTAAGGGCAGTTGGCTCAACTCCTGCAGTGGTCCCTCCTTCATTACAAGAAAGCGCAGATGATATACGTCTTATAATAGAAAACGTGGCCAATCTAATGCAGGAGCGTAGTAAAATCGTAGAAAGTATTAGTAAGAGAGTGTTGTTTCGACAGAGTCGAGAAGAAGGTAAACCTGGTGATGAGAGTGTTTGGGAGTGTAAAGTGAATGCGGTATCTCGATGGTTCGAAAGTGTAAAAATTCTTGATTGAAAAAAGGTGTAGTATGCATTTTATGTCGATGAATATGAGTAGGTTCGAGTATTGTGTTTGCCGAGGCGCTCATCATGTTATGAATTGGTGGTTTTCTGATTTTATAGCAACGTATCTTGTTTTGGATAAGATTAAAAGAGTAGATGTACAAGGGAAATTAAACGACTTTCTACAGTTCTTCCCTAAAATCAATAATGAAAGTCAGCTCTCGGTA
Organism: Chlamydiota bacterium; assembly: GCA_038534095.1. Taxonomy (GTDB): domain Bacteria; phylum Chlamydiota; class Chlamydiia; order Chlamydiales; family SM23-39; genus JBCAXK01. The sequence continues at coordinate 12,853 of JBCAXK010000015.1, read as the reverse complement.
CTAAGAAATACTGCTGAGCATCAATATTCTTGGCTTTCTAGCTACTACATAGACTGTGTTTACAGTGAAGTGGTTCAATGGGAGGCAATGAACGAGTGTTTAAAAAATGCTCGCCAGCAATTGATTGGCTTCAATGAGGATGTTGATTTTGATCTTAGTAAGGAATTTCGCTGTGAAAATGCATTTGTCTCTTTACTATTCCTTAAGATTTTCTTAAGACAAAAAGACAGATTGGATCAAAGAGATCCAAATCGTCCGATGGACTTCAAGGAGTCTCAGCAACTGGTAAAAAATACTCTAGATGTATTGACCGAAAATCTCAAGAAAGATAAACCGAAAAAAAAAGGTAACCGCCATGCGCGGCTCACCAACTTTGTCTATATTCCTTATTTTCATGAGTATATGAGATACAAGGCGATCATGAACTCCTGTCTTTTTTTAGCAGGTGGAACTTCTTTGGCGCTGTTTGTAAAAGCCATAAAAATTCATAGCATGGTTGACGTTTTTTCTAGAGATTACGGATCGGGATGGGCATTGCTAGGTATCTGGCTTTCAATTTATGGAGTAATGCGTTCAAAAGAGAATCCTGATAAGCGTGTTAATAAGTTTGGCTAGACTTTCTAAAAAGAAGTATTCTTTCCATCTATTTTAGGTCAAAGGCGGCAGTTTACAAATAATCCATAGTGATTATTTAGATAGAGAAACTTCAAGTTATCTAATCTTTTTATGCCATCCCTGTTAAGGAGTTTTTTGTTCTGTAAATAAGTGAGGTCATGGAAAGAATGTCGGCTTGTTCTTTGGCCTTTTTCTAAGAATTTTTGGAAGCTTGACAGGTGATTTGTGGTGGTGGTTTAGCTTTACTAAGTGGTGGCTTTTTTTGTGCGTTCGGTGTTCACCTTCAGCATTTTGTGTACTAATGAGTCAACTTCGTTGATGGCGTACTTAAGGAAAAAGGGATCTGCCAGATTGCATCTGTAATTGGCGTAAACCACACAGCAGGCAATGGGATAAACCCCCAAGAAAGCAGCAGAAGTGAATAGTCCCCATTTCGCAACCGAAGCAAGTGGGATGAAAAATGTCAGCATAGCGCATTGTAAAGCGACTGAATACAATGAGATCAGGACAATAACACTATAAATGGCGAGACTAGAAACGCAATCTTGTTGATTACTGATCATACTTTCTTTAAAAACTTCGAACTGCTTTACTAGCTTCGGAAGCTTCCTTTTGAAGCTATTGAAGGGCTGCTGAAATTGTTGCAATTTTCTTGGAGAATCGGAGAAATGCGCCTCAATATCTCGTTCTTGAAGAGAGTACATATTTTTCAAGAGACTTGGTGTGATATTTTGCAAGTGGGAGCTACTCACCTTGTCCCACTCTTTGGATGCAAGGAGGCGAGACAACTGATTTGTTTGTTTTTTTAGGGCGTTTAGGTCCTGAAAGAAGAGATCAGTAGGCCCTTTGGTATCTTTAAAAAAAGCGGGCTGGCTTTTATACACGCCAAAAGCTCTCATGCTATCTCCTTTTGATCCAGTTTTAGAAAATAAATTATAGATTCTTTGTATTTATTTAAATTTTTTAAAAAACCTATATTAATTATACAAAAATTGTTATTTTTTTAAAAAATAAATAAAAATTAATTTTTTATTAATTAGTATGAACTAGCCAAGTCGTTTACTTTTCTCTAAATTATAGATTCTGATGTAGAAAAAGGGTGCGATGAAAAATGCGGGGAATGTACTCCACTAGTTTTCCCACTATTCATTCCAAAAACGATTTGCTCTACAAGCTCTCAAATCAATCAGATGTTTGGCATTTTCACAGCTCCACCAAGCCTCAGGCAAGTTGAGTCTAAACGGACGCCGATGGATATTTTCCATTTCTCCTGAACCTATTTGCGTAATAGATAAGACACATTTTCTCGAGAATGGTCTTTGTAAACCTGAGACTTATTTTCATTGAAACTAGTATCGAGTACCCAATGCAATTGGTTCTCCATCTCTCTGTCAGATCGAATGAAGCGACCTAGCAGTTCTTCATGTAGTGGTAGGAAGAATATATAAAGTCTTTTTTCTGTTATTTTTTGCTTTCAATTTCTCGATTGGATTCCACAATCATTAAAAAATGCAGACCAGAGCGCCCATGTTGTTTGCGTAAATCGCCCAGGTCTTCTGTTGCCAAAATCTTTCGAGCATACCCATCTTAAGCTGCAAAAAACAAAATTAAAGAAATAAAAGTCCCTTCATTAACCCTAAAAACGCCACTAGCTGACAGCATTGGAGCGGCTTTGTTTCAATAAGTTTTCACTTTTAAAGAGTTGGCTTACGTCCAATTCACTTTGTAACAGTAAAAACCCCACTTTCTCAAAAGAATTGCAACAGAGAAGCCAATAACTACTTTCAAAAATTAAAATAAAAACCCACTTGATGCTTTTGGGTGTTTTTATTAAATTAAAGAGATTAAGAGATCCCTATGCACAAGCCAAAAGCACTTAAGGCAATTCACCAACTTTTGATTCGCCCTTTTTTTACTGCAGCAGAGGCTAAAAAATGGGGAGTGTCTTCTGCTCTTTTAGGATATTATGTTAAAACCAAGCAAATTCGACGTTTAGGAAGAGGCATTTATCAAGGGGCTAACTATCGGGGTTCCTCAGAAGCTTTTCAATGGGAGGATCTTATCGATAATGTAAATTCAATTCCGGGTGGCGTGGTTTGTCTGATTTCTGCACTGGCTATTTACGAAATTACCGATGAAATCCCCAGACAGCATTGGATAGCAGTACCTCATAGCACCTCAATTCGCAAAGGAAATAGGGTGAAAATCGTTCGTCTGCGTAATATGGATCTTGGTAAAGATACCGTGGATCTAGGAGGAGTTCAAGTGCCTATCTTTGATCGAGAACGAACAATTATTGATGCCTTTCGGCTCTTAAGTCGAGAAACGGCGATTAAAGCTTTAAAAAGGGCTTTAGCGTCTAAAAGTGGTATGCGTTTAGATTTGCAAAAATTACAAACGTGTGCTAAAAAACTCAGATTCAATATTTTACCTTATCTTATTTCCGCAACAACATGAATGAGCAGGCATTAAAAGATCGCATTAAGAATATTGCTAGAGAAAAGGGAATCCAATTTAATGAGTGTTGGAAAAAACTTCTTTTAGAACGGTTTTTGCTGCGGTTATCTCGTTCCGATCATCATAATAAGTTTATCTTTAAAGGCGGTTTTCTCTTGTCTTACATGATGGAAATAGGACGAGAAACGGTTGATCTCGATTTTCTATTCATTTGCATGAAAGCTAATGAAAACGAGGTCAAGAAAGCCATGATAGACGTTGCTTCGATACAAGCAACTGATGGCTTTTTGTTCCATTACGAAGGCATGAGTTCTTTGGAACAGCCGCATATGAAATACCCTGGTTATCGGGTGGACTTTGAAGCTAAATTTGGGCGTGTGAAGGATAGAATTCACATCGATATTGGAATAGGCGATGTGGTGAGTCCTAGTTCTCGGGATCTAAATCTTGCTTTAGTATCGTAATCAACCTTTGTTTGAAAGCCAAATTTCCTTGCTGGTGTATCCGCCTGAAACAATTTTTGCAGAAAAACTTGAAACGGTGATCTCCAAAGGTGCCATAAATAGTCGTATGAAAGACTATCATGATTTGCTTCTGCTGACTCGCGAGCTCGGTCTGATGAATTTCAATAAATTGCATGAAGTAATCAAACAGACGTTTTATCATCGAGGTACTACTTTTGAACTTATTGATTTTAACGAGGAAGATTTTAAGCTGTTGAATAAGCTATGGGTCTCTCATCTCAAAAATCTAGGAAATATGGCAAAGGTACTGAATCTTCCTGGAAATATTCAAGTTGCCGTTAATGAAATTAACGGGGTTCTTACCAAACTACCAATACAATGATCTCTTACAGAGTCATTGAAAAAGGCTCTGGACTGCCAAAATCGTGTACTTTTCTCTAAAGTTATCGATTCTGAGCATGTAGAAAAAACTTGATGAAAAAAGAGAAGAGATTAAAATATTTTTTGTGTATTTTCTTCTATATGATTTTTAAGTGTGTTGGTTTCGATGAGGACTTTCTATCTATTTTTTCTTCCTTTGACCCTGTTTAGTTTTCCTCCTGCTTATGTCAGCCAGCGCTCTTTAGGAGCTGTAGGCACGTTCGACACCCGAAGTGGAGGAGTAGGCGTTACGATTGCTGTCGAAGAGGCTCCCCAATCGATGGCATTTTCTCCAGATGGGGAATATCTTTATGTTGTAAACACAGGGTCTGAATCGATTTCGGTGATTCAAACCCGTACCTACAAAAAATGTGCTACGATGCATCTTACCGATCCAGCAGGGATAGCTATTAGCTCTTCTGGTGATATGGGGTATGTTGTTTCTCACGACGGTCTGCACAATTTCTCGATACCAGACAATAAGATGGGAAAAAAAGTAGCTAGCATTGCAGGATACGGGTCTAGAAAACTTGTACTTTCTAGGCTTGCTGATAAAGCTTACATTGCCTTAACCGACGCTATCTGTTGCGTCGATATTCAAGAGGGCGTTTCGATGAATTTATCTCTTGAAGGAAGGTTTGATGGTATGTGCTTAAGTCCCGATGAAAGCCTGTTATGCGTCGTTTCTACGCTTCCCCCTTTTCCCTTTTACTCGATCGATACAAAGACGAATAGAGTATTGCAAAAAATCCCATTAGAAGGGATTGCAGAAGGGGGAAGAGCAATTGTGATGACTCATGATGGAGAAGTTGCCTACGTTCTTGGGGAAGCTACTGGGAATATTGTTCCGATTTTTCTTAATGCGGGCTTTGTGGGAGATCCCATCCCTACAGGGACTTTTCCTAAAGACGCGGCCATTACTGATGATGGTGCGACGATTTTTGTGGCAAATTTTATTTCTGATGATGTGACTCCAATCGATGTAGCAACAGGCAGAGCTGGAGCGCCCATTTGTTTGGAAGATGAGTGTTTGGGAATCGCGATCAAACCCGTTACCCTAGTACAAGAACTGAAGATTGCCCAAAGCAAAAGCAGCTTTCTCTCTACAGACATTTATACCAATCGCCTTTCCTGGAAAAAAGCGGATAAAGCGAGTACTCAGAGTTTTCGCATTTGGAAAAATGGGCGGTTTATCCAGGAAATAAGCGCTGAAGGTTCCTTGCTGTTTGAGGATTATCGGATCAAAAAGGGGGCTAAAGATCTCTATGCTATCGCTGCAGTGAGTACTTCTGGTACTCTTAGCCGGACTTTTTCGATTGAGGCTCCCGAATGATCGGAAAGATCTTTGTTCTCTGTCTTGTTGCGATCTTCTTGCAGGCAGAAACCTTGTACGTAGGCCATCTGGAAGAAGGATACCTCTCTTTTATGGAGAGAGAAAGCGAAGAAACAGATGGCTTTTTATCGTTGCAATCGTTTCTTCCAGAAAAAATCCTATTTAGAAAAGCGGCTAATGAACTTTACGTGCAGCTCAAAGACTCTTCCTACGTTTATGTGGTAGACTGCTTGGAAAAAACGGTCAAAAGCCGTCTTGATCTTCAGGAAAAGGTTTGCGATGCTTGTTTGCAAGAACCTTATCTTTTTGCTACCTCACCTTCATACTTTCTTATATTTGATCTTCGTGAGCAAAAATTTCTAACGAAAATGCCTCACAACCTGAAAGGTGCTTTGCGTCTTGCCATCAATCTAGAAGGAGATCTCGCGTTCATCACCGGTGATGGGGGAATGTTACAAACTGTGAACCTGACAAGCAAACAAATGTCTGACGCAGTCTCATTGAATCCAGGAAATTTGGGAGCTATTTGCCCAGGTCCTCATGAAAACGAGATGGTGATTGCGTCTAGCAGTTATGATTACGATCTTCTTGTTTGGAATTACCGGAAGAAAACTGTCAGAAAACTCTGTTCTTTGATCAATGTTGTAGAAGGGGGAAATCAAATCCTCATATCTCCAGATGGGAAATACCTCTATGTTCTTGGAGAAAAAACAGCAAATGTAGGACGCTTTGATTGGGAAAAACAAGTTTGGGATCGGTCCCTTCCTGTAAGTCTTGGCGCCTCCTCGTTTACGATCACAAAAGACGGGAGCCATTTATATGTGGGCAGCTCTATCCAAAAATCATTGGATAGCATTTCTTTAGATACCTTCAATACTGTTAGGGAGATTTTGTTTCCCTATCCTCCCTGCGCTGTGTTAGTGGAGCCTTGTCATCCGGTACAAAACCTTTCTGTTAGGCAGATAGAGCAGCAGTTTTTGTCGGGTAAAGAGCGGAGAAATATTCTTGAATGGGAGACTTTAGCAGGGGCAAAAGTAGCCTACTATTTAGTGAGAAAAAATGGACAATTGCTCCGGAAGCTCGCGCCAGAGGATAAGATGTTTTTGGAAGATGGGCGGATTCAAAAGGGGGAAAAGGCGGTGTATGAAGTCGTTGCTGTAAGCGCCTCTGGTACCCATTCACAAGGTTATCAGACAATCGTCCCCTAATCGATCCGAAAAAAAGAGCGAACCTCTTCTTCTAAAGAGTCGAGATCATGGTCGCAATCTTTGATGGCCTCATCGACAGAAGCAAATTCTTTTCTATGCGAGCTAAGATAACTTTTGATTTTTGGTTCTGTTCCGGAAATTCTTAGCGTAACAGAGCAAAATTCCTGGAACGTGTAGCGAAGCATTCCGGCGCTCTTCTTGGCAAGTGGTTGTTCCGTTTTGTGAATGAGATCGACAACAATCCCTTTTTCATAATCCTCGATTTTCCAAAGGGTCTGCTTTTTACTCAATCTTTTTGGATGTTTTCGTAGTTCTTCCATCGCGCCCTTCATCAGAGGTTCTTGGTCGATAGAAAAAGAAAAAGAGAGGAGCTTTTCTCTATAGACTCCGTACGATGCGTAGATTTTTTTCAAAAGAGCGTAGAGAGATAGGTTCTGTTTTTTGGCATCCTCTGTAACAAGAGCAATCAATCCAGCTGCTATAGCAGCGTCTTTATCCCGGACAAAGGAGCCGAGCAGGTAGCCTAAAGACTCCTCTGCGCCAAAGACAAAGGAGTGTTCTTTGGAGGTATCCCAAGCAGCGATTTTTTCTGCAATGTATTTGAATCCGGTAGGCACTTCGTAGCAAGGATAACCGTGAGCTTTGCACATAGTCGAGAAAAGATCTGTCGTGACGAGGCTTTTGATGAAAGCGGGGTTTTTCGGAAAAGACTCTTTATTGTGCAGCAAAAAGTCGAGACAGAGGCAGGCGACTTGATTCCCTGAAAAACGTATGGGCGTTTTGTCGTGCATCGCAATGACCCCAATCCGATCAGCATCTGGATCGGTTGCGAGGAAAAGATCGGCCTTTTTGACCATCAGGTCGACACCTAGTTGCAACGCATGGAGCTCTTCGGGGTTTGGATTTTCTGCTGCAGAAAACTGGGGGTCGGGGGGGAGCTGTTCTTTTACGTAAAAAAGCTCAGAAAATCCGAGCTGTTCTAGAACTGTTGGAATGATGGTGATCCCAGTTCCATGCAGGTTAGAATACACAATACGCAAGCGGCTTTTTCTCGCTTTTCTTCCAAACATTTTTGAAAAAAGTGTTTTTGCTTCCTGAAAATAGGCCTGATCGAGCGTATGATCTACCCAGTGGATACGTGGATTTTTTATATTCGCCCGCAACACCTCTTCAGGACCTTCAATGGTGGAGATCGCTTGCATGATTCCCTGGTCATGGGGCTCTGTGACCTGCGCCCCATCACTCCAGTAGACCTTATAGCCGTTATATTCAGGGGCGTTGTGAGAAGCTGTGATCATAATGCCTGCGTTACAGCCATAGTACCTACAGCCAAAAGAGCAAAGAGGGGTGGGGCGGAGGTTTTTTACAAGATATACGTCGATCCCATTTCCTGCGAGCACCTGAGCAGAGAGCTTAGCAAAGAAATGAGAATGATGACGATTGTCGTAACTAATGAAGACAGAAAGACGTTTTTTTTTCTGTTTTTTTAAGTAGAGCGCAAGTCCTTGGGTAATCATCTCAATGGTATACTCATTGAGACGAGCTGATCCTACGCCCATCAAAGCTCTGATGCCGCCTGTTCCAAAAGAAAGCGTGCTAAAGGCGCTATTGACCTCTTCTGGGTGCTTTTGCAGGAAAAGAAGGGTGTCTCTTTTGTAGGTGCTGTCGTAATTTTTATGAAATACTTGTGCAATATGCTTTTGCGCTTCGGGAGAAAAGGCGTCTAAATTGGGGATAGTAGTATTCATAGTCGTACAGAATTCAGTTTAGATAGAGTTTTTAATAGAAGCAATAGAAAAAGAGGGGAGAAAGGCCCTGAGTGGATCGTAGATCAATCGCTGATTTGCTCTGCAAGTAAAGCCGTTTTTTCTCGGAGAGCCTCTTCTCGCAAGGGGGAATAAAAAAGCTCAGAAAAAAAACGCCATAAAACCGAGATGGTCCAAGTCCCTTCAGCGATGGGGATCATATGGAAGTGGGCGTGGGGTACAGTTTGCCCGGCGCTTCGGCCGTTTTTCTGTAACAACAGGTAATGGGTCAAACCATTTTTTTGGAAAATTTTTTCTTCGATTTTTTTTGCTAAATGAAAAATCGCCTGCATTTCCTCACCGGTTAATTCTTCGAGGCGCTCGACGTGTCTTTTCGGAATAGCAAGGACATGATTGGGATAGATTGGTTTATGAGGATAAACGCCAAGAACAAGATCATCTTCATAAAACGTTTGCGCTTCTCTTGCAAATGAGCCTGGACAAAAGGGGCAAGAAAATAGGGATAAGCTTGTGAAAAAACAGAGGAATAGTTGGTAAATCATACAATTGCCTCAATCATTGCTGTGAAAAGATCAAAAACCGCGTATTCAAATTGTTAACTCCAGAAAAATCGCGTGTTATGTATCGGTGAAAACATATTTTTTGTTGTTGTATAAACGGTGATTTCGATGCTGTTTTTTTGTAAATCATACAGATGGAATGTTCCATAGTGTTTATGAGCTCCGCTTCCGCTATCTAAAATCAGAGCAAGATTGTCTTCCCGAAGATCGGCAATGCACTGCCGGTGGGTGTGACCGTGGATATAAATTTGAATTCTAGGATCATTGGCAATGATCGTTTCTAAACGATTTCCCTTCTCCAGAATCTTTCTTGGATGGTCAAAGGGAAGAAAGGGAAAGTGGTTGGCCATAAGGATTGGGGTATCGGGCAGGTCACGTAACACCTCTTGTAGTTGTTGTTCAATGCGTTTTGTAAAGTCGCCTCTAGAGGAATAGGGGGGAGTGCTTCTTACCGTGTCAAGCCCGACATAATACCAGTCTTTCGATAAAGGAAGAGCTTCTACGCCTCCATTTCTCAACGAGTAATTGGAAGAAGGGTTGTCAGGAAAATGGTTATAAAACGCTTTTTCACGAAAGGATTTTTTTGTGTAATGATCATGATTTCCAGGAAGGGTAAGGATTTGAATATTTTCTGCGCGGATTTTTTCAAAAAAAGCCGCGGCATTTTCGAGCTCCTTTTTTGTTCCTGTAATCGAGGCGTCTCCGGTAAAAATCACGGTCTCTACCGATTCCGCCTTGCAAAATGCAGGGAGCTGATTGAGCTGATCATGGGAAAAATGGTGCTTTCTAGAGAAGTGCCAATTCGTGTTCCCAATCCATCTTTTGGAAAAAAATTGTAGGAAAATTTGAGAAGGATCATCGGTGATTTTTTGTGGGAAATGAAAATCGGAGCAGTGAAGAATGCGGGTCATGCATCATCGTGTAAAATCGTTTGAACAAAATAATAGGAGATTTATACAAAAAAAGACAATCATGAACAGTTTGTCTTAGAACCGGCGCATCAAAGTTTGCGCCCATAGTGTTATCCCTTACGAAATTGCAGTTCATAGAGCCAGCAACACGGATCTCTTCTAGGTATCCATTTTCAAGAAAATGCCCTCTAAGAATAGCATCGAAATGGAGCAGCAAGTCTAGTATTACTCTGTAAATTGGGGCTCTCACTCAGTTTCTTTAGATGATGCCTGCAGCAGTTAAAAGTCTTCGGTTAAAAGTGGTCCAAGGTACAATATTTCTTTGATTTTGCAAAAAAAATACACAAGAAAATATTGAATCGATAGAATGAAGATTTCATCAATAATCCAAAGCGTTTGCTAAGATATCAAGAATGAAAATTTTAAAAGAAAATCCCATCATACTAATTTGGCTTCTGCTCTTAACAGGAGCGGTGGTTTTTTCGTTTTTTCGTGTTCGGGTGACTGTAAATCTACATACACCAGTAGAAGCAAAGACGTCGATTACAACAAGCAGATCAACAGTCGGTTTCGGGAGCAATCAATGAAACATCTTTTAGCTTTAGTGTTGTTATCTTCTACTCCCAATGTGGCTTTCTCAATGTCTATTCGAGTTGATATTGATATTGATATAAATACCATCAACGGAGACGGAACCTTAAACTGTGGCGATGAAAATAGTAGCTCAGAAGAAAGAAACGGTAGCGGAAGCCGCGAAGACTCTTCTGATAATAGTAACAATACCAATACCGATCAGGACAAGGGTGAAGAGCCGACCCGTATAGAGTAAAAAAAGGCTCTGATTTACTAGCATGTTGCAAGCCCAAGAATGGGCAAGAACCTTTGCCTGCTTGGGTGAAGCGAACTGTTCAAAAGAAGATTTTTTTCAAGAATAACAGCCTATTGATTTAGATCTATTGCCTAGGTCTATGAAAAAAATCTCGAATTTGTGTGCGCATTTCAGGAGAATGTTCCGCGTCATCTACCGGCTCTCTTGATCTAGGCATTTTCTGTTGTTTCATCTCGAGTTTTTGCTGTTTTTTCTTTTGCCGTTCGGTAGGTTTTTTCGTAACGGCTTTTTGCAATTCCCCCTCGTCAGGAGTATCTGTATGAGTGCGAGCAATTTTTTTTGCACACTTTTTTGGATCAGATTTTTTCATAGATAAAGTCCCCCTAACGTCATTTTATCGAAGTAAGGGATCTACGTCAACCATCGAAGAAAATGTTTTCAAAACTTTATTGATCGAGACCCACTTTTGCCAAAAACGCTCCCGCATCCGGAAGGCTGCTTTGGCTTTTGGAATCCATATGGAGGGGGTGATGAGAGTCGCAGGCTGCCAGCCAGGCTGCCAGTGCTGTATCCAGGGGTTGCCAGATAGAATGATAGAAGGAATTTGCATGTAAGAGGCGAGGTGGCCAGGCCCAGAGTCATTCCCAATAAAACAAGCAGCATCTGCTAAGAAATCCACTAGAGAAGAGAGCGTTGGTAGATGGGGGATCGAGAGGCCTTTCTGGTCACAAGTGGCGCGTTCTTTTGGGCTCATGCAAAAATGTGGCTCATAGCCTAGGGAAGCGATTTCCTTCCCTAACCGGAGGAACTTTTGCCAAGGCCAGTTTTTTTGAGAAGAGGTGCTAAAGGGGTGGAGAACCACTTTTTTCGAGGGGTTAGCCGTTTTCCAAGGGCTCATGCCAATAGAGCGGCTGACGGGTTTGTGTAAAAATTTGGTCATTGCCTCTTGTAGACCGTGAACAATGGGCTTTTCCGCAGGTAACACCCAGTCATCTTCATGCAGCTGGCCATGTTTTTTTTGCTGATGGTTGCTATAAAAGGCAATGACTCGAAGTCCTTGTTTGCGTAAAGTGATTAGGGACTTTGCCAGGGGGGAGTTATCGTGCTGCAAAAAAATACAATCAAGAGACTTCCCTATTGAAGGGATCGTGGATATTTTTGGGGGAAGAGAAAACAAAATGCCGTCAAAACGCTCTCCTAGAGAGAGAAGGTGCTGGTTATAGAAAACAACGGTCAAGCCCTCTTGTTTGAGCGCGTTGGCAACGAGCATCATGATGAGCCCATCTCCAAATCCACTTGCAGTAAATACGCCAGCTTTCATAACGCTAAGTTTTCTATAGCAAGAGTATTCTTGACAATAGAAACAATTGAGAGTTTGACGTTAGAGGCTTATCCGAGAAATAACCTTGATGGGCGATCTCAAAAATGCTCCGGCGCAAGGCTCAAAATGGAAAAGAAGACCAAGTGTGGTCATTTTCCGGGTATATATGGTTAGAAAATAGGGAGGCAAACCCGGAGAAATCTCGGAAAAATGCAGAGGACGAGGTATCGGTGTCCCTCTTCTGCGCATTCAACGGATGTTTGGAGGCGCTAGATCGAGGCTTTGTTGGTTGGACTGGAGTAAAGCTATGAGATCCATATTCATACCTATCTAAATCATCCATCGCCTTTTGAATATCGGGTGGGACGTATTCGGGGAAGTATATCTCCGAATCTTCCTGTCCTATGCGCTGAGATGGCGCGGAATGATCGGATGGAGCTTGCGATGATTTTGACCGGGCATTTTGGTAGGCTGATGTAGATTTATGATAGGCATAGGGTTTGTTTTTTTTCGTAAGCGATTCGCCTTTAGAGGAATGCGCGTCGGTTGCTTTTACGGGGGAGTTTTCGTAGGTAGATGTAGATCGCGCGTAAGAATATGGCTTCCCTTTGGGTAGCTGTGCTTTCTCGGATGTTGAGGTAGAACGACATAGGCTAGTCATCCAGATCCAACAATCACAAATAAGCTGACAAACACAAGACCAAACCCTCTGAATAGCATGAACAGTTTTTTGGCAAATCATCGAACAATAGGTCGTTGTTGGAAGATTTGCAAGCAATGGATTTTGAACGACGCGTGTCATAGTACATTCCTTAAAAAATTTGCAAAAACACTTTTTAAATTTTTTATACATAATAAATTTATTTTGATATAAAAAATGATTATTAAAGCGTTTGTTTTATTAAAATATAATCATATCACAATCGTTTTTTAAAAACTATTTATTATAAAAACAAGAGTTTTTTTGCT
>JBCAXK010000014.1:0-33531 GCA_038534095.1 Chlamydiota bacterium | reverse complement strand
CTTTGTTGCAAATCGTCCCTATCAGTTGCTTTAAAATAGGGATAGATTTCCATGATACGACCTTGTGATTTGAGGAGAGCAAATGATTTAGGTCGCAGCTTTTCTTGCTGCAAGGCTCCTTCTATGAGTAAAAAGTAGCCAACATTTCCATCCTGTTTTTTTACCCCATCTTTAGACACACTTGATGGGTCTGGAGCGCATTGAGAATCTGTTTCTCTGGTGAGGATTTGGTCTGCGCGCTCACGCGACTTTGCGGCTAATCGAGAAACTACGATCACAAGTTCTCCTGTTTGCAACATATGATCCACCTGGCTATCTCGATATATCTCCGCTACTTGCTCGAGCAGCACCTCAAATTTTAAAGTAGTTGCGCTCTTAAGGGCTTGCGACGGAATGTTTTGATGAGGAGTACGGCCTAGATAGCAAAAAGAACCAGTGCTTGGTCGATGGCGCTGCTTGCGTCTGTTAAACATCAAAGCTTTCTCCTCGCTAGACACATGTTGTGGGGATGTAGAAATAGGCATAAGGCGGGGTGGAAAGGGCTTCCCATTTGCAGGTCTGATCAGAACAAGAATCCGCGCAAGATTTAGAGAATGCGGGGAGCGTTTGTTATGGGATTGTTCTAGTCCATAGTGATAGTCAGTCTCGCTGTTTTCCTTAAATTCTGTGCAGAATAACTCGTTTGACAACTCATCCTTATTATAGACGATTGTATAATTCTTTGGATTGCTTTTTATCAACGTATGGAAATGGGGGTGAGTCGTTGTATGACAGAAAGTAGCCGTGATTTTTTTACACTCTTGCAAAAGACTTAAGACCTCAAAAAATTTACGCAAAACGTTGAGGGCTGTTGCAGCCGGACTACGTTGAAGAAGAGATGTTTGCGTAACTATAAGATTGATAGTACGATTTTCCTCGACGTGTTGCCGTGCTAAAGCGTAAAAGGCGGGAGCTTTGCCGGTAGCGCCTTCTACCACCATCAATAGGAAACAGAAAGCTTGTTCTGAATAGACATCTTTTTTGAAGGAGCGCCTCATACGCGAAAGGGCAGACTTTAATTGCCTCATAGCCGTCGTACTTAATTGGTTAAGTCCTTTCGGGTAAGAGGAGCCTCTCTTCTTCTTTATAGCTAGGTATAGTTGGTGCGCAGCTTCTATAGCAGGATAATTGCCGTTCAATGTGAAGACCGAAACGCTCCCCTCCTGCATAGAATGCAATCCTGTTACGCAAGCCCCCTTCTGCTCGTAGTTTCGCAAAGCACTTTTATGCTGGAAGGTTATAGGAGTGGCGCAATTGCGTAGAGCCTGCAAAGCAGCGGATACGCTGATTGAAGAAGACATAAAATACGTCCTTTTTACTAGTTAAGTAATTCTTTATTTAAGAGTTAGGAAAAGGTTGTTATGCAATTTTTGCACACCTTGCCTAAAAAACTCAAAAAGCTTTTGCTTTTTCTAGCTACATCATTACCCGGCAAAGGTCCATAAATTGCTCTCTTGATCGATAGTAAAGGGAACGGCTCATCTGGTAATCGTTGGAAAATGCTTGCTATGGGCTTCTCTTTCAATTTTTCAAGGGCTATTTTTAATTTCGTTTTGCTACCCCAGGGCTTGTCGACAAGAACGATTTGATAGCAAGCAAATGAATATTCGTGTATTCCTTTTCCGAAAAGGAGACGTGTATACGCTCAAAAGACCAACGAAACATTCTCATTTTTTACAATTACAGGAAGATAGCGACGCATAGCATTTTGCATGTACTGTGAAAGGTGTTTTCCAAGCCATTGATGCTCCTCGGCAGAGGAGAAAAACACGCTACCCAGTTTGGTTTTTGATGTGTAATAGACAAGATGTTTGTAGCGTGAAGTACAAATCGTTCTTGTCAGAATGCCCTATTTGCTACCCCACTTTTTTTGTTTCAAAAAAAACTCTTTAAAACGTCCCAGTTATCTTCAGTGGACCAGTATGTTAATTGATGAGAATGAAGGAGCGTTTCGGAAAGCGGTGGTGTAGGGATCGATTGGATCATGGTGTGTAGGTGACAAATCCGGGGGCTATCTGCCTTTTTATGCTTGTTGCCTTTGTATTCTTCTATTACGTAGTAGGATTCTTCGCTGTTCTTTTTCTCTAACTTCGCGTGTATTTTCTTAAAGCCATGTAGGTGAGGCACTGTTTCGAAGGAGTTTTCCTCGTTTTGTATGTAATTTGACACAAAAGAATCGGTTTTGATGAGACAATACTTTGCGGAAATCTTACGCCTTGTTTGTAAGGCTTTTATGATGCTTAAAAAACGTTGGAAAATTTTGAACGACTGCTCCTGTGATGTTGGGTTGACTTGGATGGCCTGGATAAAGCTAGCGATGATCAAATCTTTATAATGTGGCTGCACTACGAAACTATAAAATTCGGGATGTCCTTCTACAGGACCTTCTGTAATGATACTAGAATAGTGAGACTGTTTGATAGCACTTGTTGCTTTCAATCGTTTGAGAGCGCTCGAAAACAAATCCTTTTTTTGAGAGTCTACTCCCTCGTGTGCTTTTTCGAGCATAGCGTATAGGTGAGCAAAATTCTTTGCGTACTTAGGACTATTTACTGGGAAAATATGGATAAGGCGATCCGTAAGGGGCGAACAAGACTCCCCGTTCCCCGTAGGCTTTTTCTGAAAGAGGAGATGGGGGACTTGTTGGCGTAAGCTTTGAAATACTTCGCTAAGAGCGCACTTGCTTGCGTGATTGGACGTAAAACCGCGTGATAGTTTTGTGGATGGATTTTCTCCATTTCCCCCTTTATGTTCTTCGTCATAGGCGCTTTCTTTGGCTGCTTGGGGATGAAAACCAAATGTAGAAAAAAAGGCCTGGGCTATTCCCAGGCTTTCCGACTGCGAGGTTCCCTTCTCTGCAGATGGAGATGGCTTTAAGAGACCTGGACACTGAAATTTTCCGAGGAAGCTATTTCTAGATGCGTCTCGAATCAAGGTATGCAATCGCTTAAAGGTTCGCTTATGTGACCTGCTAGAGTTCTGTTTTTTCTCGGAATCCTTAGGGGGGTGATACTTTCTTTCGATTTTTTCTACTACATAGAAATGTTCCTTTTTCGCGTTAGTTTCTAAGGTCTTTTGTATTGTTTTCAGACTAAGATTATTGACATTAGGCACTTTTTCGGGGGGAGAAAATTTTTTTCTGAGAATCTTTGATAAATATGGGTGCGTCTCGATGCAACAAGACTTAGCTGAAAGTTTTTTTCCAAATCGTAAAGCGCTTACAATACGCAAAAAGGAGTGCAACGTTTTTTCGGCAAGCTTTTCCGTTTTTTGGTGGCAACTCACAGATTGGATAAAAGTCAGCTCCGCGACAGTGTCAGACGGTTTTTGTTGAGATAGTAAAGCGTAAAACTGAGGAATGCCTTTTTCAAGACCTAAGATCATCAGAACCAAACAGTGCATTTTTTTTGTGGTAGATTGCCTCCCTTCTTTGGGTTGTTTTTTTTGTATCTTTAAGGCGTTGATACAACGTCTAACTAAGACTCCAAATCCTACGGGAGGGGAGCCTGCTGGGGATTTTTTAAGGGCTTGGTATACCTCGTGAGCGCAAGTAGAATCGCTAAGTCCAATGACACGTATTACTGGGGGAGTTTCTTTTGATCCATCCTGCGCTGCGTGAGCTTTTAACCCAGAATGAGCGCTTTCCTGTAGAAGAGTAGAGGGAGTTGTTGCGTATAAAGCGTCCAGTGCGCGCAATAGCGGATTGTGATTCCTAACGTGATTCATATAGAAGTGCCTTCCGAATAGTGAGTGATTTGGAGATTGTAGATGTAGAAAAAATTAACGGAACAATCTTTTCATAGTCCAAGTAAAAGTGCAAAAAAAATTTAGGTTCTGGGGAAGAATAGGGACCAAGATTTTGCATTTGTACTACTCAAAAAAAGAGCTGTAGAAAAGCTTGCGTTATGACCGACTAATAGATACAGAAATCGCGATCAAAAAGTCCAAAAAAAGAAGACCCGGCCCGGAAGACACAGTGGAAGTAAGCTACCATCTACAAGCAAGAATTGTTGAAGACAAAGGAAAAATAGAAGAGAAAAGCGCTTTTTTAGGCAGGGTTATCATCGCTACCAACGAGTTAAACGCAGAAAAATTATCGAGCCAGGAAATGTTGGTCAACTACAAGGAACAGCAGCGTTTGGAAAGAGGGTTTCGATTTTTAAAAGACGCATCGTTCATGACCTCGTCCGTCTTTTTAAAAAAGCAGAAAAAGATCATTGCGCCCGGTATGGTGATGTGCCTTTGTCTTCTTGTGTATACGATTGCCCAACGGCAGATTCGTAGGCAGAAACAGGTAAAACAGTATGGAGCCAAACGGGAAAACCCACACAAAAACCGAGTTTACAATGGATTTTCCAGATGTTTGAGGGAGTTCATGTTCTCCTCAAAAAAACCAATGGTTAAGGCACTAAGATTGTATTGAACCCCAAGCCTGTTCATCTTTATATACGATACTAGGGCCTCCTTTTGAAAAAATCTACGCTTCAGCATAAAAGGGTGAGGAATGTGGGATTGAAGAACTGGTGTTGGATTTTCGTATTTCAAAAAGCTCTTTTAGAGGATCGCGCCTCTTTTTAATCGACAAGACAGAAGCCGCAACCATGGATTTGACATTGCCTCTTGTAGACTAAACTGTAAGACGATTACTCGTCTTACTAAATGTAGGCTGCTAGGATGTGCCCTGGTATCTTCGATGTTCTTTTTGGTCAGAGATTTTTGCGTCTTCATCTGGCAAATGCATGACACCAAAAGAGGGTTGTTTTTCTTCTGCCAGTTCTTCTCGTAATCGTGTAGCTCGGTTGTTATGGATGTAGCGAAAATTCTGGAAAAATTGCTGATTTGGCGGTCTTTTTAGCTTCTTTACAATCGATGTCGTTGCCTCGATGACGGGATGTTTTTCGCAGACGTACTCATATGTAGACTGATTGGATAGCAGCAGTCCACAACGATCCAGAGGGTTCATATCAATAAAGACTATCTTACCGCAATGCAATTTATCTTTAAGGAAGTTCTTAAGAGAGTCTTCATGAGCAAGCAGCCGTATGTAAAGCGGCTTACCGACAGATGGTGATATTAAATAATCACAAATATTTAAAAACTGCTGTAATACAGCCGCTTCTTCAGTTTGATCACGCTTTGCAGGAAAATGGGTATAAACATTGAGAAAGTTTTCCCCGAATTCGACTACAGCGTAGGATTTAGGATGTATAGTCACGTTCCTTCTTTGTTCATCTGCGTTTGTCGCAGTTCCCTCCATCAGGAAAACTAACGGATATTCTGAGTCAGCATTCTTTTCACAGAGCTTTGCAAATCCGGCTCGATATATCTCGTTAGCAAAACTAAAAACATCTGGCTTTTCCCCCTCTTTTTTATAAGCTGCAAGGAGAGTGGAAATTGCCTCTTCCGCTTCTTTTGTTGCTATTGTAGATGCTGTGATGGTAAGACCATTACATTGTAATATGCGGGTTTTTTTGCTTTTTTCCTGGATATCGGTCGCGTGTAAACTGAGAGCGCTCAAAGGTAGGAGCTCCTCTTTCTCAGAAGCTGGAAGCTTCTCTTGCTTCTGCCGAGGATCACAACCTATGAGAGCACGGAAGAGAGGCTGATTTGCTTTTTCCTCCTTCGGATTGTTTTGAGAGGGAGTCTTGTTTTTGCAGTCGGGTGGCTCAGGGGCTACTTGATGAGCAAAAGGGTTCTCTTCGTCAAGGCCTCTTTTACCGGACGAATCGATCTTTATATATATATTAGAGATCGGGGGTTTTTTGTGCTTTTTACGCCTCTTGCCTATGTACTGTTCGATTATGTAGTAGCGGTGCTGACTATCCTTTTTGCGTAACTTATCGTATATTGCCTGAACATTAGACGGAGTTTGACGGTCAACTATTTCGAACCTATCTGCATCGTTTCTTATACAATCTGATATAGAAGGATGAGTTTTGATGCTGCAATACTCTGCGGAAATTTTGCCGTTTATTTTTAACTGTCTTATCATGATTAAAAAATGTTGGAAAATTTGGAACGAACGTTCCTGTGGTGTTGGGTTGATTTGGCTCGCTTGGGCAACGCTCATGATGACTGAATCTTCCTCAGGGGTTCTCTGGATCACTAAACTATAAAATTCAGGAGGTCCTGTTACAGGACCTGCTGTAATCATACTAGAATAGTGAACAGGTGGCAGGTCATACTCTGTGCGATCCCCTTGTAGTTTCTTTGTCTTTACACTCAATCGACTGGCAGCGCTAAGGAATAATCCCGCTTTTTGAGAGTCTATTTCGACATGTGCTTTTTCTAACGTACTGTATAGACGAGAAGCAACCATTGAGTACTTAGGACTATCTACTGGGAAAATATGGATAAGGCGATCCTCAAGAGGCGAAGAAGACCCTGATTTTTCCGTAGGCTTTAGCTCAAAGACTAGATAAGGGACATTTTCGCACAAGGTTTGAAATGCTTGGCTAAGAGTAGGTGGAGTTGTATTCCTACTGTGAAAAGGGGTTGAGAGTGTTGCGGAACAGCCCTTCCCATGGTTGCCTTTATGCTCTTCGTCATGCGTTTTTGTTTTGAGTTTTGGAGGAGAGAAACCAAATATCGACAAAAAGGCGTTAGGTGTTTTGTTGCTTTCCGATAGCTCAACATGCTGAAATTTGCCGAAGAAGCTATCGCTAGAGTAGCTTTTAGTATCAATAAGAGAGTGCAATATTTTCACGGCCTGTACCGACGTAAACGGCTTCCTAATACCCTGATTTTTCTGAGCATTAGGGTCGTAACGCTTTTTTTCGACAATTTCTATTGCATAGAGTTGTGGCATCTTGCCTGCCAAGAGTTCGCTCTTTTCTTTATCCAGTAAGTAATGGTGGATTTTTGCAAAAGAGGAACTTCTGAATACTTTGCAACAAGGAATTTGTATTTTGATATTGTCTACTAGATATGGGTGTGTATGAATAATACAGTGCTTCGCGGAAATTTTTTCTCCGCACTTTAAGCCTCGTGCAATATGAAAAAAAGCGTGAAACGTTTTTTTGGCGAACGACGACGTCGTGCCTGTATCACTGATGGCTTGGATAAAACTCAGTTCCGTCTTATCCTCAGACCACTGAGATAGTAGACCGTAAAACTGAGGAACGTCTACCCGAAGGCCTAAGATCATCAAGAACAAAGAGTATGTGTTTTTTACGGTAGATTTCCCCTCTTCTTCGGGAGTCTCTCGAGAAGCTTTTACTAAAGCAGTAAGGCAACCACGTATTAACCTTCCAAATCCTTTTCGAGGTAGCCCTGATGGCGCTTTTTGAAGAGCTTTGAACACATTATGAGCACAAGTAGCTGTCTCAGGACTGCTCAGAGAAATAACCCGTATTATAGGGGCTTGTCCTATGCTCTGCCTTCTCTTAGCGCCTGACAAATGATGAGGAATGGTTTGTACGCAGGCAGGAGGCGCTTTTTCGTACAAAGTATTTAGCAAGCCGAGTAGAGTGGCTTGAGGATGTTGAATAGTATACATATGAAGCGCCTTTTGAATAGTGAGTCATTGGAGATTCAGAAAAAATTCGTGGTATTAGTCTTCCATAGATGAGTTAAAAACTCAAAAAAAATTTGGACGCCAGTAAAAATTAGGATCCCGACTTTGCAGAGTGTCTTGTTTCAAACAAGATCTGCGTAACACTTTGCCGTTAAGCACTTTTTTCTCTAGAGAGTTCCTTAGCGCTGAAGCGCTTTAAGAGAGGAAAAAGCTCTCCCGATGACCCTTAAAGCTGCTTTGCTTTCAGATCTTTGATCACCGAAGGAAGAAACCTGCCTGATGAGCTTTTTAGGAACGATGTCTAGGCAGCGTTTTTTGTAAAAACTCTTCTGCAAGGACTGTTTTTACGTAGGATTCGAGCTGTTTAGGAGACGCAATATGGGCGGGTAAGGGGAAAGTTTTTTTACTTAAGGTTTTTCCTAACATCCGCTCTGCCAGAAAGGTTGTTTGAAAAAACCGGATTTTTGTGAATTTATTCTCAGTCCCGAAAAGACGGATTTTTGTCATATGGAGAAGGAAAGTCACTTCTTGCGGTAAGGAGCCAAAGCGGTCCTCAAGCTCTTGCGCAATTTCCTCAATCTCTTGCTCGCTATGCGCTTCGCCTAACCTATGGTAAAACTCCATCCGGAGGCTTTTTTCTCCGATGTAGATTTCGGGAAGAGAGGCGGGGAAAAGGAACTCGAGCTTGGTTTCAGAAAAGGAGATCGGTTTTTTTTCTTTAAGAGAGCGGAGTACCTTCCGCAATAGTTTGCAGTAGAGGTGAAAGCCAATCGATGCGACTTGTCCCGACTGCTGGGTTCCTAAAATATCTCCCGCTCCTCGGATTTCTAGGTCGCGCATGGCGAGCTTCATTCCTCCCCCATACCCGCTTGTTTCTAAAAGAGCTTGGAGCCTTTTTTGGGCAGGCTCTTGCAAGGAGCGGTTTTTGGGGAGAAGAAGGTAGGCGTAAGCAGAGCGCTTCCAGCGGCCAACGCGCCCTCGTAACTGGTAAAGATCAGAGATGCCGTAGGTGTGAGCGTTGTCAATGATGATTGTGTTTGCGCTAGGAACATCGATCCCATTTTCTACAATGACTGTAGCAAATAAGACATCGATGAGCCCCTCACGAAATTCATGGAACACTTTTTCTACCTCAGCTGGGGGCATCTGACCATGCGCAATACCAATTTTTGCGGAAGGAACTAGCTCTCCGATTTTTTTTGCGCGCGCAGAGATCGATTCGACCCGATTGTGGATGAAAAAGGCTTGCCCTTCACGGGCAAGTTCCCGAAGAAGCGCGTTTTGGATAAGCGTATCGTCGGTTTCTGCGAGAACGGTTTTGATCGGCAAGCGGTTTTGTGGTGGCGTGGCGATCACAGAGATGTCCCTTGCTCCCACAAGAGACATGTATAGGGTCCTTGGTATGGGAGTTGCGGAAAGGGCGAGAGAGTGGATGGATCGTTTGCGCGCTTTGAGACGCTCTTTTGCCCGGACACCAAAACGCTGCTCTTCATCGATGATGAGGAGCGTTAAGCGGGGGAATAGCACATCTTTTGAAAGAAGACGGTGGGTGCCGATGATGATGTCGATCTCCCCAGAGGCGAGATCCTCTAGGGTTTTGCGGTTTTGTTTGGTCGTGTGGAATCTCGATAGGATCCCAATGCGGACTGGATAGTCACCCATTCTTTCGACAAATGTGTCGTAATGTTGGGTCGCTAGGACGGTTGTTGGCACGAGAAGAGCGACTTGCCCATTTCCATCGACAACCGCTTTGAAAGCAGCGCGCATGGCTACTTCGGTTTTTCCGTAGCCCACATCTCCAGAGATTAGCCGGTCCATCGGTTTCGGTGTTTGCAGGTCCTGTTTGATCGCATCGATCGCTAGACGCTGGTCGGGGGTCTCTTCATAAGGAAAATCCTCTTCAAATTCTTGCATGAGGCGTGAATCGGGCTCATGAACCGTTGCCTCTTCAAGCTGCCTTTCTGCGTAGAGGTGCAAAAGATCTGAAGCGTAGCCCATGATCTCTTTTTGTACTTTGATTTTCGCTTGGTGCCATTTTTTGCTCCCAAGATCGGTTAAAATGGGCGCCCTTTCCGATGAGCCGATGTACTTAGAAACAAGGTGCGCTTGGGCTATTGGCACATAGAGTTTGCTTTTTTTTGCGTACTCGACCACCAAAAATTCCGCTTCTAATCCGAGGTGGTTTTTCTGTTTCTCTGTGCCCAAATACTTTCCAATTCCGCTATGGAAATGGACGACAAGATCGCCTGGCTCTAGGGTGTGCATATCAGAAATAGGGGCGTGATGAGCGCTGCGCCATTTTTGTCTCGAGACCTTTTTCTTGTGCGTGATGTCTTTTTCTGCAAAAAATGCGGATCCTTTGTACAAAAATCCTTCTGATAGATACCCCTCGATGAGGGTAAATTGGGAGATGCTTTTTTCTTGCAAAAGAGCTACTAAAGAATCTTTGTAGCGGGGTTTTTCATAGAGAAAGTGGAGGGAAAATGGACCAGGATCGTCCAAAATCTCTACGGAAATGGGGTAAAACTCGTGGGCAACACATTTGGCCGAAAGCTTTTCTTCAAACATGGAAAAATGGGTGACGCCGTCCACCTCTTGGCAAGGGGATAGGCGAGAGAGTTTCTCTTTGACTAGATATAAGCGCTGATTTTTTCCCGTGTTTTGAAAGAAGGTGGAGATGTTTTGCAGGAAGGGGGAGGAAAACCCGGGCATGGTCTGCAATTTTACGTAGAGATCTTCGAGCGAAGTCAAATCATCAAGAACAATCAGCGGCTTTTGCGGAAACTGTTCCCAAAGGGGAGAAGCTCCAAGGCGCTCTAGGAGAAAGCGCTCTTCTGTGGGGGCTAGAAAAAGGGAAGACTTTTTTTCGATCGATCGTTGGTGGATCGGATCAAACGTCCGGATCGTGTCGATCGTGTCGCCAAAAAATTCGATCCGGTAGGGATCGGTCGCAGAAATGGGGAAAAGATCGAGGATTCCTCGCCTCATCGCAAACTGCTTTTTATCGGAGACAACAGGCGAGGGGTAATACCCTAGAGATTCTAAAAACTCAGGAACTTTGTTCCACGAAAACGGCGTGCCTTTCTTCCATAAGGAAAAAGAGGAAAGGGTGAGTAAGGGAACTTGCTGCAAGGCGCTTGGAAGCTCTGCAATCACAACAGGAGGCTCTTTTGCGGTAAGAATTTTGTAGAAAGTCTCCATCCTTCTTCCCACAATATCAGCGTTTGGAGGGATATTTTCTCCGATGAGGGTATCCCAAGCGGGGAAAAGAAGCGGGGCCCTTTTGAGAAAAAAGCTGAGGTCGCTAAAAAGCTCCTCTTCATCTTTTTTTGTTGTGATGAGAAGAATGGGCCTCTTTTTTGCAAGGGCGCTTAATAAAAGGGATTTCGAAGATCCTGTGAGCTCTTCCAAACAGATATTGGAAGGAAGATCTAAGGCTTGTAGCACAGAAGAGGGGGAGTCAGGAAAAAGGGTCACGACCTGTGAATCAATCGTTTTAGGGTTTCAATAGCAAGGGGAAGGTTGTTCCCATTTTTCCCTCCAGCGTTTGCGGCGCTTTTTTTGCCGCCTCCGCCCCCTTCAATGATAGGAGCGATCTCTTGGACGAGCGTTTTGGCGTGAAAAGGGGATGATGGGCTTAAACGGATGGCGATCTGACAGCGACCCGCTTCTTGCGCTCCCAAGATCACCGTCCCTTCGGGCCATGTTTTTGCGAGCTGATCGGCAAATGAAGGGAGTTCTTTTAAAGGGAGAGGAACAATTTCTATGACGCTTGATGGGGAGCCGGAAGCTTTTTCTAAAAGGGTTTTTTCCAAGTTTTGTAAGAACATTTTTTCTAAAGCGCGACACTTTTTCCGAAGGGCTTCTTGCTCTGCCTGGTCTTTTTCCAGCTTTTCTAGTAGAGCGTCTTTGGGAGCTTTGACCTGTTTTTGGATAGCGCTTAAAAGGCGCCGCTCTTTTTGTAGGTGCTGTAGCGCTGGGGTCGAAGCTTTGACTTCGATCCTGCGAACGCCCTTTGCAATAGCGGTCTCTTTCGTGATGCAAACAAGGCTAAGCGCTCCTGTGGATCGGGCGTGGGTCCCTCCGCAGAGCTCTTTCGAAAAACCCATATCTACAACGCGCACATGCCGCCCATATTTATCCCCAAAAAATTGCAAAATTTGGGGGTCGCTCTCCACCTTTTCGTAGAGCGTCTCGTAGGTAAGGACAGGAATATTTTCCACAATTTTTTCATTCATCAAGGTCTCAAGAGCAAAGAGCTCTTCTTCTGTGAGCGCTTTGGGGTAGGAAAAATCAAAACGGCATTTTTCTTGCGTAACTAGGGACCCTTGCTGGGCAACGCTTGCGCCAAACTGTTTTTGTAGGGCCCATTGCAAAAGATGCGCTGTCGTGTGGTGTTTTGCAATCAATGAGCGCCTTGCGTGATCTAAGGTTGCTGTCATGGTCTCTTGTGTTTGCAAAAACCCTGTTGTTACTTTCCCCTGATGAAGAATCACTCCGCTGATCGGCTCCTGCGTATCTTGGACAAGAAAGGTAGAAGAGGTGGTTTTTAGCTCCCCTTGATCGCCCACTTGCCCCCCCTTTTCGGGATAGAAAGGGGTTGTTTCTAAAACGACATACCCCTCTTCTCCCTCTTCGAGTCTTGTCACAAAGGTATGATCTTTGATGAGCGCTAAAATGGGGGAGGTGGTTGCAGAGAGCTCCCGACAAAAAGAAGAGCGGCCGCTCATCTTCGCTAACAAGCTGCTTGATGAGAGTTTTTCTGAGGAAGAAGCTCCCTGTTTTGAAAGAGCGCGCGCTTTTTTTTCAAGCGCCTGAAACTCCTCTATATCGACAGAAATCCCATGATCCTTTGCTAAAAGAAGGATCTCCTCTAAAGGAAATCCGTACGTATCTTTTAAGGTGAAGGCCTCTTTCCCAGAAAGCTTTTTTCGGGAGCTCTTGCTGAGGATTTCTTCAAAGAGATCTTCCCCTTTTTCCAAGGTTTTTAAGTAACTCTCTTCTTCGCTGGTCAAAATTGTTTCGATCGTAGAGCCCGCATTTTTGAGCTCTGGGTAGGCCTCTTGCATCCCTTGTTGTAGCGTGGGTAAAAGCTGTGCAAGAAAAGGCTTTTTCAAACCAAGCTGTTTGCCTGATCGAGCAGCTCTACGAAGAATCTTGCGTAATACGTAGCCCTCTTTGGTATTGCTAGGAAGTATTTTATCAGAAATCGCAAAGGAAAGGGAGCGCATATGGTCGGCAATGATCCGAAAGTGGGGCGCCTTAGCGGACTGGTAAGAGACTCCTGACAACGATTCTATCTTGAGGATAAGCTCGTAGAGGATATCAGTATCAAAGACCGTTTTTTTTCCTTCCATCAATGCAAGAATACGCTCAAGACCTGCGCCTGTATCGATATTTTTTTGGGGAAGGGGGCTTAGGGTGGTCCCTGTTTTCTCCTCTTCCATAAACACTAAATTCCAGAACTCGATATAACGGGCGCCTTCTGGATCGAATTTGGGTGAAGGAGCCGAAGAAAATAGGCTGCCTTGATCGTAGTAGAGCTCAGAACAAGGGCCGCAGGGTCCAACGTCTCCCATCGACCAGAAATTGTCCGATTCTCCTAAACGGACGATTCTTTCTTCGGGGAGATAATTTTTCCAATAGGTGAAGGCCTCATCATCGGTTAAAAAAACGCTCGCCCACAGCTTTTCTACCGGGAAAGAAAAAATGGTGGTAGCTACCTCAAACGCAAAGGCAATCGCTTGCTGTTTCGAGTAGTCGCCAAAAGAAAAATTGCCAAGCATTTCAAAAAAGGTGAGGTGCCTTTCAGTATGACCTACGTTCGCAAGATCGTTGTGTTTGCCGCCTGCTCGTAAACATTTTTGTACAGTAGTCACTCTTGGATAGGGGGGAGGTTCTTTCCCTAAGAACCACTCTTTGAAAGGATTCATTCCCGCGTTGACAAAAAGAAGGGTAGGATCGCTTGGCAAAAGCAAAGGGGAAGAAGGGAGGGGCTTATGCCCATGTTTTGCAAAGTAAGCAAGGAAATTCTTTCGGAGAATATTTGAAAGCATGTGTCTCATTTTAAGGGATCTTGATCGAAAAGTCAAAAACCTTGAAGGATTTTTTTCTAAAAGTATATAGTGAAATATATAGTTGAGGAAATAGTTGAGGCACCGCTTATGGACGATGATCTAAAAAAAACCTTGGGAAAAGTAGCTGATACAATTCGGGGTCTTTCTATAGACGGCGTTGAAAAAGCGAACTCTGGCCATCCGGGACTTCCTATGGGTTGCGCTGAGCTTGGAGCGCTTCTTTATGGAGAGGTGCTACGACACTACCCAAAAGATCCCCACTGGATAGGCAGAGACCGGCTTGTTCTCTCTGCAGGTCATGGTAGCATGTGGCTCTACTCTTGTTTGCACCTTGCAGGGTACGAGCTTCCTTTGCACGAGCTGCAAACTTTTCGGCAGCTTGGATCAAAGACGCCAGGTCATCCCGAATACCGGATGACGCCAGGCGTCGAAGCAACAACAGGCCCCTTAGGCCAAGGGGTTGCGAACGCTGCTGGAATGGCTCTAGGACTCAAAATACTGCAAAATCGCTTTGGCCAAAAAAACCCTCTTTTTCAAAATAAGGTCTTCTGTCTTTGTGGCGACGGTTGTTTGAACGAGGGGATTTCTTCAGAAGCTTCGTCCCTTGTAGGCCATTTACAGCTCGACAATTTCATTCTCTTACATGACGCCAATCAGATCACCTTAGATGGTCCTTTAAGCGAGCATTCTTCGGAAAATACGAAAGCAAGGTACCAGGCTTACGGTTTTACTGTCTACGAGGTGGATGGATACGATTTTCAAGAGATGGAAACCTTGTTTACGGCTCTTCGATCAGGTCAAAAAAAACCTGTGCTCATTCAAGTAAAAACCATCATTGGGAAAGGCTCTCCTAACAAAGCAGGAACGCATAAAGCGCATGGATCCCCTTTGGGTGAAGAAGAAGCTGCTCTCACAAAAAAACAGCTAGGTATTCCCGAAACCCCTTTCTACGTGCCGCAAAAAGTGATTGCCTACTTCACGCAAAAAATGGAGAAGTGGAAAAAAACGTATGAAGAAGCCAATGAGCTTTACGCCGAATATGTAAATAAGGATCCTAATCAGCTAAAGACCTTTCAAAAAATGCAAGCTCCTATGGACGAAAAAGAGCTCATAGCCCTCTTAGAGCCTTTAAACATCAAGGCCCCGATTGCAGGAAGAGCCGCCTCCAATGCGGTTCTTGCCGAGCTGGCCGAGCACCTTCCTCAGCTGATCGGCGGGTCTGCCGATCTATCAGGATCTGATCAAACCATGCTTAAGGCGTACCCGATCATCGCGCCAGGAGATTTTTCAGGCCGCAATCTAAAATTTGGGATTCGGGAATTTGCCATGTCGGCGATGATGAGCGGTGTGAGCACTTTGGGATTTTTCCGCCCTTATTGTGGAACATTTTTAGTCTTTTCTGACTATATGCGTAACGCTATCCGGATCGCCGCTCTTTCGAAATACCCTGTGATTTATCAGTTCACGCACGATTCGATCTTTTTGGGAGAAGATGGTCCGACCCACCAACCTATTGAACATTTGATGGCTCTCCGCGCGATCCCTAATTTGCAGGTTTTTCGTCCTGCAGATACCCATGAGGTGAAAGCTTCGTGGATTGCCGCGCTTACTTACGAAGGGCCAAGCGCGATGATTCTTTCTCGGCAAAAACTTCCTGATAGTGAAGAAATAGCCGCCATTCCTTACCCTAAAGGAGCGTTTCAAGGGGCTTACATCATCCGAAAAGAACAAAAACAGGCAGACTTCACCATCATGGCCTCAGGCTCCGAACTCTCTTTAGCCATTGAAGTCGCTGATCGTCTCGAAAGCCTCGGCAAACAGGTACGTGTTGTTTCTTTTCTTTGTTGGGAACTCTTTGAGAAGCAAACGCCTGCTTACAAAGCATCGGTCGTTGGAAATGATCCGGGCACAAAAGTGAGCATTGAAGCAGGGAGTGACCTTGGCTGGTACAAATACATCGGAGAGGAGGGGATTGCGATTGCGATCGATACGTTTGGAGAATCGGCTCGGATGCAAGATTTACAAACGGAATTTGGTTTTCAAGCCGATGCCATTTTAGAACGGATCCTGTGAACTCCCTATTTTTAGACGCTTTAGCTTGCCGCCCTATTCCTAGGCCCCCTGTTTGGCTGATGAGGCAAGCAGGAAGGTACCTTCCCTCCTACCAGAAGCTCCGGAAGCGATTTTCTCTAAAAACGCTCTTTACTGAGAAAGATTTGATCGAAGAGACAACGCTTCTCCCCATGGACGCGTTTCATCCCGATGCGGCGATCCTGTTTTCTGATATCACCATCATCGCGCTTTCTTTAGGTCTCGATCTCTCGTTTCAAGAGAGGATTGGTCCTGTGATTTACCCGAAGATCTGTGAAGAAAAAGACGTGATCCCGTTAGAGGGGCGCTATGAGCCTCTCCCTTTTCTTGAGGAGGCGATCCGATCATTAAAAAAGCGGTTAGACCGCCCTTTGATTGGATTTTGCGGCTCCCCCTTCACAGTCGCTTGCTATTTTGCAGAAAAAACGATGCTCTACCGGGATCCTAAAGGATTTGCTCGCCTTCTTAAAGTGATCACCGAGTGCACCAAAAAACATCTAGAAAGCCAGGTTGCCGCAGGAGTAGATGCCGCGCAAATTTTTGATTCGAGCGCTTACCTCCTTCCAAGGCATCTTCTTCAAGAATACTCGCTCCCTTCAATAAGAGAGCTCCTTGCCACCTTAAGAGCTTCTAAGACCCCAAGCATCGTGTTTGGGAGAGGATCTTGCTTATTCATCGATGATCTGATCGCTTTGGAGCCAACCTGCCTTTCGTTTGATTGGCAAGAGTCGTTAAAAACGCTCCGCAACAAAGTCCCCCCATCGATGGCTGTCCAGGGGAATTTTGATCCCGATCTCCTCTACGGATCAAAAGAGCGGATCGAAGAAGAAATCAGAAACCATCTTCCTTTAAAACCAGGAGTTATTGTAAACCTAGGTCATGGACTAAAACCCGATATGGACCCTGAAAAGGTGCGCCATTTCGTGGAGGTGATCAAGAGTGATGCAAAAACCCCCTATGTTGCAACCAAGCCTATTTGCCCGCTTTAATCAGCGGATCCCTAGGTACACAAGTTATCCTACAGCCCCCTTTTTTGCTCCCATGCGCTCCGAGGAGTACGCGCAAGAATTAGCGAACTTAGAAGGGGAGATTGCTCTTTATATCCATATCCCGTTTTGTCGTAAGATGTGCCTTTTTTGCGCCTGCTCTGTTATTCTCAATCGCAGCGAAGAAAGGCAAGCTCTTTACGTAGAGACTCTGTTGCAAGAGATCCGTCTTGTTAGAAGCAAGATCAAAAAAAACGTTCTTGTTAAAGAGGTGCACTTTGGAGGAGGGACGCCGACCAACCTGACCGAAGAGCAGTTTTCTAAGATTTTTTCTACTCTCCAAAAAACCTTCTCCTTTGCAAAGGGAAGCGAGTGCTCCATTGAAATTGATCCAAGAACAGTGACCCAAAAAAAATCGCTCCCATTTCTCCGCACCTATTTTGATCGGGTCAGTTTTGGGGTGCAAGATCTGAATCCTGAGGTGCAAGAGGCAATTTTGAGAAGGCAAAGCGGAGAAATGACGCAAGCCGTTTTTCACGAAGCGAGAAAGTGCGGCTTTTTAGGGATCAATCTCGACCTGATTTACGGGCTTCCTAAACAAACTCCTGCAAGTTTTCAGAAAACGGCAAACATGATTCTCGAGTTAAAGCCCGATCGGATTGCCCTTTTTTCCTACGCAAAGGTGCCTTTGTTAAAACCCCACCAAAAAGCGATTCGAGAGGAAGATCTCCCCGAGGAGCAAGATAAATGGCGTATGTACATTGAAACGAGAAAGACGTTCACGCAAGGGGGGTACGTAGCGATTGGTATGGACCATTTTGCAAGGAGAGAAGATCCCTTAGCAAAAGCCTATTTTGACAATACCTTAGAAAGGAATTTTCAAGGCTACCGGGTGAAAAGGGGAAAAAACATGCTCGGCTTTGGCGTGAGTTCGATTGGACTTCTCAACGAGCTATATGTCCAAAATACGAAAGATATCGCCCTTTGGACAGAAAAGATTGAAGAAAAACTTCTTCCTATTGAAAAGGGGAAGAAAAAAAGCTTTGATGATCAAAAGCGGTATGAGGTGATCCAAAAAATCATGTGCAAATTTTCCTATCACTTTTCTCCTGAAGAGCAGGCCTATTTTTCTAAGGAAATTGCTGCGCTAAGAGCGCTTCCTGAGCTGCTCATATTTCGTAACGATAGCTTTGTAGCCACCCCTTTAGGGAGGGTCTTTATCCGCAATATCGCTTCGGTCTTTGATGCGTACTTACAAGGCAACCCTTCTAAACAATACTCCCAGTCCCTATGAAACATCTGCTGATTGTGGGAGCGGGGATTTCGGGTCTCTCTTTTGCCCACTACTTATTGGAAAAACGGCCCGATTACCAGATCACGTTTCTTGAGAAAACAGGCAGGGTAGGAGGCTGGTTACAAACCTGTAAGGAGGGAGGTTTATCCTACGAAAAGGGGCCTAGGTTTTTCGCTAAGCACAAATCACCCCACCTTTTATCATTGATCAAAACAGTGGGGCTTGAAAAGGAGCTCTTATACGCAGATACTTCGGCGAGTAAGCGGTGGATCTACGAAAACAAGAAGCTTCTCCCTTTACCGAGCTCTTTTTGGTCGTTTTGCACCTCTCCCTTAACAAGAGGCGCTCTCTTACCTCTTGCAAGAGAGTATTTCCAAGGGTATTTACCGGCTTATTTTCAAAAAAAGCCGCCCGACTTTGAAGAGACGGTTGATGCGTTTCTCTTCCGACGATTCCGCTCGAAAAAACTGATCCAGTTAACCGCTGCGATGGCGAAAGGGATTTACGCATCGGATATTCAAAAATTATCTACGCGCCTTTCTTTCCCTGCTCTTGTCGATTTGGAAAAGAAGCATGGCTCCCTTGTGAAGGGGATGCTTCGTCAACCTAAGAAAGATACGCGTCTTTTCACACTAAAAGGGGGAATGGGGACCCTCACTCATGCCTTGCAACAAGCGTTACAAAAAACAGGCAGAGTCTCTTGGCATTTTGGAGAGGAGCTCTTACAAATAGAAGGGAAGCATGCGATCACTACAAGTCAAAGATATCTTACTGATCATATGGTCTTCGCCCTGCCTCTTTCTTCTATCCAACAGCTCTTTCCTAAGAGCCCTTGGACGAAGCTGAACACCCACTCGTTACACATTGTCCACTGCGCTTGGGACAGCTCCATCTTACCCCATAAAGGCTTCGGCTATCTAACAGGAGGGAAAGAAGATACGCCCATTTTAGGAGCGGTTTTTGACTCTTGTATGTACGGGGAGAAAAAAGGAGAAAAGCTCTCGATTTTTCTTGGAGGAGAGCAGGCTCCTGAGGTAGCGACTCTTCCCCAAAAAGACTTAGAAAGGCTCGCCCTTCATAGCTTACAAGAGCATTTAGGGATCGCAGAGCCTCCTACCCAAATAGCTTTTTCTTTAGGAAAAAACGCGGGCGTCTCGTTTCGAGTTGGGCATGATCAGCAAGTAGAAAAAGGACTCAAATCCCTTCCTAATCACATCTCTCTTTTAGGGAATTACCTCCAAGGAGTCTCTGTGGATCATTGCATTCAAAGAGCGCTACAAGAAGTAGATCACCTAGTCAAGAAACCCTTAAGAAGATGATTTCGGTTTTTTGTGGGACTTTTCTTCAGCGTCCCAAGTCCTTATCATTCCTTGATAGGGACAGGTGCTCAGGTCTTTTTCTTCAGCAAGTCCATCTACAAATCCACTGAGAGCCTTTTTTTCTTGAGCAGGATGCGAAGCCATTTTTTTAGCGGCCTTAAAATCACACTCTAATAGAAATGTCGGTTTCTGTAGCTCTTCATGCAGCTTGTTAAAGAAATCGTCTGGAATAGGACTTTTTCCTAAAAGATATGGCAAAGCCCTTACCCCAGTAGTGAGGGCTTTTTCAAAGGCTGCGAGCGGTAAAAGACCTGTTTTCGCCCTATTTTGTCTTGACTTATAGACTTCTCGTGGATTGTCTGCATCTTGTGTTCCTGTAGAGACCAGCAATTCTTTTGTTACTTTTTGTATTTCCTCGAGTTTTTCTAGGCGCTCTTTCGATAAGCTACATTTATACAACCGATAACATACGTAGCTGAACGTTCGGAAGTTAGTAATGGGGCTTTTGAAATACTTTATCATCGATCCATATCTATTGAAGAATTGATGCTTGATGGTCTCACATAGCTTCCGGCTAATGGTTTCTTCTGGACTTACATCTGTGCACATGGATTTAATAAGATTCAATTTTCTATTTAACTGCCTGAGACGAGCGTAAGAGGCTTTCCAAACCTCTTTCAAGGTTGTGATGAAGTCTGGTAATATTTTAAGATGTTGGTGATAATTGAGAGATACTTGCAATCGACTAGAGAAGGTTTCTGACAAGAGGTTTCTCTTCTGAAACTCAAGGAAATATGCATCGAGAATTGCCTCCCATACGACCATCTTTACGGGCATTTCGAACGTTTTTCCAGGGTACATAAGCTCTTCATACCACGTAAGCACGGTCTTTTGAAGATTCTCTAAAGCTTTTCTCTGCTCTTGATTTTCTTTTCCTTCAATCGTAGAAGAGGGGTTCTCCAGCAGCAAAGAGTCCTTATGAGCGTTAATGATTTGAGTAAATGCAATAGCGTGTTCATCATCGGATTTTGTATGAAAATAAGCCTTAGCGCACTTTAGAAAAAGCAATAAATCTAGGAAATGTTTTTCGTGCCATTCTGATAGAGTCGTTTTTTCCGTTCTTTGCCGTAAAGCGTCTATGCAATCGCGCACTTTATTCATCTTGTTCTCCTCGATTTGAGAACCCAAAAATAATATCGAAACCCTCCTGATTTTTTCAATAATGACATACTTTGTCAGAGAAACGGGTAGAGACTGAGTATTTTCCCAGAGGTACATTTCTTGAAAAGAATCAAAAAATGCAAGAAAAAACCGGTGTTTTAGGTTAATATCGGAGGGAGGCTCTTTACAACGTTGAGGAACGATCTTCTGAAGACCTACAAACGCTTGGAAAGAAATTCCTACCAGGGTTTTCAACCCAGTTTCTTTCAATTCAGGAGCACTTAGAGAAGTTTTTTGTTCTGGTTTTTCCCCAAACGTAGGGATATCTTGGAAAGAATTTTGCACTTTCTGAGCGATACTTCTTATTAAAGGGATTGCCTGATCATATTCTTGATCTTCGCAGGTTGCAAGCTGCTTAAATAGACGTATTATTGTTTTTTTGAACTGTAGAGCGCAATCGGTTTGTAGCTCCTTTGTTGGTGATGTATAGTACTGAAAGTACTGCGTGGAAAGATCTCCTATTATAGCATCTATATGGGCGCCTTTCTCCGGGTCTAGCTTGATGATGCCTACTGCATCTTGTAATGCTTTATATGCAGAAATGGCTAGAGATTCGGCACTTGTAGGTATTGTTGTCATGATCAGTCCTAAATCATTATGAATTTTTTAGATTTTTAGAAATTTTCTAGGAATTATGTCGGTCTTTTCTTTTCCGGAGAATTCTTTAAATCTTCTGTCCAAAAATCAAACAAGGGCTTGTACTTGGATTCTGTTAGCATTATATCAAAATCGTCCGCTACATTTCCTATCAATGGGGAGCTTTTTCCTTCCTCTTGGGAGGTTGCCTGAGACTGAAATTGTTTAAAAACTGACCAAAAAGGGAGCTCTACCCAAAAGACAGGTTTCTTTGAAATCGTATCTAATTCTTTTGTAAAATTATCTGAAGAAGGATCTTCTTTTAATATGTATGATAAAAACTTTCTTGATAAACAGGCCCATTTTGCTGATATGGAGGCAGCAGTTAATGTAAAAGCAAAGGTCCTTTTGTATGCGTCATATTTTGCGAGTTCTGGTTTCATCAGAGCGAATTTTTTTCGATTTTCCTGCAATGTTTTAAAGAATTGTGCATGTTCTTTGTTCTGCTCTTCAATGATCTTGAGGAATATTTCTTCTTTGGTCAAATGCGTTAAGAGGTAAGCAACATAGATGACAAGCAATTCGTGCACATAACCAATTTCTCGAAAATAGAGAAAAATCGTTTCGATAGGAAAAGGCAAGGTACGAGCTATGATCTGGCGCGTGCAAAAAGAGGCATGTAAAGAGGAAGGAGGCGCCTTTACGCCTGCTGTGGTGTTAATACGATATTCTTGCAAAGTGCTAAAAGCCTGTGCGCAGTAGCGCATAAAGCTAGGGAATATAGAGGCATCTGTGTGTCTGGCCTTATTCCATAACTCTCCGGCTAGAGTTCCACAATTCTTAGGAAGCTTCGCGAAGTATTCTTCTTGTTTAAGAAGTTTCAATTGTTCAATGATACGTTGCAACCATATAATGATTTTAGGGCCTAAATGCAGAATTTTTCTAGGGCATAGTTGGGTTGGATACCAATCACGCATCAGTTTGGTTTTTAAGGAGCTTTTTACGGTGTTGGGATCGATCTTGTCGAGAAAGTCTCCCAGAGATACAGCAAAGTCCTTACGCTCTCGGAAATAGTTGAGTAAACTATAGATCCATATGTGTTGTTTTTTATGGTTAGGGTCGGTTTTTGTAAGATCTGCTGTTAGAGAAGCAACATTTTTCTGTAAAAGAAATCTTGTCAAGGCGTTCACATCGTCAAGAAATTCTTCGGGCAATGCTGCTAAAAGAAACAGAGAGATGCGTAAGCGTTTTAATGCAAGTGTAACGGTCTTTTGTATAGTTTGAGAACTTTCTATAGATTCTTCAAATGTCTTTGCTACATTGTTAAAAAATCCTAAATAGATATCAGTTGTTGTCTGCAGTTGGTTCTTTTTTAATGATTCTCGTAGTTGATGAAACACTTCTGCGTAGAGCAGAGAAACCGTTCGGAAAAGGTTACGTAACTTTTTTAAGTCTTTTTCTTCGGTAGCAGGTTTTACGCCTATCTGAGAGTGCTTCTTCGCCTTGTTTTTTGCAGGAGTTTTCCCGCTCGTAGAAGATTTTTTGACTTCATTGTCTAAGCGAGTTTCGTTGTGGCGCGAGGGAGCATGGCCTTTAGACTCGTTGTCTTTTTCTTCGTTAGCAGGTTTTACGCCTATCTGAGAGTGCTTCTTCGCCTTATTTTTTGCAGGAGTCTTCCCGCTCGTAGAAGATTTTTTGACTTCATTGCCTAAGGGAGTTTCGTTGCAGCGCGAGAGAGCATGGCCTTTAGACTCGTTTTGTATAAGCACTGTTCCTTTGGATTCTATCTTGGTGATAAAATTTTTAAACTTATCTGGAATTGTGGGTAGGTTCTTTAAAGAGGTTATTTCCTGATTAAAAGACGTAATAAGACTGACGTAGCTTTCATCTTGATCATTAAGATACAGTTGAGTTAATAGTTTGAATAATGGATTTAAATGTTGTGAAATAAAATCTGCAGGGACCTCAATGCATAAAGAGTTGTTAGCAGGATTCTTGTAAATCCTTGGTGTTTTGTCGTTGGGCATACAAAGACGTAATTGCTGTATAGATTGGCAAGCTTCACAGAGCGCTTCTTCTCTCTTATCCAAATAGAAAGAGTCTGTCGTTGAGTAGGGATTTTTTTGTACATTGCTTGTCATGAAAATTTCATTGATTGGTTGTAGTGATTATGGGAGTAATAGCTTTGCATGAAAGAAAAAAGCCACGGAAAAATCCAGATGGACGTGTTCTTAGGCAAGGATTCTTCAGCAAACGAAAATTTCTTTTAAACACGATAAATTTTATGGTAGATTCCAGGTAAAAACGCAATGTTTTTTCCTGGACTACAGTGAGAATCTTGATGAGAGATTTTTAGGGGTGACCATTTAGGGATCGCGTTTGCGCCAAATACTCTAGTGACAATCTCACGCAGGGCCTTCCAAAAGCGGAGATGAGCTTCTCGTTTGTATGTCCTTAAGCTTTCGATAGGGCAGTTTTTGAAAAAAAAGCGTAGGGCAATTGGATTGCACGTTCTTCAGTCGAAGAGATTTTCCTGATACAACACGGTCATGATGAGCGTTTCATTTCAGCGTCCCAACTCTCAAACAACGTTTTTGCATGCTGTTGACAGTTATTTTTGAAGCCCGCGCCAGTTTCTAGAGCTGGTAACCCTGCTTTTTTTTCGGAAGAGAGAACCTTCTTAGTCGCTTCTTCAAAAGACATTTCTAGGTAAAATACAGGACGCTTAGCAAGATCTTGAATTTCTTGCTGAATTGTTGCTGACAAAGGAGCATCGTTTAAATAGTTGGAGAGAAAGAATACAGATAAACGAGCATATTTCTCAAGGCGCACAAAGTGGTTCAAATAGTGTTCGAAATCTTTTTTTCTTTGTTCATAGAGAGTTTTTAATGAAACGTTGTTTTTCTCATTTACGTTCCGCAGCATGTTGGCTGTCTGTTTATTGAACGAATCAATACTTTTGGTTCTTTTGGTACGCATGCTCCACTTCCATAACGTGTAACTCAGATAGATGGTTGCAGGTATATGACATACTCTAAATGAAAGATGGGCGTCGTAGATTGGGATTTCTTCATATAATTGGTCTTTTGAGGGTTGCAGATTGTTTAGAAGTTTTTGTATTTCGGTTGGGGGTTGATCAGGCGGGGTAGTAGTCCTTATGTTGCTGTTAGAATTTGCTAGAAAAACCTGATCACAGGCCGCTATAAATCCGTCTAAAAGATCGCTTTTTTCTGCTCTTTTACTTAACAAAATTCGGATATCTGCAACGGCGGGCAAAGGATCTTTTTCTAATGAGTTTTTGTGTGCAATGACAAAGTTCTCCATAAGCTCCTGCCAAAGCGGGAGGTTTTCTGGTCCAAAACGAAGAAGACGGCTAGGATACACAAGATCTTCAGCAAAACGATCCAGTGTCAGTTGAGCGGGCTTTTCAGGAGAATTTGTAAAAGCGACTTCCTGTTGGTTGAAATGGATAGACAATTTTTTAAAAAAATCAACAAGGGTCTTAGTATCCATAGTTTTTATGGTTGGAAGGGTTTTCCAATCGCCCATTTGAAGCAGCATGTTTGTTGTTAGCGTGTTGATTTTTTTGAATATTTTACTATCCCAGACAGAGTTAGAAAAAATCAAACGACATCTTACCGCAATTGTACTCGCAGTTTTCTTAGTGGTGGTTTTATCCAAATTCCCTGGATTGTAAAACAAATCCTGGAATTGTTGCGTAGCCTCAGCAAAAATTTTTTGCAATATTGCGTTAATCATTTCCTTATTCTGAATGTGTTTGTCCAAGATCTTGGATAGATTGCTAATTGCTTTTGCGTAGATGGCAGGAAGATCATGAGAGAGAATGCGCGCTCCTTCTTCACGTGATACGCCTTTTGGTTTTGCTTCTCCTTTGCAGACCTTTTTTCCTAGGCTTGAATAAACGATGGGTAGTGATTGAAAAAACGAAGCAGCCAGTTTTTCTTCTTTTTGACGAATCATTTTCTCAATAGTCTTTCGACCGTCTTCTTCGCCATTTACAGGTGGGGAGTTCTTTTCTGGGGTTTTTAATTCAAGGGCTCTCGAAACGCGAGAAAGTCTTTGGACTATGCTTAAAGCCGGTGCTAGTTTTTCTAAGGAAAGTATTTTTTTTTCAGATAAACGCTTGAGTATTCCTTGGTAATTTCCCACATGATACTTGAACATATCTGGACAATGTGCGGTGCATATTTCTAGATAACAACCCTCTAAACTCCGGCCCATTGTCGCTGCTTTTTTGGCGCTTTCGCCTTCGGCGGAAGATTGAAGTGCTAGCAAACCTTGAATATCTCTAATCAGCTCCCTTTCTTGTTCTCGAAAATCAGCAAAATAGAAAGATTGAGCGGGAGATTGAATCATGAAAACCTACGTCTGTTTGTGAGCGCAACATGCTTGCGTAACACGTTTTTGAGAAAGAATTTGAGCATACTGAATATTCTATCTGTCAGCGAAGAATTGCTCAAAAATTCTGTAGAATTTTATCCAAAGGATCATGTAAAAGCCAAGATTTTTTTGCTTTTTTTGATAGATCCCGTATGATCTATCGATGAAAAAAGTATCGAGCTAGATAAAAAATCCATAGGATTTTTTGTAAGAGAGAGCTCCTTTCTTTGTTGGTTGTTGGGAACAAATTTATCCAAAGATTCCCGTACAAAGCACATTTCACTGACTAAAAAGGGTAAGGTAGAGCTGCCTCATAAGCGTTCGCGAGCCTGCGTATAAAAGAAAAAATGATGGTTTCCTCAAGAACGTTGATCGTAGAGGAAGAGTTTCAAGGGAAATAAAGTTGTCTTGGATTGCCTTTTTTTGTTCTTACTGAGCGCGCATGTTCATCCGGCAAGCGCAAGCTCTTTATAAGGAGCTCTGCAGAAGTAAAACACAGCAAGATCAGTAAAAATTTTATTCTGGGTTTATCCTATTTTATACTAGAATGAGCAAATTCGCAGACTCATGTGGAGTGGATGTGGCAGACGTATTGCATGAAATGAAAAAAACCTTAAAAAAAAATGTTCCGATAGAGACTTTATCTACAGTGTCTGAACACCTCGTCCATTTTTTGCAGGGAGACTGCTCAGAAGATGAGCGAGAAGAAGCGATCAAGCTTCTTGAATCGGTGGAAAAAAAACGGGAAAAACTTTGGGAAAAAGATCGTAAACTTGCAGAAAAGCTCGCAAAACTGCAAATAAAAGCCGATCAAACGCGCAGTTTTTTGGAAAAACACACTCCTATTGAGAACGAAAAAAAAATCGAAGAGTTGTATCAGGCATTTTCTCTTCTTGAAAAGGAATCGGCGCAACGCTCCTATTTCCTAGATGCGGCTTTAGAGTCTTGTTTTCGGAGCATTTGCCGCTGCTCTTTTTATGTGCAATTCCCAGAAGCGCACCTATTTGATTTAGGCTCTTATGAAAAAAATATTGCCCACCTTTTAAAAGAACTCGAAGAAGCTTTTTTACAAAATTATTCCAACCAGAAGATTCTTTGGATGCAGCTACCAAGCCCGCTAAGAGTAGGGATAGAAAAAGCGGCTCAAGAGATGTTTGACCGGTCGATTTCTTTATTGGAAGGGGAAGAAAAATCCTACTCTGTTGCTATATATACAACGGACCTACAAAATGTGCTCCACTTTTCCGAAACCTTTTTGTACATCGATCAGAAAAAAGCTTTGTACGAATTCCAGTTACTCCCGATGAGAATCAAAAGCGCTATTTCTACTTGTCAAGAGGAGGGAAATTTAGGAGAGCAAGCGATTTCTTACCTGAAAAAAGTGGTTTACGGAGATGATGCAGCCTCTTTTTGATCCGTTCAACGCTGTTGGCGCTCCTCTTAAGGAACATGTTATCCTTGAAAAACCGCGTAAGGGCTCTTTGTGATCCCGAATCTACTCTACTTTTCTGCAGCTCTAAACCAGAGTTTTTTGCAAACAAACAGTTTTTGAAGGGGCCTGTCGCGCAAAATTGCCCGGGGTATTCTTAAAAAATAGCCGTTGGGGAATCCTTATTACAGTCCCGTTCCAGGATCATTGATCCGAAGGAAGGAACTTTCTCTACTAAAAAAAACTTGAAAGCAATAAAGTCTTTTCTAAAAAATTTTGCGTAGAAGTCTTTTTCGAACGCCAGCAAAGTTCCTGGCGTTGCAAAATTCACAAATTTTTTATCCCGCGGCTTTTTTTATCAGGGCAGCGTGGTTTCGTTAAAACATTCTTTTTGCAGCAGTCACTGGTTTTTTGTAACGGTTACATCAGGTAGTTTCTGGTTTTTAGTGTTTGCAAGGAATCTTTAGCGGATACATTTACAATTTTATACATAGGAGAAAATCTATAATGGTTTGTTGCGTTACCCAATACACTACAAGAGATGAATTAAATCGAACCTTATTTTTGAATTTTAAAGAGGCCAAGAAAGCACACGGCAATTATTGGATGCCCTATGCTATTGGCGTTCTCGTTGCAATCCCAGGAATGTTGACTGGATACCTCGAGTCTGGCAAAGAAGATCACTATTCTGTTTTAGGAATGACGGGAAGAAAACACTATGAACTGTTGATCGGAATCATTACTTCCATTGGAACTATATGCACAGGGCTTTATCTTTGGGACTCTTGTTGTCAACTCGGCGAGAATCGAAAAATCATCGTATATGTTATTGCTCAAAAGGACGAACCTGAAGCGGTTTCTTTGCAAGAGGCGAACAAAATTTCTGGAATTCGAAATAATTTCCGCTTTACGTTAGCTCCCAATGTGGAGGGCTGTGATCTATTGCCCCGTATCCAAAACAAGGTCGTTCGCTATCTAAGTCATCCACCAGTACAGAAGAAGCTGCGCTTGTATACAAAAGTAGCGTGGATGACGATTGTTAGTAGATTACTCCCTATTATTGGTTCTTTTCTAACTGCCAAGGAAGTCATTCTGGAGAGGTCCAATCGTTCTAACCAATCGCTTTTTGTTGGAGCTGTATCAATAGCAGTGCTTTCTTGGGCTTTCTGGCACGCTTTAGAAATAACGAGAACAGTCACTAGGATCGCTCTCCTCGAGCAAATTCTTCGCTCTGATTTAGACGTAGAAAGTGCGCCCGGTTTGGAATTGAAGCGAAGCGTTAGACATTCAAGCCCAGAACCTAGTGAAGAGAAAAAAAATCCAGAAGTCAATCATCATGGCGAGAATTCCTCAAGTGAGCTCAAGGAAAATCAAAATAGGGCGGATAGCACTCCAGCTACTATCTACACTTCGCCAGAAAATTTCGCAGAAACGGCAATCACATCGGAACATAGCAGCCATTCTGAGGTCGACCCAGATCCGTACGCTTGCCCCGAATAGATGCTTTTCGCTACGCGCGTCTTGCTGAGCGTATGAAAATCTCTTACTTTACTCTCAAGTAAAGCGCGCGGGGAAAAATAGGATTCTGTAAACAGCTCTTGAGCTATGGTGGTTGTCTTTTCTTCGGAGCGCTAAGCAAGATTACAAATAAGTAGCAGGTATCTCAAGCGCATCATTCAACGGGCAATTTCCTTAAAAAAGGGTGGAGCTTCAAGAAAGGCTATTTTCGGAAAATATAGCGCCTTCCTGCTCTCTTTTTCTCCCTTCGTATTGGATTGCAAGATAGACCTCTTGGAGAGATGTTCCCAGATCAGAGAGCTGGCCGGGGAGAAGCTCTTTCTTGACTCTTCCCATTTTTATGTAGTATAAAATTTTTCCATTGAAGAAAAACGGACCAAAAAGATGCTTTTCTTACGGCTCTTTTTTGAGTGATGAGTAACGTATTAGAGGGATGTTTTTCCGTTTTTTGATCGATTTAGCACCCAACATAGGAATCATGATATATGAAAAAATACCTACAAAAATGTAAGCTGGCTTGCCTTATTATCACGACGTTTTTTATCTCGTTACCTGTAGCCTTTGGTGATTACCTTCCAGACGAAGCCTACGCAAAGTTGTGGGAGGTCCATGAACGTATTCAACTGATTTATGGTGATCCAAAAGCGGAACTTCCCGAGCAGCTATTAGCCGTCAATTTTTTACCTGCAAATGCGAAAGTTTTGGAGCTAGGCGGGGACGTTGGACGCAACAGCTGCGTGATTGCCTCTCTTTTAGAAGACTCGAGCAATATGGTGGTGGTAGAGCCTCGCTTAGAAGCTGTAGCAGGGCTAAAGGCCAATAGAAATCACAACCATTTCAAGTTCCATATAGAGCCTTCGGCCATTTCCGAAGTCCCTTTAGTGCAGAAAGGATGGAATACGAAGCCAAGTGATGTGAATCTGCCAGGCTACTCTAGAGTGCGCACCATTACTTTTCGGCAGCTATTATCCAAATATAAGATCGATTTTGATACGTTAGTGGTCGATTGTGAAGGCGCTTTATACTACATCTTAAAAGATGATGTGAGCATCTTGAAGAACATTCAACTGATTTTGATTGAGAATGATTTTTCTTGTTACGAACATGCAAAATTTGTATTTGACACATTCGAAGCGCAAGGCTTTAAGGTTGTCCACAATGAAGGAGACTCTTTTTGGAGAGGGCACGCTTTTTATCAAGTCTGGAGTAGATGATAGCAGGAAAAGAGCTCTTTTTCTGACACGGCTTAGGTCAATCAAATCGAGGTAACTGGGATTCCTAAGGCGTTTCTAAAGATTAGCGTCTCATATCAGGCAAACTGTGAAAGTTGATGGGAAGCGCGGTACACACTAGGTTTGAAAGGGTTTTCCCCTGAAGTTGTTTGTTTTTTTGAAAGGCGCAGTTAGAAAAATGGGAACCCCTGGTCCATACTTTTTAAGTAAGTTCCGAGAGTTCCCACCTTCCTGTTCTTGCTTCTTTAGAGTAGCGCTTCACAAGCGCAATCTTTAGAAGCTTAATCGATATGCAAGGGCCATCCGAACTGACGGATGGCAGCGCCTATTCTCTAAGAAATTACAGGTTCTTTGCTGGTACTTTTTTAATAACAGTTCTTTCAACATCATTGGTTAAATCGATCGTCGTGATGGATTGAAATCCTTCATCTTTTAATGCATTTTCCATTGGATTGTTTAAACCAACAGAAAAATGGGCTGTAACGGTGCGTGTCTTTTCATCATAAATAATAAGTTGACGACGCGACGGAGTCCCGTGACCGTTATGAAGCGCATTACTCAGGATATAGAGCTGGTGTTCGTTGCCGAACG
Source organism: Chlamydiota bacterium (assembly GCA_038534095.1). Taxonomy (GTDB): domain Bacteria; phylum Chlamydiota; class Chlamydiia; order Chlamydiales; family SM23-39; genus JBCAXK01. Next base: position 3,241 of record JBCAXK010000014.1, on the reverse strand, counting down.
TTGTTTGTGCTAGAGAATTGTACGTATTGAACTTCTCTCCAAAAGAAGAGCAACTTTTGTCAATAGCTACGATGGAATCAGAGGCCTTTTGACCTTCTAGCGACCCGTTCATTGTTGAGAAGTAATCCAAGTATAGTTTTTTCTGATCCAATTTTTCGAGGGGTTGAAGCTTATTCTTTTCTACAAGCTTTTCTAGATCTTGATCTATTGCTTGGGATAATGAGGCCTTTGCCATCATAGATCCTAAGTAATAGAACAGAGCAACAAGAATGAATGGAGTCATGAACGCAGATACTGTCAAAAATATGCTGGCCATCGCTTTTCGATGTTGCATTTTCTCAATAAGACCTGGGATTTTCTCATCTTGCAACAAATTTTTTATCTGCTTGTTTTTGTATACTTTAGTATGGATATTACCATTTTTTATGACGATAAATGATCGATCAACATCAATTAAAAACTGATGTTTCACTTTTTCTAGCATAATTGTCATTGATTGATTTAGGAACTGTTCAATAGCTTCTACTTGTTCCTTTTCGGTCCTAGGAGAGTTCTTGAATGAAAGAAGCCTGTTTAGTTTTGTGCTGATGGCTTGGAAAATCTCCGCGTGCTTGTTTGTTCCATTTGCTTCTTCTGTTTTAAAATGATCGAAATGGATCGCAAAATTATCTACCGCGTTGTCTAGGATGGCTATTGGGGCCGTATTGTTTTTGTATTGATGATACGTTTTTTCTAATTTAGCAAGCTCTGCGGCTACCTTTTCAAAATTCAATCTTCTACTGATCCGAGTCTCTCTTCGCAAAACCACTTTATGGAGCTTTGCGGAAAAAGGATCGGGGTCTTTAAAAGGCTTGGTGACTTTGATTCCGTTTCGAAGTTTCTTCGGGGCTGTCTGTTCAGAGAGCCCCCCTCTTTCGCCTAGATGAGCAGGTGATCTGCCGTTTGTCGTATTTGTTACGTTTCGCCCCCGCAAAGTACGCTCGCCTGAAGATCTAATTCTTACGCTCTCTCCAATGGCCGAATGGGCAACGATTTGAGCGTGTGTGTGTCGATTTTCTTTAGAATCACCTAAATTTTTGTAGTCAAATTCTTGAAAGTTACTTTCGCTAGCAATTGATGTAGTGGACATGATTAAACTCCCTTTATTAAAATATTTATTACTATTATAGCAAAAATTATATAAAAAACCAATAAAAATTTATTTAATTAAAGAATTTGCTTTATAAATATTTCTTACTGTTTTTTATAACAAGCACTGGGAGAAAAATAGAATGTATCTCATTCAAAATAAACTGGTTAAAAGTATTTAAGAACTGGGTTAAAAAGAGAAAATATTTAGGCAAAACGGAATAATCGGTATAGCCCTTTGTACGCTATTCTTGAGGTATTTATGAGATTTTAAATAGCTTGCTATCAGTGAATTAAGGAGTTTTTTAAACAATACTAGAAATTCTATGAGAAATTGGAGGGAAGTAGATGTTTTTGAGGGGTTTCAGCCTTGCGGGTTTTTGGAAAAAGGGAAGGTTTGATGCCCATTTCGTGTGAGGATACAGGCATTTTGATAAGGAGCGTTAAAATAGCAGCGGGCCATCTTGATTGGTCACCTTATCCCCTTGCCTTTGTAGGCAGTTCTTTTCAAAAGAGGCAAAGGGATTAGACGGGCTATGTTTGTACACAGTGTCCAAATCTCCATAACCGATCAGGAGAAAATTGCCAGAAAAAGAGCCTTCTTGTTTGAGTTCTAAAAAGGCGGTTGGAAGAAAAAAAACGGCGTCTCCCTCTGCTTGTGGCAAAGGGATACTCTGGTGAATAGGCTCGGAAAAAATAGGCTCCTTCTCATCTGAAGCGATTTCAGATGGAGTGGGAGAAAGCTGAATCAGTACCAACAAGGCAAGCCCCTGAAAAGAGGAGCCCTCTGAGAGTTGCAAAGGCGCCTCAAAATCTTTGGGGAGAGGGTCTTTGCTTAAAAAAGCGTGATCAAAGAGAAGACGTAAGTGAGAAGCTCCCAAAAGCTCTCTTGCAATATTGCCATATTTTCTGCTTGAGGCTATTTTGCGCAAGAGAGAAGACCTTTGAAAGAGGTTGTGCCGATCAGAAGGGGAGTATCTCTCGCATTCTTTAAGAACCCCTTTCACAGAAAGGGGCTGATCAAATCCAATGTAGCTATGCTTGCGAAAAAAATGGATGTGGGAAGGGGTGATTACGTAGCGCAAAGTACCTCACGCTCTATGGCTGTAAGAGCTTGCTCCAAGATGGGTATGGAGGGGAACGTAGAAAAACGGATAAAGCCCTCTCCCGCCTCTCCAAACCCTTGCCCTGGAATGGCAATCACCCCCGCTTTCTCTAGAAGCTGATCAAAAAATTCCCAAGAGGAGATTCCTTTCGGGGTTTTGCACCAGACATAAGGAGCATCAGTCCCTCCAAAAATGGTGAAGCCAAGATTGAGAAGTCCCTTCCGTAAATAAAGAGCCTGGGCGTGATACTCTTGCATTTGGAGCAAAAGCTCTTTTTTCCCTTTTGGGGAGTAAAGAGCTGCGGCCGCTTTTTGAATTGGGTAGGAGACGCCCCCAAATTTGATATCATTCCGTTTTTTCCAAAGGGATAAGAGGGGAACTTTTTCACAAGAACACTCTTTCGGAATCACAAGGTAGGAACAGCGAAGGTTGGTAAAGCCCCCTTTTTTTGAGAAACTACGTAGCTCAATAGCGACCTCTTTTGCCCCTGGAATGTCATAGATTGACCTAGGAGCTCCTGAAGTGATGAACCCTTCGTAAGCGCCGTCGTAAAGAATGATCGTTCCATGAGCTTTTGCGTAATCTACCCAAGCCTTTAGATCTTCTTGTTGCAAGGCTTGTCCTGTTGGATTGTTCGGAGAGCAAAGGTAGAGGATATCGAGAGGTGTTTTAGGCAGCTTTGGAAGAAAGCTGTTTTCTTCCAAGCAAGGTAGGAGCTGAAGCTGCATCCCGGCAAGACTGGAAGCGCCCACATAGACTGGGTATGATGGGTTTTGTATCCCTACGACGCTTCCTGGAGAGAAAAGATCGAGAAGATCGGCAGCCCCGTTTTTCGCTCCAGCGCCGATAAAAATTTCGTCGGCAGAAATGATGTTTTCGTATTCGTGCTCTGCAATCGCGTCTCGCAAAAAACGGTATCCTTGTTGTGGGGGATATCCCCGAAAGGTTTTTGTGGTTTTAAATTCTTGAACCCCGTTGGCGAAAGCCTCCAAGCAGGAGGGAACAAG
>JBCAXK010000013.1:0-33944 GCA_038534095.1 Chlamydiota bacterium | reverse complement strand
GTATATCATCAGTACAACCCTTTCTGAGGAATCGCGTAAAAAAGCGCTTGATAAAATCCTTCATGGGATTAATGAAAAATCGGGCGAAGTGCACAAAATTCATGAAATGGGCCGAAAGAAACTTGCCTATGAAATCAAAGGGAAAAAAGAGGGGTACTACTACCTCGTCTACTTTACCGCTCCTAGCGCCGCGATTAGCGAGCTTTGGAAAGAATACCACTTGCATGAGGATTTAATCCGTTTTATGACCTTAAAAACCGACGCGGTTTTAGAAAAACTAGAATTCAAACCACTCAAGCAAGGGTAAGGAGACGAAGATGAAAAAACATAGAATGACCTCGATCTTCTCAAAAAGGAAAAAAGTGTGCCCTTTTACTGCTTCGGGCTGCAAAAAGATCGATTACAAAGATGTGGATATGCTAAGAACGTTCATTACAGAACGGGGTAAGATCTTGCCACGCAGGATTACCGGAGTGTCTTACCGTTACCAAAAGCTTCTGAAAGAGGCGATCAAAAAAGCGCGTCATATTGCGCTTCTACCCTTTGTAGCGGAGGATTAATCATGAAGAAAAAACAATCATTACTTCTATTAGAAGATGTATATGGTCTTGGGAAAAAAGGGCAGATTGCTCAGGCAAAGCCAGGATATTTCCGCAATTTTTTGTTGCCCAAGAAACAAGCAGTGATTGCAGATAAACACACCCTGCGTATGCAAGAACGGCTGAAAAAAGAGCGAGAAGAGCGCGCAAAAATCGATCGTCAAGAGTCAGAAAAAACGAAAGAAAAGCTCTTAGCCCTTACCTTAACCGTAACTGTGAAAACAGATCCTGAAGGCAGGATGTATGGGTCGGTGAACACAAATGAGATTCTTTCTTTGCTTGAAAAAGAGGGCATTTCTATTGAAAAGCATGCGATCAAGTTGCAAAAGCCGATCAAAACCCTAGGTGTTCATCACATCCCACTTCTTCTGAAAGAAGAGGTAACAGCCTCTTGTAAGCTGATTGTGGATCCTGAAGAAAAAGAGCTCAAAGAAGCTCTCGCAAAAAAGGCGCAAGAACAAGAAGCGGCCAAAGATGAGCTCCCAGAAGATGAGGATTCCAATCCCAACGGATGAGCCTCTTTTTTCCCCTGCGAAAGTGAATCTATTTTTTCAAGTCGTGGGGAAAAGATCTGATGGTTACCACGAAATCGTCTCCATGTATCAAGCGATCAATGTAGGCGATTTCTTATATTTTTCTCCTAATAGACGCGATCTTCTTACCAGCAATGATCCCACCCTTCCTTTAGACCAGACCAATTTAGTGCACAAAGCTCTTTACCTTTTTCGAAAAAGGTGCCCCCATCTTCCCTACTTCCACGTGCATATGGAAAAACATATTCCGCAAGGGGCAGGATTGGGAGGAGCAAGTAGCAACGCAGCGACCACGCTTTGGAAAGTCAACGAGTATTTGGAAAGGCCTCTTTCGGAAAAAGAGCTCATAGATCTTGGCGCTCTCTTAGGAGCTGACGTGCCTTTTTTCTTTTCTAGCGGCCTTGCTTACTGCTCAGGAAAGGGGGAAATCATCGAAGATCAACCCCAGGAGTTTCCCTTTAACGCGCATCTCGCTCTTTCAAAGTATTGTTTGAGCACGCCACTTGTCTATGGAAACGTTTCTCCAAATCACTACAGCAAGAAGCCTTTAACTCCAAAGCGGTTTTTTCAAAAGCCCGCGTTTTTTAACGATCTAGAGCAGGCCGCTTTTGCTACTGAGCCCCGTCTTCTTCAGGAAAAGCGGAGGCTGGCGGCGTTGGGATTTCAGCAGGTATCGATGAGCGGATCGGGATCTGCCTATTTTTGTTTAGGCCCGCCGAAAAACACAACAGCACGCTTTTTCCCAAAGATCTATGGCATTCGGAGAGGAGCGTTTTGGTACAAGAAAACAGAAAAACAGCCAGAGAACCGCCCTATTTAGAGGGATGCCTGCTTTGGGGCGCTTTGAGGGGCCTGCTTTTAGCCGGGGACTTGTAGAGCGTTTAGCCAATCGACCTTCTCTTCTAAGGGCTCGGCAAAGTAGACCTGCTGCGGGCTAATCATCGAACAAAGGTGTTGCAGGCTCGTTTTTTTCACAATAATGAAGCTCACTTCACTGAGGGAAGAGAGAATGTGGATGAAATCTTTGTCGGGAGCATCATCCCTAATGTAAAGCAACAGTTCTTGCTGCTCTTTTTTTATGTTGCGAATCCTTTTACAAAGACTTGGAGTGATTCCTCTTGTTGTGTCGATGACAAGAATCGAAAACTCCCGATGCTCTAACGCTTTTTTAAGAGCGTAGAGGTCTGTCTCATCAAACACCTTATTGTCGGTATCCATCGATAACAGTCTTCTTGCAAGATCGTTCAATGTAATGGCCGCGCATCCAAGCTCCTCGATGGCAATGCCTGCGGCGGCGTTGGCAAGCTCCGCTGCTTGCGTGATTTCAAGTTCACTTGCTACCGCTAAAGAAAGTGTTGCTAAGACGGTATCTCCAGCTCCTGTTACATCGAGCACTTTGCGGGGGTTTACCGGAAAATTACGCGAAGGGGATTTTTTCTGAAAAAGAGACATCCCTTTATCCGATTTTGTGACAATCAGGTAGGATAGGTCGACTTTTTCAAGAAGAATATTGCCGATCGCCTCCAAGTTTTCGGGAGAGTCGGTGCCTGAAGCGATCCAAGCTTCGTTGAGGTTGGGTTTGATGAGATAGGATCCCGAATATTTGGAAAAATCGGTTCCTTTTGGATCACAAAGTACGGGAATATGGTATTTTTTTGCTTTTTGAATGATTTTTTGTAAAAAAGATTTGGTTAAAAATCCTTTATTGTAATCGGAGACGACAATAATTGAGATCGAAGGAAAGGTGTCTTCGACTCTCTGCAAAAGGTTCTTTTCCCTATCGGGGGAAAGATCCTCTTTTTCTTCTTTATCGACACGAAGGATTTGTTGCTCGCCAGCGATAAACCGATTTTTGACCGGTGTTAAGTAAGAAGCATCTTTTACCAAGTGCTCGGTGAAGACCCCTTTTTTTTGCAGAGCGTTTTCTAGAAGGAGCCCGCTCCGATCTCTTCCAACCCTTCCAAGTACCGTCACATCCGCTCCAAGAGCTTTTAGGCCGAGAGCTACGTTGCCAGCTCCTCCCGGACGGAACTCTTCATTTTTTACATGAAGAACAGAAACTGGGGCTTCAGGAGAAATGCGATGGATTAAGCCACTTGTATACTGATCGAGCATAAAGTCTCCCACAACAAGAGCGGAAAACTTCCGTAATTTACCAAAGGTACCTGTGAGCATCACCACCTAGCTTCTGGTAAAATATAATTCTGGACGTAATCTTTTACGGCGCTCTCGATCGAAGTGATCGGCGCATGTAAAGAAACAGGTTTTGTTGCTGCAAAGAATTTTTCCATAGAGGCTTTTGTATAATTTTGGTACTGACCATGTAGTGCTTGTGGCATGTCGATGTATTTGATTTGGGGAGGTTTGTCAAGGGCCGCAAATAAAGCGTTTGCTAACGTATTCCAGCTAGTCGCTACTCCCGATCCAATATTAAAAATTCCATGTACCTGTTGTAACGCGGTCTCTAAAAAGATGCAAGTGAAACGGACAGCATCTTTCACATAAATAAAGTCTCTTTTTTGTTCCCCATCAGCATATTTTTCTACATGATTCGATTTAAACAGCTCGATCGGATCTCCCAAGGCTGCTTTTTTTGCCATTTTCAGCACCATGGAGGCCATCGGGCCTTTGTGATACTCGTTAGGGCCAAAGACATTGAAATACTTGAGGCCAACTACCCGGTCTAACAGGTTTTCTTGTTTGAGCCAAAGATCAAAAAGGTGCTTGGAAAAGCCGTACATATTGAGAGGCGCTAAATCTAAAAGAGCCTCCTCCCGATCGTTGAAATCTTTTTCCGAGCCCCCATAAGTCGCTGCCGATGATGCGTAGATAAAGCGTACTTTTTCCCGAATGGCGTACTTGGCTAAATCGACCGAATAGCGATAATTATTTTGCATCAAGTAATCGGCATCTTTTTCTGTAGTAGAAGAGCAAGCTCCCAGGTGCAAAATGGCACCTACCCGCCGCTTTTTCTTTTCTAAAAAAGCAAAAAGCTCTTTTTTTGAGAGGAGATCGACAAACTCTTTACCCAGCAAATTTTTCCATTTTTCCGTTGTTCCAAAGTCATCGATCAGTAGTAGATTCTTTCTCCCCAAGTTATTGAGGTGTCTTACGATACCTGATCCGATGAATCCGGCAGCTCCAGTAATGATGATGAATTCGTCAGGGTAAATTGGTTCTTGCATAGGGCTTCTCTCCATAAAAATGTTTCATCAGTAGATCATCATACAGGTAGGTAGGATCATACGCAGCAATTTATCGATGTTTTTCGAAAAAAAGGGCTTGAGTCTCCCTGTTCATCAAGGAGGAATGCAATGGGAGAGCGGGAGACTAAGACACAAGGATACTGCGTCCTCGCATTGGCTGTTTAAGGGTATGGTTGCAACCTTCTTAAGAGAGAGTAGAAGAGCCGCTCTTTAGGTATTTAGTAAACATGTTTGAAACGGAGATAGGTAACAGGTCCTATCTTTGTAGAAACTTTCGCTTTTGAATAAGTAAGCTACCTAGGCTTTACTGCAGTATTCCCTGAACGTCTGATACATACTCTCGTATTCCAACATTGCGTAAAAGATTTCCCGTTACAGGGCGTTTTTTTTGATCGATTGTTAAGCATTCTCGAAGGAATGTTTTCATCTCCTTTTTTTCTTTTTCTGTTGTTGCAGCAGGAAGCCTCCAGCCTTTCGTCCACGCTTCTTGGTTATAGTTCTCGGTGTTTTTACAATACGATCTCAACGCAAAAATCTGCCTCTTAGAGATGTGCCGTAATTTTTTTGGAGCGTTTTTTTGTAGCCAGTCTACGTAGACGAGCAGGTTTTGTCTTTGGGAAGGTAGTAAAGCTTTTGCTAGGCAAATGATGTGCTCGTAAGCTTTTTTTTTCGCGGTTTTTAGCCTGTTTAAAGCACGGTGTAATTCATTAGGAATAGTAACGGAACATTTCCCCTGCAAAATACTTGTCAAAAGCATGCCAAGAGAAAAAATGTCTTCTTGGATATGTGGAGAGAATGATAAGAGAATTGTTGCAAAAGAGCGGTAAGGCGTTGTAGTCGACAGTATGATTTCTTTTTTCCGATGAACATTACAGGCGCCTTCTAAGTCGACAATGACACAAAGCCAAATCACTTCCTTTTTTCCGTCTTTTCGATAGACCTCAGTTGTTCCTAAGGTTACGTTTTCTGGTTTCATGTCCCTATGAACCAAGCCCGCTTCGTGTAGAGCTTGCAGACCAAGTAGTAGCTGTTTAGCAATCATAAAAAACTCCTTACAGCTCAAGGAGGCGTCTTGTCGAAAAAAATAGTCGCGGAGATTGTAGCGGCTAATTGCGCTCATTTTTACTGCGCACTGGAGCGGTCCAGGGACGATATCGAAGATTGTTGCCACAAAAGCGCTATCTACCTCCTTATGGATCTTTTCAAGTGTCGAGATTTCCTCTTTGCTAACATGATTCATGAGTTTAATAACGTAAGGAAAAGTATCAGAAGGGGCGCCATCAGAATGCTTTTTTGCATTGTAAAAAGCAACGCGTCCATTTCCTCCTTTTCCTAAAAATTCCCCGGGCGCTTTTTGATTTTGTAGAAACTTTTCTAACGTTATTTGTCGATCAATGTCCTCGAATGAAAATTTGTGGCGAATAGGGGTAGGGTTTCGTCTGTTTCCTTGAAGAGTGTTCTTTGTGGGCTTTCGTTTCTCCTCTCCTTGCTTAGTTCCGAGGCTAAGAGCGCCTGTTGTTTTTCCAGGGGTGCTTACAGAGCGCTGAGGTATCTTATTTTTTGTCCATGTGTTGTCATCTAAGCGGAGAAGATAGTAATCAGCTAATTGTGGCAGAGTGGTTTTTAAGATCTCTCGGCACTTCTCTGGATACTTCTCGATTTTTTCGATGAACATTTGTGGACTAAAGCATTGTCCTCGGAAAGACTCTATAGCTTTACTCAGTGGAGGCTTGCTCGGTGGAGTTTTTTTTGCTGGATCGTCAAAAGACGTGTTAGGGTTGCGGGGAGGAATATGGATCGAAAAAGAAAACACTTGGGAACCTATCTAAAAATATTTTGACCATTGCTCTGCAGGGAGTCTTTGAAAGGAATCTTTGCTTATCAAATAAGCAAAAAATCATCGCGCAGGTGGTGTAAACAAAGCAAGCTTTACGATGATGAAAGAGTAAAAAATTTTTGTCTGCTTGGATATTTTCGCAAAGGACTTTACAGCTCAAAAGCTTGATGGCAAAGAGGCTTTCTTGCAAAAATCATTGAAAGAACAACAAGGATAGGAACGAGAAATTCTCCGGTACTTTCGCGCTCTTTAGGAATCACGAGTTGATTTTTGGAGAGCAAGGAAGCTTCATAGCTATCTATTGCATCGAAGGCTGTAGCGCTTTCATCCGCTCTGGAATAAGGGCGTTATTTCAGACTTTGGTGGGAGAGTTGACTTCGTTCGACACGATTTTCCCCCCACCAAGGCAGCGGGTGCCTTCATAGAAAACGAGGAACTGGCCAGGAGTGGCCGCTCTTTGTTTTTCTCTAAAAGTGACCGATACGCCCTCTTCTGTTAGAGAAGTGATTGAACAGGGAGCATCTGTTTGACGGTAGCGGATTTTTGCGTGAAGGGAGGATCCTGCTTTTGGAGGCTGCTTAATCCAGTGCAGGTGAGATGCGCTGATCGAACTGGTAAAGAGAGCAGGATGCTCTTTTCCTTGGGCTAAAATCACGACATTTTTTTTATGATCTTTACCAATCACAAACCAGGCGTCTCCAGGGCCCCCGATACCAAGGCCTTTTCTTTGACCAATGGTGTAGAGGAAGGATCCTTGGTGTTTTCCTAAAATGTTGCCTTTTTCATCGAGAAAGTGCCCCTCGCTAGCCCCTAAAAAAGAGGTCACAAATGTCTGAAAATTCCGTTTGCCAATGAAGCAGATCCCGGTGCTATCTTTTTTATCATGGACGCAAAGGCCTAAAGATTTTGCAAGACGTCGAACCTCTTCCTTTCTTAAGTGACCAATAGGAAACAGGGTTTTTTGTAGTACAGAAGAGGAGACAGCGTGTAAAAAGTAGCTTTGATCTTTATCGGGATCAGCCCCTTTGTGTAGGGCTCCTTCAGGAGTTGCTTGACAATAGTGGCCCGTTGCCAGGTAGTCGGCGCCAAGGGATTTTGCTTTTTCCCAAAAGACATGAAATTTGATTTTTTGATTGCAAAGCACATCTGGATTGGGGGTGAGCCCTTGTTTTAAGTCTTCTAAAAATGAGGAGAAGACAAGATCCCTATATTCTTGGGTAAAATCGACCGAATAGTAGGGGATCTGCAACACCTCAGCGATTCTAGCTACATCAGCAAAGTCCTCAGCGGCCTCACAGGCGCCTGGAGAGTCTTCGTCCCAGTTTTTCATGAAAAGGCCAAGAACATCGTATCCTTGCTCCTTTAGGAAGTAGGCCGACACCGAAGAATCGACGCCCCCAGAAAGACCAACAACGACTTTTTTCTTCATGAAAAAGAAGAGGTTTTGAGCCGAGCAATACGGTCTTCTAACGGAGGATGAGAAGCAAAAAGTCGTAGCCACGATTTTTTGCCACCAGAAGAGATCTTTAAAGCATTAAAAGCAGCTTGCTCTTGGGGAACACTTCTTTGAGGAGCCTTTTCCCTGTTAAGAAGGGCTTCTAAGGCGCTGACCATGGAGCGCTTGCCAGCAAGCTTTGCTCCCCCTGCATCAGCGCGGTATTCCCGAAAGCGGGAAAAAGCGGAGACGACGAGGGCGCCAAAAATCATAAAGCAAAATTCAAATAGGTAGACGCAGAAAATATAGGTTAGGTAAGAGCCTCTTCGATCGTCTTTTCCAAGGCCAGAAACTGCGTACGCAAGAGCCCTTGCAAAAAACATCACAAAGGCGTTCACAACGCCTTGGAGTAGCGTCATGGTGACCATGTCCCCATTTTTGATGTGCGCAATCTCGTGGGCTAAGACCCCTTCGAGTTCTTCTTCGCTCATTTTGTCGAGTAACCCTCTAGATACGGCGACAAGAGAGCTATTTCTTGTAGGGCCTGTGGCAAAAGCGTTCACCTCTTTTGCGGGATAGATCCCTACTTCGGGGCAGGGGATCCCAGCTTTTTTTGCTAATGTTTGTACAGCAGAAAAAAGGTGGCTTTCTGAAGGGGAGGGATGTGTAATGATCCGAACCCCTAACATCCACTTAGCCATTTTTTTTGATAGGGCAAGAGAGATAAAAGCTCCGATCATCCCCCAAAGCAAACAGAAAATTGCTAAACTAGAATAGTTGAGGCCTGTAGCTTGCAGGTAAGGTCGAATGCCAAAAAGGGACAAAATCGTGGAGATTGTAAGGACAATCAACACGTTCAAAACGAGGAATAATCCTACTCTTTTTAACCAAGCCATAAACACCTCCAAAATCTCTATAATTACACAAGAAAAATCCCTCTTTGTCAAGGATAAACCCACCTTTTACAGGGGGTTTTCAAAAAAATCTATCAATTATTCAGGGGGTTTTGTATGATTTCGCGGGAGTTTGGTTTGCGCAAAGTTCTTTTGATTGCATATTAATGAAGGTTTATGACATGTAAAGGGGGGGATGTAACAGGAATGGTTGCAAATTCTTTTGTAGTAAGTTTTTATTTGGATGCTTATGAAAAAATTGAAATTAATAGAAATGGATTTATCAGAAGATCTTCCGTTAAACCATATAAAAAACAGTCTTCGAAAAGAGCATGCTTGTTATGTGCTCATCACCTGTAAAGAACCTTCAGAAGATGGAAAAATGGAAGTAGAGCTTTCTTACGAAGGGGACGAAACGTTAGCGGCGTACCTTGTCGAAAGCGCTTCAGAAGCGTTCAACCATTCTGCAGATGGTAAAACCAACCTCCGATAAAAGGCCATGATCCGATCTTCCTTGCGCGCTTGGTACAAAAAACAGGAAAGTGCGATCCTTTCTTCGTATCTTGAACTTTTGCAGATTCCCTCGATCAGCACCGATCCCACATGCAAAACAAAGATGCAAGAAGCTGCCTGTTGGGTAGCGGCGTTTTTGCAGAAAAGTGGCTTGGAATCTGAAATCCTTCCCACAAAAAAGCATCCCCTAGTATTTGCGGAGGCGAAGATCGATCCTAAAAAACCGACGATTTTGCTCTATGGGCACTATGACGTGCAACCGGCAGACCCTCTAGATGAGTGGAACCATCCCCCTTTTTCTCCAAAAGTAGAAGGGGATCTTGTTTACGCTAGAGGAGCCCAAGATAATAAGGGGCAGCTCATTTACCTACTTTACGCCTTAAAGGCTTTGCATGCTCTTGGGGAGTTTCCTTGCAACATTAAGGTGCTCGTGGAAGGGGAGGAAGAGATTTCTAGCCCCTCTTTAGGGGAGATGCTCCCGAATCTTCAAAAAAAGATTCAAGCCGATTACCTTCTGATTGTTGATGGGGGGCTCGGCGCCCAAGGAGAGCCCGCGATTACACTCGGTTGCAGGGGCATAGTTGCTTTGGAAGTGGAGGTAGAAGGCTCCTTGCAAGACCTGCATTCGGGACAGTACGGCAACGCCGCTTACAATCCCCTAAGAGCTTTATCTCAGATCGTAGGCGCTTTGTGGGATCTGGACGGAAAAATTGTGATCCCTGGATTTTACGATGGGATACGTCCTTTTACAGATCTCATGAAATGTGCGCATTTTCCTCGCTTTTCTTTGGGCGCAGAAGCAGGGCTCCTCGCTTTTTGGCAAGAAAAGGGATTTTCTCCAGAAATTGCCACAAAACTCCGCCCCTCGCTAGAAGTTCATGGCTACTTGGGAGGGTATCAGCAAGAGGGATTCAAAACAGTGATCCCCAAAAAAGCTTCGGTTAAGCTCTCATCACGGCTGGTTCCTGGCCAAGATCCCGTTACGATCTACGAGAAAGTGCGTAGCTGGTTTTTACAAAAATGCCCCTCTGGGATGAAGATGGAAGTCAGGTGTCACGGTTTGGGAAGCCCTCTCCCAGCTCACCTGGACTCTCCTCTCATTCTAGCTGCCAAAAAGGCTTATGAGGAGGTCTTCCAAAGCGCTTGTCAGGCAATTTTATCTGGCGGATCCATTCCTGTTGCCGCCAATCTTGGAGAAGCTTCTGGGGCAAAAACCCTGATTATAGGCATGGGCCTTAGTAGTGATGCTATCCACGCCCCCAATGAGCATTTTTCCCTAAAAAGAGTCGAACAAGGATTTTATATTGTCGTAAGGCTGCTAGAACTGTTAGAGTCAAATGATGGGGACCTATATGACGCAGCAGGCCAATTTTCAAAGCAGCCTTAAACGGGCATACATCTACTTGTTTCTTGGCCCTATTTTTGTTTTTCTCACAACCGCTTTGTCGTATCAAAATAAGCTTGATGAGCGGATTTTTTTGCTCGCTGCTTTTGGTCTTTCTGTGATCTGGGTTTTTCCGAAACATGGCTTTAAGGTTGTGAGCGCTACTTTGATTCTCTACGCTGCGTATCTCCACGTTTCTACCCAGCCGATGGTGGGCTGGTACTTAGGTCTCTACATTGCTCTTTTCATCAGTCTTTTTATCTCCTATTTAGGCGCTCAGGAGTTTCAAGGATTTTTAAATACAGTGCCCAGTAGAGTTACGGCTCTAGAAGAAGAACAAAAAACCGTGGAGGATTTGCGGGGCCTTTGCTCCTGTTTGCAACAAGAGCTGTTGCAAGCAGGAGATCAAAAGACTTCCCTAGAAGATGCGCATGCTTCGTTAGGGATCCTTTATGAGGATTTGGAAACGACTTGCGCAAAGCAAGCGCAGGATCTTGCAGGTCAAGAAGGAGCGCGCAAAAAATTTGCGGAGCAAGTCGAACAGTTCCAAGCAAAGACCGCCGGTTTAGAAGAGGCCCTTTCTCAGCAAAAAACCCTTGTTCAAGAAAAACAAGAGGAGCTGATGGACTTTGCGCTCAAGATCGAAAAGGGTAGCAAAGAAAAACGCCTTTTGGAAGAGCGGATTCAGCAGATCGAAGCCTTATTGAATAAAGAACGCTCGAAGAGGCCAGAAGACACCCCGACCATGAACGTCTCTTTGCGTAAAGAGCTGCGAGAGTTGCAACAAGCCTTTTCAGAAAAATCGGAAGATTTTCAGCTAGTCACTCTCCATTACAATGAGCTCAAAAAATTTGAGCCGATGTATTTTCAGCTAAAGAAACAGTTTGCCGAGAAAAATGGCAACTTAGATGAAGCGCGCATGAAACTGTTTCATGCGGAGGAAACGATCACCCGTCTCAAAAAAAAGCGGGAAGAAGAAAAGTGTTTTTTGGATGAAGAATCGGAAAAACTTGTTGGTGACCTAGCCTCTTTAACCGCGGAGCTGTCGGCAAGGGACGAGGAGGAGCAAGAATTGTATCTTCTGATTGATGCCTTAAATAAAAAGCTTCTCTCTTAAGCGGTTAAGACCTCTCGCCCTTTTTCAGTAATCGCAATGGTGTGCTCAACTTGCGCAGAAGGTCTTCCATCGATCGTTCTTGCCGTCCACTCATCGATTGGATCGATCACCGCCTCTTTTGCTCCTGCGTTCACCATAGGCTCTATCGTAAAAACCATGCCAGGTACAAGAGGGAGGGCAAAGTCGTTATAATGGTGACAGACTTGGGGCGCTTCATGGAAAGAGAGACCCACTCCATGTCCTACAAATTGATTGACAACAGAGCAGCCCCATTTTTTAGCTTCCCTCTCAATCGCATCACCAATCTGATTCAATAACGCGCCTGGTTGCAAAATGCTAATGGCCTGATCAAGACAAGCGGAACTACAGGAAACAACCCGCCTTTTTTCTTCACTCACCTCGCCGATACAGACCATTTTTGATAGATCTCCATAGTAGCCTTCTACAATCGAAGTCACATCGATATTCAAAATGTCACCAGAGACAAGAGGCTGGTTGTTTGCAATCCCATGGCAGATCACTTCATTTAAAGAAAAACAGGCTGATTTAGGATAGGGGGGTGAGCCGTAATGCAGAGGAGCTGCGGTAGCGCCTCCTTCTTGGTGTAGCTCTCGACAGAGCTGTTCGAGGAAGCTTGTTGTGACCCCTTCCTTCGCCTCAGCGACGAGTCGATCTAAGACGCTTTTTGCAAACTGGCAAGCTTTTCTAATCCCTGCAATCTGCTCTGGCGTTTTGAGAATGATTTGGTGTTTTCTGAAGTACTCTTCTTTGAGAGACATGGGGCGTTTTGTAGGGTAGTGGCACTTTTTCCATTTTTTTTCTGACCCGCACCAACAAGGATCATTTCTTGAAATCATACGCTTTGTTCTTCTTTATAATCGATTGTTTCTAAAAATAAGCCGCGGCCTGGGGCGGACACGCCTGCATGGGCCCGTTTTGGTTCTACAAATAAGCGTTCTATATCCGCTAGGCTAAAAGCTCCTTGAGCAAATCCCATCAAAGTTCCTACAATCGCTCGCACCATTTTGTACAAAAAGCGGTTGCCTTGAAGCCTGAAAAACCAATAATCCCCCTCTTTTTTTACCGTAATCTCTTTTAGCGTACAAATCGGGGAGTCGTAAGTATCGGTAGAAAAGGCGGCAAACGTTTTTTCTCCTATCAGTAGGGGAAATGCCTCTTCCACCTCTTGAGTGATCGCTTTTGGGCAGTGCCAGTAAAAAAAACGCTCATGGGGATAAAGAACCTTTCCCACATAGACTTGATATAGATACGTTTTTGTGACCGCGTCAAGACTGGGATGGAATGTGCTTTTGGCTTCCTCCAAAGAAAGAGCGCGAATGGTCCCTGGAAGAAGACGATTGGCGCTGCAAAGAACCTTTCCTACGTCAAAAGAGCTTTTTGTAAAAAAATTCACGCATTGGCTCTTTGCGTGGACACCCTTATCGGTTCTACTCGCTGCTTGCAAAGAAATATTTTCTTGTAAAATGGTTGCTAAAACGCCCTCCAAAGTTCCCTCAATGGTTGGTTTAGAAGGGGATTTCTGCCAGCCAAAGTACTCGCTACCATCATAGGCAATAGTTAGTTTCCAGTTGAGCATATAAATAACTTGTAAAAGAAAAGTCTAAGACATTTATACAAAGTTTGCAATCTTTAGCAAAGGCTTAGATAAGCGGTAACCTTCTTCTGGAGTTTCATGCCTTTCCTTGAAAATAGAGGGGATGATTTCGCTGTTTGAGCAGTCTAGAGTGTTTGACAGTTTGTATTCTATGCAAAGGGCAGATATACCCATTTCAGTTGAAGAGTTGCGCAAAACAATTTCTTTCTGCATAAAAAGAGACTATGCGTTATACAAAACCTGCGATGAATGGTATCCAACTCTTCAACCGAAATGGGTATACAGATAGTTCCAGAAGCTTTTTTACCATCAGTTAAAAAGTAGGCTCGGCAGTAGCAAGTCTGGACGTTCCCTAATTTTTATGCTTATCTGGTTTATCTGCGGATTTTTTCTTCAAACCCTTTTACAGAGCGCATGATAGACTTATGTGTTCCTAATGACAAATGCCCGTTCTTGCCTTTGGGAATAGTCACTACATTTCTTTTTGTATCCTTCATATCTTCTCCCGATGCAGAATGATGGATTTTTCTGAATTCGAGATGGCTGCCTTTTCCCCCTCCAGATATCTTGACATAATTCATCTCTGCTAAATATTTAAAGAGTTTTCTCGTTTTTTCCTTTGCAGTAGGTCGTCTTGCAGCTTTGGGTTTTTGCGCTCGTGAAACTTTCGAATCTTTAGAAGAGGAACTTCTTTTTCTAGCGCTAGAAGCAATATCTTCTTTTTGCTCTTCATACTCAAAGCCTTCAAAAACACGGAAAAAACTGTCACTGATTCCGAGAATATTTGTAGATGGATTAGGGGAAGGATTTAAGATTTCTGAAGCGTCTACTAGCGAGAAAAGTATGTAGGCAAGAGGGAAAAACGATTGCAATAGCTTTTTATGTAGTTCCTTAATTTGTTCTGGTTTCCAGCCTTGTGCATGGATCTGACGTTGTAATACGTCCATTTTTTCTGTTAAAGCTTCATCCATGCTTGCCAAAAGATCTGGTTTTTTTGGCTCAAAATATTTTACGATTTCGACTGGATTTGTCTGTAGTAAGGCCTTTATTGCTTCCATAGAAATTGGAGGCATGTTGTTTTGAGGCCGGTTATTCTTTTGTCCTTTTTTGCCCTTTTTTTTCGATTTTTTGCGACCCGCTTTTTTTTGTTTTGCAGAAACGTTGGAGATCTCTTTGTTTGTTGTTCTTAGTGAATCGTAAAAGACAATATTTTGCGTTTGTTGTATTTTTCTGATGAGAGCATTACAAAACTCCTGAAATTTTCTAGCGGTTGCTTGGATAGCTCCTTCGGAGGGTTTTTTTGCAAGTCCTGTAATCTCCTGAGGCAGACCTTCCTTGCTTGCGTTTTCTTGGATAAGAATGTGCGAGAACAACCTTTTGATGCGCATCAATTTTGGCGCCACGTTTTTTTTGCCAGCAATGGGTAGTAAATAGTAGAGTAAATGCCGATCTATTGCCTCAAATGTTTCCTTTAAAAGAATCATACCCTCCCTACCTATTTGCATATCCTTCCGACGCTGCTCCGATATCTCGTCCACTTTGTAAAATTCAATGGAGGTCTTTCGCGCTTTTTTGTAGAGCATGGATATGCAATTCAAGAATTGTGGGTAAAATGCTGCAATGTTCTTGGCGAGATTTTTTCGATCGGACAATGTCTTCCACGAATTAAGTCCCTGCAAACAAGTTTCGGTTTGCCTTAGATCTTTTGCCCCCATTTTCTGGTTGAATACTAGCGATGTGCGCATGCAGGCAAAAAGATCATTGGAAAAATTTACTAGTGTATTGAGATGAGATAAGCTACCTGTGAGCTGCTTTTCAGGCTCGTCTGGTATATCTGGTATATTCCGAGGTCCAATCTTAAACAAATCGTAGACAACAAGAAAACTTAGGGCTTTCTCCTTTTTCAGAATGGAAATAAATAGGTTGAGAAGGTTTTGCACCTCGTTTGCGGTATCCCTCAGATGATGAAAAGCAGATTCATTCTCGACAACATCCGAAATCCTTTGTATAGTTACAAGTTTTTTTTCTAATAACTGTATGTAACCCTTTTTTAGAGAATCAAATTTTTCTTTATTTTCAGACTCTGATTCCATAGCACGCAAGTTTGTACGGATGTTAACCACGTTTCGTGCAATCCAATGTTTGCTTATTTTTTCTGATTGTAAGACCTGTTCAAGAGGCTGTTTTAAACGGGTGAGTAGATCATGGAAGCGTGTAAGAAATAGATCGATTAGATGAGCGCGGCGGTTACTAAAACCATTTAACATCGCATTGAGTACGGACATTTCTTTATTTGTGAGCCCTAACGTGGGAGTATCATCCGTTGTGGGACAATCTGCCGTGTTTTTATGGAAAGTAGCCCGAATGCTATAGAGGCTTTGTAAAGCAGAATGATGGGCATATACAGCGTCTCGGTTACTCAGTAGCTTTAAGAAGTCCAGAGGAGGGTTATTCCTATCTGTAGAAGGGTTATTCCCATCTGTCGAAGCGTGTACAGTACCATCACCTAGAGTGCGCTGTTCTTCTTCAGGAACAAACTCATGATCGGTAAAAAAAACTTCTCCACAAGCAATTGCACCAGAAATAGCAAACATAATTATAAATCCCTTTTTAAGAAATTTCATTATATTGAATACAATATAATTAAACAAGGTAAAATTTAATTAAAGATAAAAAATAGTTCTTTTTTATTGAACTTTTCATGAGTAGATGACAATTTTTTGTTATTTTTTAGGAGTGTAAAGGGGAGTGATTCTGCTCTTCGAGAAATGGTTTCTCTTAGCTATTTTTCTAAAAAACTTAAACCACTAATTATCAGTAAACTAGTTTATTTTTTTGCGGGAGTAGTAAGTTGTAGAGCTGCTTTTCTCCCTTGAAAAATCTGTGACCCATACCATAAAAAACAGAGGACGGTTTTGATGTAGATCAATATTGGTGCATGTTTATCAAAAAATTCTGCTTGATCCTAACTGTACTATGGGTAAGCTGTTTGTTTGTTTTCTGGGCGCAAAATGCGAAAAAAGAGAAGAAAAGAAGCAGAAGGACCCTCCAAACCAAAAGATATCTTCCAAAGAAAACATCTCTTACAGAGCGGGGATTGGATTGAGTTTTAAACCTTGCATGAACATTTCGACGGCAATGAGCGTTAGGACTAGTCCCATGAGCCTTTCTAAGGCGATCACGCCCCTTTGACCTAAGCTTCTTGAGAGCAGAGGGGATAAAAGAAGCACAAAAAGAGAAAGAGCCCAAGCGATGGTGATACTAGAGATCATGATCCAATGGTTTTGTTGCTGCTTTGAATAGATAATGATTGCAGCTAAAACGGCAGGGCCAGCAATAAGAGGGATCGCTAAAGGAACAATAAAGGGTTCCATTTGCTTCTCATCGTGGTTGTGGGGTTTTTTGTCTGGAGGAAAGATCATCTTGATGGCAATCATAAATAGGATGATGCCACCTGCTACTTTGACCGTATTATCCGATATGTCTAGAAAGCTTAAAAAAGGCTTCCCAATGAAGTTGAAAGAGAGAATCACAAAAAGAGCGATCAACATCTCCCGAAAAATAATTGTTCTTTGTCTATCTAAAGGGATTTGTCGTAAGAGCGATGTGTACAGAGGAATGTTGCCAGGAGAATCCATCAAAATAAAAAATTTGAATGCAAGGAGTAGTACAATCATAAAAGCCCTCTTTTCTTGTTATTTACAAGAAGCATTTTTTTTCGAATAGAGAGAAATATGATTTAGGAGCGTAGACGCATTTTTTGCAGCTTTTTCCAAAGCGTTTGCATGGTGCTTTTTTGCTCAGGAGTCATGTGGGACAAAATAACAAAAGAATCATGATTTTTATAAAAGGCAGCTTTGGTCCAGTTGGCTGAGCCTAGAATAAGAGAGGTGTCATCGATCATCAAAAATTTGTGATGCATGAGCGCTGAGCCTGGACTTGTGAAAATGGTTGCTCCCGCCTCTTCGAGTTTTTGAATTGCTTCCAAACTTGAGCCATAACGAGCGTTTTTATCGATCGATACCTCGACAGAAACGCCCCTTTTTTGAGCGTCGATCATCGCTTCTACAAGACCTGGATGTGTGAAGGTGAACATGGCAATTTTTAATGATTCTCGCGCATCTGCAATGCGCTGTTTGATGGCTTGGAGAGCTCTTCCTCGCGGATCGGGGAGGAGGTAGAGGGAGACTTGTTGCGCTCCTACCGTTGCTGTGATGTAGCCCGATTTTTCAGGAGTCCGGTCGCAGAGAAACTGCGCGATTGTCGGGCTCACCATCCCAATAACAAGATTGTCGTGCATTTGCAAAGAGCTTTTAGTCATATTTGCAGAGCCTAGAAAAATGAGCTGTTCATCAATCACTAAAATTTTTTGATGCATGAGCCCTTTTGAAAAAACAGGATGAATCGTGACCTCGGGGGAGGGGGCTTTCAACCTTTTAGAAGCGCTTGGATCGTAGTAGATGGAGCAGCGGACCTTCTCTTCTGAAGATTTTTTTGCTAGTTTTTGTAGAATCGAAGGTTCAGTTAGGCCAAACATCACAAGATGAATGGAAGATTGCGCTTTCTCCAAAGCGGCCAGAAGAAGAAGTCGAAGATCCGTTTTGTGCTGGTTAGAGTAAAGGAGGGGAGGGGATCCAGTCTGGGGTAAAGAGGGGTGTAAAGAGAAATAAAGAAGATGAAGATAAACGAAGGAAAGGAGGGCAACAAAGCCACAAAAAAGGGATTTTTTTAGCAAACTACCCCATCCTTTCTAAGGCGCTCAAAGCTAGACGGTAAGGCCTTTTTTACGCAACTGTTCAATGATGGATCTGAGCCCATTTTTATTGATCGTTCGGATCACGCTTGTGCTTACGCGTAAAGTGACAAAACGGTTTTCTTCAGGAAACCAAAAACGTTTTTCCTGTAAATTAGGAAAAAACTTTCTTTTTGAGATGCCCGTTGTATTGAGACCAATCCCTTTTTTCTTCTTTGCGATTCCCCGCCGAGTGACGGTATTTCCAACGCGGGTTCTTTTTCCGCTCACTTGACATTTTCTTGGCATGATTTTTTCTCCATTACCCACTTATCTTACCAATCCTCAACCTATTCCTTCAAGTAGGAACTGCAGATTTTCAGGGGCTTTCCCGTTTCTTACGAAAAGATTATTGATTAGGTACCTTCTGATAGGGGTGGTATGAGGGACAAGTTTTTCTTATATGGCTCAAGGAAAGCTTGTGCGCAAAGATCTTTGTAAGATAATTTTTTATCAGAAGGGTGAGGATTTTTGTGCGCCTGTTTTTTTGAAGAAAAGTCGGTAAAAACGCTTACGTCAATCTGCCTCGATGCCTTTGTTCAGAAAAGCGTTATGCAAGAGCGGATCATCTGATTGGGGGCATTGTTTTGTCACTTGCAAAAAATGTATTTTGGGAAGCCTATCTGCGGCGGGAGTGCGTTTCCCCTCTCCTCTTTTTTTACGAAGAGCTGTTCATATAAAAAAAAACCTATACCATGAAAAGAAGATGGAGTTAAGCCATGCGATACTTTTTTCTCTTGATGCCTTTTGCCCTTTTTGCTGAGACAAGAATCACGTTTTTTCATAGTTATCAAGCGCAAAAAGAGCATAGCGAGGAGCTCATCAGTATTCTAGAAGAGGAACAAAAAACAGCGACCTATTCGGTCCATGCGATGTCGATGCCCACTTCTCAAGGACTAGACGCTTGGAGCCAACCTTTTCTTCGCTCAATTGATCTAGGGCTCCTTTATCAGGATCATTTCTCAAAGAATTTAGAGAGAATGAGCCTCCAAGCTCAGGCAAAAAATATTCCTATATTCGCTTCGAATGTTCTCGATGATAAAGATCTTTTTTTTCCAAAAGTCCTTCCTTACCAGATTTATGAGGTGGAGGGGATCAAAATTGGCGTATTTTCTTTGGCAGAAGCGCCCTCTCCAAAAATGGGGCACCATACACAAAGCATGATGCGCGGATTTTTGATTTTATCCCCCGTTTTTGTCACAAAAACTCTCGTTGAGCGATTGCGTACACTCGGTTGCTCATACATTGTGGTGTTTAGTGAGCTGCCCTTTGAACGGGACGTAGCGCTTGTCAAAACCGTGCGAGCGATTGATCTTGTCATTGGATCGCATGCTAAAGAGGCGATTGCCTTTTATGAACAAGATACTCTGATCTACAAAAGCTCTAGAAGGACAAGCACCTTAAACCGCTTTGATATTGTCGTGAGTGAAGAGCGCTTACTAGGGCTCGGTTATCCGATTTTCTATGCCCACTTTCGTAAGATTCCGATCGGGATGAAGAAAAAATCTGCTTTATGAGCCTAGATTTTTAGATGGAGTTGAGATCACTTTGGGCAATATAGAAGCTTTTGACGCAGATGGATAGAGATTAGAGCAAGTAATTCACCATGGCGCACAAAGAAATCTAATAGCAATCATAGAGGCTTTTTAGAAAAGTCGCCTTTACTCACGGAATATTTTTGGATAGCCGTCGTCTTGTTTCTTCGAAGGGCTCTCTTTAACGTCATGAGCAGGTGAGGCCTCTTTTTTCTTAGGCGTTTTTTTACCGCTTGGTGAAGAGGTGGGAGGATGGAAATAATCGGGAATTTTTGGCACCCGTTCTGCTCGGACCACAGATCCTGTTAGGTTGTTTTTTAAACGGTAGCTGTAGGTCGATGCTCCCGATTTTTCTACGGTAATTTCTGCTGCAGAAATCCAACTTTGGGTAAGGAGTCTGTCTGTAGGGTGAATTTGCCATATCGAACCATCAGATAGCTTTACATAAGCCCCATTTCCAATAACCTCAGACACTTCAGGAGGAGCCTCATCCTGTCTTTTTGCGCCAGGGCGAACATAATGGTTTTTATTGATCCATTTCTGCAGGGCCTGTTTTTCTTCAGGACTAAGCCGGCTAACACCTGTATCTTCGGCTTCTTGAGTCGACATGTGGGTATCTAGTGTTTGATTTGGCTCGTAGCTTTTGTAAGAAAATCCTACGAGGGTAGAAGCTGCCAGTAAGAGGTAAGGGAACAGGTACATAGAATTTCACTCTTCTTATTCATATTGAGAGAGGCTCTGGGCAAAAAATCTTGAGAGAGCGTTCCAAATCCTCAAGGAATTTTGGGGGCTTCCCTCCCATCTCTCCATTTTGCTGGGTATTTATGCCCTGTTTTAACAGGCGAAGATAATACCAACTCTTGTTGTAATCATAGCGATTTAAATAAATCATCGCAAGGTAGTAGCAGGCGACCGTAGCATTTTCTTCCAAGAGGCATAGCTGTTCTAAAGGAGCGAGCGCTTCTTTTTCTTTTCCTAGCTGTAGGTAGGTTTGCGCATACTGCATAAGAGCCGCCCGAAACTTGGGCGTTTTTTCTAAAAGAGTCTTAAGCTTTTCCCGCTTGTTAAGAATCGCATCTCTTGTATCTTCGGTGGAGGAAAAAATGATCGAGATTCCTTCAACAGAAGCGTTTTTTTGCAGATAATCTTCTGATATGGGGTTAGGCTTTTTCCCTTGCTCTTTTCGCATGGCGTCTGCTTTTTGTAATAGAGATAAGCCCTCCTCTAACTGCCCAATAAATAGATGATTGTAGGCAAGTAAATCCCAGACAAAAGGATCGTTGGGCAAGTACAAAAGCGCTTTTTTGTACGAAGCAATCGCTTGTTCATGCTCCTCTTTTTTCCAATGTACAGAAGCGATATTCACAAACACGAGCCCAACGACCTCCCGAAGGGTTTTTGTTTCTAACGTCTCTAATGCAAGACCTTGATAGTGCTCACAAGGAACATGAATGCCCCGGGCTGTCGTTTCAATATTGATGGGGGGGTGTTCCTCATCAGAGTAACGCACGTAAATATGACCAGGTGGCGTGACGGCTTCTAGTTTTAGGCCGATTCTTTGCGCAATACAAAGGTATAGGATCGAAACGCCTAAACAAACGCCCTGTTTCGAGTCGATGACGGAGGGGAGACCCGTATAGGTATCGATCTCTTTTTCCCAAGAAGAGGCTGCGGGGAAACGGAATCCCATCTCATGAAACACGAGATCATTGACCGCGTAGATCATCTCTTCTGCAGAAGGATTTTTTGGTAACTGGGCAAGCACTTGTAAAGCCATCAGATCGATCAGCGCTTCATAACTCCTGACTCTCTGCGTATCTTTGTACTCTTCTAAAAAAATGGAACGGGCTAAGTCGATTTCTTCTAAGGGGATGGTTTGAGAAGCGTCTTTTTCCCAAATCGTTCTTCCTTGGAGCGTCCGGTTTTTGAGGCCAGATCCGAGAGATTCGATGAAGGTTAGCTCCTCATCCGAAAAAAGGCACTCCTCTTCCCCATCACGATTGATGGCTTTGATCAAAGAGGAGATCGAAATTTTAGAAAAAGGGTCTGCGAACTCCGGTTGATGAGTTGGAAGCTGTTGATTGGTTAACAATTTCCAGGCTCGCGCAAGGGCTTTTTCCCCTTCAGGAGTCTCTGGATAGAGTTCGTAAAATGCAAAATTGTGTCGAGGGTTATCGGGAGGAAGGGCGCTATATTTGGTACGTACTTCTCCTGAAGAAATAGCAAGTAGAGTCAACAACAAGTAGAAGGGAACAAAGTTCATAAGCGGGCCAATTTGGTGAGTAGTTGACATAAAGGGGCGTGAGAAGAGAGCGTTTCAACGGTGGCTCGAACGCGCAGGGACCAGTTCCGATCCGATTCTACTCCTGGGACATTGATCCGCTCTTCTTTTGAGGTTTTGAAAGCAAGGGTTGGAAATAGAGCCAGGTATTCTGTGATCAAGTTGCTATGAAAAATAGAAGCGCTAGCGTGCGCATCCTCCAAAAACGCTTCCCGAAGATTAGGAGATAGCCTTTGGGCGTAAGGCAGATTTCTTGAGCAAGCGTAATGCTTGGCTTCTTCTGGAGTTTCTTCCCACCACTGGCCAAAGGAGGCTGTATCATGGGTTGAGAGGGTCGTTACGCTCATTGGATCAAACTCTTTTCCCGGTATAAAACTTCCATCCTCATCCCAATATTTCATCCACCGGGTGACTCTTGTCCCGCTAATGCCCAGATCTTGCAAGATGGAGGAGGCTTCTTTCGGCATGATCCCTAAATCTTCAGCGATAGGGAGCATAGGGCTTGCTCGAATAAGAGCTTCTAAACGTTTTTTTCCTTCAAAAGGCCAGAGTTTGCGGTTTTTTGAAAGGAAAAGCCCTTCTGTGGGGGCTTTCCCTAATGGAATGGCCCAGATGCGAAAAAAACCGACTAAGTGATCAATCCGGTACATATGAAAAAACCTTGAGGCGTAAGCAAGGCGTCTTTTCCACCAAGAATAGCCTGTTTTTTGTACATAGTTCCAATCAAATAAAGGAAAACCCCAGTTTTGCCCTGCATCGTTGAAGAGATCAGGAGGGCAGCCTGTCCCATATTCCAAACGGAAATGTTCCCGCTCTGCCCAGACATCGGCGCTATCGGGGCTAAGAAGAATAGGGATATCCCCCTTTAGAAACACCTGACGGCTTTCAGCATGCTGTTTCACAATCTCCATTTGCTCTTTACAAAGAATTTGTAAGAAGATGTAAAAAGAAAACCGCTGTTGATGTTTTTTTTTGAGCTGCGGAAGATTGTCTAATTCACGCTCTTCTTTGGTCCAACTTTGCCAGCACGTTTCCCGATTTTTCTCTTTTAACGCAAGGAAAAGGGCGTAATGCTCCGCCCAGGGGTGCTGATTTGAGAAGCGAGCAATCTTTTCTTGGACGTTGAGGTTTCCAATAAACTGCTCAAAATAGCGCTCTAAAAAAGCTAGTTTTTCTTCACGCACCTTTCTGTAGATGGCGCGCGGGGATCTATTTACATTCTTGAGGATTGTTTGACTCTCGAAAAATCCTGGGGTAGAGGAGGCCCCTTCCAAAGCGGGGATATGGAGATAAACCGGGTTGAGGGCGCAAGAACTAAGAGCGTTATAGGGGCTAGAACTAAACCCTGTATCGTAAATAGGAAGGATTTGCAGTATCGAAAATCCGCACGACGCAAGCCAATCGATCATGAGAATGAGATCAAAAAACTCGCCAATGCCTTGGCTATTTTCACTCCGTAGTGAAAATAGGGGCACATTGATCCCATGACGTGGAGAGGTACCAAGCCTTTGCCAGCCTATATCTGTAGGAAGGGAGTTTTGATTTTTGATTCCCATCAACGGATCACAAAGGTTTCATCGGGTTCAGGTAGGGAAATTTCTTCGGGGTAAGCACTATCCCGAATAGCGCTTTGCCAAGCAAGCGCCTTTTCGACAAAGATTTGAAAGAGTTGGCCTAGGACTTCACCGTTCAAAACAGAGAGGCGCATTTGATCAAACAAGGCCAGCTGATTTGCAGGAGCGCTATACCCCAAAATCCCTAGATGGGGGTAAGAGCGCCCATTTTCTTTTAACGCCCGTTTCAGCAGCTCCTCCCGGTACTTTCCTGGGACAAGCTCTCCCAAATGCGCGCCTAAAATCACCTGCTCACCACTTTTTGCAAGCTCCACTTGCACCATCAAATGATCGCTTACTAATAAGGCACAAGAGTCGCTATTATCCCCTTGGATGGGGATGCCAATCTCTTCTGCTAAACCTTGTAACAACTCTTGAAAGGGGTTCATTCTTCTTCTTCGTACTCTTCTTCTAAATTTTCTAACAGATCAATCCAACTCTGCAACATCGATTTTCTATGTCGCTCATCCCGATAAAGGCGGGGAGAGACTTGTCGAACAGCGTCCCGCATTTGGGTAAAAATGACAATTTCTGCAGCAAGATGATGGTAGATGCTGAGTTGCTTGCCCAAATCACGAAATTTTATCGGAGAGGGGTAGCGCTCTTTGAGCGCATCCAAGTAGGCTCGGGCGAGCAGCTCGAAGTTCAGGAGCTGGGGTTTAGTGGTCTCGTAAATCGAGAACTGGTGATCGATGAGACTCATCCTTTCCTTAAAAAATTGGTAGGTTCCCAAAAAGGCTTGTAAAAGGCGCGCATCATCGACGAGCTTGACCAGTTCAGCCCGTTCGATGGACGGGCCTTTCGAGCGGAGATCGGCTCCATATGCTGAAAGCAAAAATTCGATCATGGGTTTCATTTTTTCGTATTTGTAATGCTGGAATAGTTCATCAAAGAGCTCGGTTGGCTGACGAATATTGCCAGTGATATCTCGGTACATCTCTCTCAGCGCATCTGGATGCCCGAGCCCCTCTTCTGCAAAACTTCTCGACTCGTGATAAATATTTTTCCCAGCAAGGATTTCCCGCTCAAATTGCGCGCGGAAAAGGCTGAGAGCCTCTGTAACGGCCTTTTGCAAAGAGCCCTTGCTGGTTGCTTGTAAAAATTCGAGAGCGTCGTGAGCAAGGGAGGGATCTTTATACACCGAGCGTACTTTTTCTAGGACGGTTTCTGGGTTGTCCGACTCTTTTAATAGAGAGCGTAGAATGAGTAGTGTTTTGGTTTTTAGCTCAGGATTGTTCCGCTCAAACTCATTAGCGAGTTCTTCAGAAGAAGCCGTTTCATCAATGATCATCTCCGCTTCTTCTTCGTCAACGCCTTCTTTTTTATCCGCAGCTTTTACTTTTTGTGCTTTGAGTTTCTCTTCTTCTAAAGTGCGAAAATTGCGCAATACGCTTTGAAAGTCGGCTGTATCAGCCCACTCTTGAAAACTTTCTTTGGCAATGATTTGGTTGACGATCTTTTGCTCAAAGCCCATTTTTTGCGCGTAGAGCCTCGCTAGACGGGCGGCTTCTGTAGGGGAGATATCATTTCCCATCACTTCTCCTTGCGCTGGTCATTAGAGACGTAAACGTAGTTGCCTAGGCGATTCTTATTACCTTGAAATTCTGGATGGGATCTGCTGCTGTGGCTTATCATTTAGGTGGGAGGATCCTCTTTGCAATCGTTTCTACCTCCTTACATCAATCTGATTTAAAAGAACAGGGGGCGCGTTTTCTTTCGTTTGCGAAGTGGCTTCATGAGCAGTTTTCGAAGAGCCCTTTACCTTGGGTTTTTTTCTACACAAAGATCGCTAGAAGGTTCATTTTAGCCTTTTACATCGGAAGATCGTTTGAGTAGAAAGGGTGCCACATTCAAAGTGTTAGCTCTTAGGGGGTTTTAGATCATGAGAGCTGAATCCTTCCCATGGGTTGAATCCGAATTTCTGGGACAATTTCTTGGTAGGAGACAACCGGTAAATCGGGGAACTCTCCTTCAATGAGCTTCCTCACAAACCTCCGCACATCAATAGCGCTCAAAAGAACAGGAGGCTGCGCTCCTGCAGGTGAGGGAACAATGGTGTTTCGCAAAGCTTGCAAGATGAGCTGTACCGAATCGGGATCAAGAGCTAGGTAAGAGCCTGCAGAAGTCTGTTTGATCGCCCCTCGAACCATATCTTCAATGCCTGGATCAATGAGGTATACGCTCAAAACGGTTTGCCCAAGAGAGTACTTGTAAGAAATGAAGCGCTTTAAAGAAGAGCGCACATATTCTGTGAGAAGAATCGTATCTTTTTCCGTTTGGGCCCATTCACTCAAAGATTCTAGAATGGTCCGCAGGTCTTTGATCGACACCTGCTCTTGTACAAGCCGTTTGAAGATATCGGTCATTTTTTGTAAGGGGACGAGTCTTGTCACCTCTTTCACAAGATCGGGGAAGGATTTTTCTACAAATTCGAGGATGGCGCGCACTTCTTGGATGCCGATGAACTCGTGAGCATACTGACGGTAGAATTTTGAGACGTGTAAAATGAGCACCTCTAAAATTGTCCAAAATTTGATCCCTGCGTTGCTTAAAACGTCTGTGTGCTTTTCTTCCACCCAAAGAGTGGGCATGCCTAGGCTCGATTTTCCCATTTTGTAGGGCAAGTTGTACCGTTTTAGCGTGCTTTCTGATTCGTTCGTTAGCACGTGATCTAGTAGGACTTTCCCCCGCAGGATTGGTACTTCGTTTAGCTGAATTGCATATTCATCAGTTTCTAAGCTGGGCGCTTCTGTGCGCACGTGAATCCCTGGAAATTTCACCCCCAGTTCTTGGTAGAGAGAATGGCGCATTTTGGGGATCATCTGCTCAATGAAGGTGGAGCCTTGCCGGTCTTTCCGAATCACTTTCGAAAGATCCACCCCTGTTTCAAGAACAATGGGCAAGGTTAGCGCATAGTCTTCTGATCCGCCCGTAATCACCGAGTGTCCATCTTCTCCTTGAATATTGGATCCTCCAACGCCAGCTGCTATCGCTTGCGGAGATCGGGCGGTCATTGTGACAATGAAGCCAAGAGCCATAATAATGAAAGCAATCACAATGAATGGTAAAGAGGGAAAGCCAGGAACAAAGGCAAGAAGTAGGAGGACTCCGCCAGAAATGAGGAGAGCTCTTGGTTGATTTAAAATTTGCGTAGCAATTTCACTTCCCAAATTGGCATCTTTTTTTTCACTCGATACGCGCGTTGTTACCATACCGGCAGAAATCGCGATGATGATTGAAGGGACCTGGGATACAAGACCATCTCCAATCGAAAGGAGGGAAAACACCTTGGCCGATTGGGCAAGAGTCATCCCCATAGTGAGCACTCCAATAATGAGCCCTCCGATCACGTTGATGACTGTGATCACAATCCCAGCAATCGCATCTCCTTTCACAAATTTCATCGCCCCATCCATCGCGCCGTAAAGCTGACTCTCTTTCGTGAGCATGAGACGAAGCTCTCTTGCTTGCTGCGTATCGATGACTCCTGAGCGCAAGTCTGCGTCGATGCTCATCTGTTTCCCAGGCATCGCATCGAGGGTAAAACGGGCAGCTACCTCAGCAACCCTTTCTGCGCCTTTTGTCACCACGATGAACTGCACAACGGTGATGATCAAAAAGATGACGGCTCCTACGATATAATTACCTCCTACGACCAAATTCCCAAAAGTATGGATGATGTCTCCCGCATTTGCGTGCAAAAGGATCTGCCTTGTAGAAGAGATGTTCACCCCGAGCCGGTAGAGGGTTGTGATCAGAAGAAGGGAGGGGAAAATAGAGAGCTGGACCGCTTTTTGAATGTAGAGAGCCACAAAAATTAGGGATATAGACGCTGCTAAATTCACCGCAATGAGCACGTCGATCACATGGGGGGATACGGGCAAAATGAGCATCATCATGATGCAAATGATCAAAAACGCTAGAATGAGATCGCTTGAGCCCGAGATCGCCCTAAGAGCTCTGTCGCCTCCAAGCATGCGTAATAGCCAGACAAAAAATTTGTTCATTGAAATAGCTCCATATTCACGTCAGTTTTCTCTTCCAAAGAGGAAATCCATTTGAGGACTTCGGCAATGGCTTGATAGGTTTCTTCAGGAACGTAATCAGAAATTTCCCCTTTATAATAAAGCTCCCGAGCAAGTTCTGGATTTCTCATGACGGGGATCTGCTCTCTTGTTGCGATCTTCAAGATCGCCTCTGCGATAAAGCCTCTTCCCATGGTCAGAATCCTGGGAGCGGGATCTTCCTCTTCATCATATCCAAGAGCAACAGCAATGTGCTTTGGATTGGTGATGATGGCGCGCGCTTTCCCAGCAGCCGAAGGCCCATCTTGGTATGCGATTTCTCTTGCTACCTGTTTTCTCTTTCCTTTGATTTCAGGATTGCCTTCGGTGTCTTTGAACTCCTGCTTCACCTCAAACTTTTCCATCATCATCTCTTTTGCAAAGTTCTTTTTTTGAAAGGCTAGATCAAAAATGGCGATCAAAAGGAAAAAAATGCCCACACGAATCGTGATGGTGCGTAAGAATTCCTCTAAAATAATAGCCGAACCGATCACAGGAATCGCTGCTGCTGATAAGGTCTGAGAGAGCATAGCGTACATCGTCAGGTAAATGATGATCCCTGCTCCAATAATTTTTCCAATCGATTTTAAGAGCTCTACAAGAACTTTGAGTTTGAATTTTTGTTTGATCCCCTCAATGGGATTGAGTTTTTTTAACTGAAACTTCACCGCTTCAAAAGAAAATACGGGACCAATGACTAAAAAATTCACGACGACTCCCACAAAGGCGACAATCACCGCAATAGGGAGACTAGCCATCAAAATGGTTTCTAAGGCTTGGTACAGGAATGTGGGAGCAAGAGAGAGAATTTGCCTTTCATTTCTCACCGCTCGGAAAAGATTGACCATAAAAGAGCCCACATGCTCATAGATATACGACGAGCAAAAAAGCGTGAGCATGATCGAAGTGATGAAGGTTAAAGCAGAAGGGAAATCCTGGGCTTTTGCGACCTGCCCTTTTTTGCGCGCATCTTTGAGTTTTTTAGGAGTCGCTTTTTCTGTTTTTTGTGCCATGAGATTTGTCGGATATCTACATCAAGAGTACTGAAGGGGGAAACGTGGGGTCAAGAAAAATCGCTTACGATCAGTTGTGCAAAAACAAAATGACATCTCCTTCTTGCACAATGTACTCCTTCCCTTCTGTTCGCATTTCTCCGAGTTCTTTCGCTTTGACGCGAGAGCCGATGGTAAGGAGTTTTTTTGCGCTAATCACTTCAGCGCGAATGAACCCTTTTTCAATATCAGAATGGATCGCTCCAGCCGCCTCTTTAGCCGATGTTCCTTTCCGGATCATCCACGCCTTTGTTTCCATTTCTCCTGTTGTGATGAAGGTTAAAAGGCCTAAGGCATCTGCAGCAGTTCTTGCTAAGGTTCGAAGAGCCGGTTCTTTTAAGCCAAGCTCCTCTAAAAACTCTTTAGGATCCTCTAATTGAGCGAGCTCCTCTTCAATTTTTGCGCAAAGAGGGATCACAACGCTGCTCTCTTTATCTGCTTTTTCCTTCACGATCTTGACGTAAGGATTCTCTACTGATATGAGATCATTTTCTGCAACATTGGCTACGTAGATGACCGGTTTTTTTGTAATCAAAGAGTAGTGCATGATCAGCTCCTCCTCCTCAGCAGTCAGTGTTAACGAGCGGAGAGGAGATCCTTTTTCCAAATGACCCTGCATCTTTTCGACTACAACAAGCTCAAGCTGAGCCTCTTTTTTCATGCGAGCTTGTTTTTGTAGTCTCGTATGGATTGTCTCTAGAACCTGGATATCGGCTAACATGAGCTCGAGATCGATCACTTCCATATCGTGGAGGGGATCGACCTTGCCGTTCACATGGACAATATCGTCATCTTCAAAACACCGGACCATATGCACAAGAGCGCCAGTTTCCCGAATATGGCTCAAAAATTGATTGCCAAGACCCTCTCCCTTCGAAGCGCCCTCAACAAGCCCAGCGATATCTGTAAAAGCTACAGGAGGGTAGACAATTTTTTTGCTACAAGACAATTTCCCCAGCTCATCCAATATGGGCTCTTCGATCTCGACAATGCTGCAATTGGGATCGATGGTACAAAAGGGGTAATTCTTGGCTTCTTGGTTTTTTTTAGAAAGAGCGTTAAAAAGAGTGGTTTTGCCTACGTTTGGAAGGCCTACAATTCCTGCGGATAACATAGTACCTATTCTAACGAGCGTTTTGTATAAAATGCTAGGGATTTCCATGCTGAGTCGTCTAGTACTTCTCTGAATCATCAGCCACCTTCTTACAAAAAGAGAAAAAGTGACTAGGAACGAAAGGTCTTGCAAGTAGGCTTCTTCAGGCAGAGAGCAAAATAGGAAATATTCTTTTGGTAGGGAGAGTGTTGTTCACTTGCATTGCTAGCGCTCCTTGTAGGCTATGTAGGCTATGTAGGCTATGATAGGCTATGATGGTTGAAGCGCCATCTATCTGTACCTACGTTTATGGACAGTGCTTGCAGAATAGTACCTGTAAACGGTCTTAGGCAAGGCGCAACCATCCGACTTAGCTCGCACCTACTGCGAGTAACGGTAGAAGGGTAGTTTCTGTGATCTAATTACATAAAGGGATTATTTACCTTAGTTTTTGTAAAATATATTTTAAAAATATGCGAAGTTTCTTTACAGTGTGCGTTCGTTATTTTAAAATGTGTTACGCATTTCTTACAAAATTGCAAACAAGAAGGATTGATCGCTTATGTCAATGGTTCAATGTGCTAAAAATTCTTTACCCAAAATACTGTGCTACAAACCCCACTCTGTAGGACGCGATCCGAGCGGTGCGCTCATCGAGAAAATGCGAAGCTGTGTTGAAAAGATAAAAAAGCATCTGCCTGCTATAGACAAAGAAGAGGGAAAGCTTGCTGGAAGAGTTCTACAACTTTGTGATCAGCATAAAAACAATCTTCGCTCGTTTCAACAAGCCATCCATCAGTTACCTTGGCCCGGGTCCCGAAAACAGCCATTACCGTTGCTTCTTCTAAGGGAAGCGCATACTGGTTGTGATAAATACCTCCAAAGATCTGATCTCTTTGCAGAATACCGACACCTTACTTGGTATAAAGGAGATGGGAAGCAGTCAACCGCTTACGCGTATCTTGTAGAAACGCTCATCGCCCGTAAAGACTATTCCGAATTGTCCAGGGTGCACGCTTATGGTTCCTCTGAGACTAACAAGAACAAGGATTCCAAAGAGACCCAGCAGCGCAAATTGATGAACAAAATTCGAAAATTTCACGGGCAACAAGAGAAGAGTGTGGAAACGGAAGATGATTGGATTCAAAATTATGTATACACGCTAGATCAGTGGATGATCGCCACAGCAATTTTCCAAGGGTATCGGGAACTTGTAAAAGATTGGGTAGATAGCTGTACACGGGATTTTTGTTCCGTGTCTATTGTGCATTGGGCAATAAGCCAAGCGATTGAATCTAATGTATTGGAATTGGCTCACGAAATATACAGACAAAACGAGAAGCGTTCTGATTTTTCAGAAGAAACCTTTCTCAAGGATAGCTTTGAAACAGCTTTGAAAAGCGGTAGTTTTCGGAATAAAAATGGTATCATCGCGTTTTATCGCGATAAACTAGAGCAATCATTCTGGATGAGAAAAGCTCCTTACGATGCTAGTAACTGGATGGTAAATCGCCTGATTCGCAGTAAAGATTTTACTGGCGATCAAGCAAATCAGCTGAGCGCATTTTTACCCTCTTCCGAGAGAATGCTTATGAAGAAAAAAAACACCTTACTAGCAGATACAATTGGAGCCATTTTAAAAAGAAAAAACTACAAAAAGGCTTTTGATGCAGTTTTAAATAGATACTTACCGAAAGAAAATGTTCAAAAAAAGTGTTTGGATGATATTGCTTTTGCAATAGGAACTGCAGAGCATAAAGACCGTATCCTAGGATGTTTAGAAGGGCATGAGCATCTGCGGTATAAATCCGAAAGTTTATTGCGCCGCGTGGTAGGGTTTGCTGTAAAAAACAATCGAAGAGACTTGGTAAAAAAGTTGTTCGATAAATACAAGCGTTGTCCCTATCCCGAGATAAAGGAAAAAAATACTTTAAATAATAAGACAAGCACTATTCCGTATGCGGTTCCCATTATCTCCTATATTTTCCGATGCAAAAAAGATTGGATCGAGTTTTTAATAGATCACGAAAACGAGAAATTTAACGGGAAAGAGAGTTTTCTAGTTTTAGCAAGCAGGCTGGCTGTATTTTTCGGAGCCCTACAGTTTGTGACCAAAGCGTTGAAAAAATATTCATCGAGGATTGTTCACCAAAAAGATTCTGAGGATCCAATCTCATATCCGAGATTCATCGTACAAAAGTGCTTAAAAAAGAAACCAGATATTCTGATGAAGATTGTAAAAAACAACGAATATTTGCGAGATGGATATGATACAACCTTATTAGAAATTGTTATAGAGGAGGTCTTTGCGCAGAAAAAAGAAGAGTTGTTCAAGACTCTATGGGAAGACTATCGAGAGCGCACAATACCTGTAGAAGGAGAGAGTGCCGAGAGCTCGTATGGATCTTGGATGATACGAAAGGCGTATCAATACAAAAATTATCCATTTATCAGGCAATGTTTAAAAAACCCTACCGAATTGATACTGTTTCGAACACATCTAGTGACTGTAGCTGAGGTTATTGCTACATTATCGGTGGAACAAAGTGATACCGACTTTTTCGTAGAGTTACTAAAAAACTATGGCCAAGTGGTGGCTAAATCGGGGCCAGTTATTCAAGGCCACCAATTAAAAAATCTGCTTTTGCAGCTTGCTTGCGAAGCAAAAGAACCTATCTGGAGCATGGAATATCAAAAAGCATTTGTAGAAAAGTGGCAGGTGAGGATTGAGGAAGTTTCCCATTCTGGTAACGGATTAGAAAGTAAAGAAAAATCGCAAGACGGTGCGGGGAAAAAGCGAAAAGATCTTCCCGATCGAACAGTCATGCCAAATAACCCACCCAAACAGATCAAGGGGGAAACGGGTATTAGACAAGTTTCTTTTTCCTAAAGAAGCGCCTTTTAGCCAAAAATGCGCGCTTGTTTTTTTGATGGTAAAGCATTTTCAGTGCTTTGCGTTTCGATGCCTCTAGTTTTTCAGATTAGGGTACGAAGAAACTCTTGGAATGTCTTTTGCTCCCATACTTCGTAATGACAAGCGTTGCAAAAAAACCATCTTACAAAAATCTTTCGCAAGATATAGCGTGAAGTAGGCAACTTTCTTTTGCTATGGGTAGCGTTTTTACTTGCTTTAGAGTAAGCGCAGGATACTGCCTCTATTGAACCTATCCTAGAAAAGGCACAACCAGTTGAATTATGTCTTATTTACTAAAACTAACTGTAGAAGCCTGTTTTTTTTGATCTAATTGCATAAAAAAATTATTCACGAGGGATTCTCTGAAATGTATTTCAAAAATATGCGGGGGTTATTTAAAATCTTTCTTGATTATTTTATAAAATATCTACAACGCAAAAGAAAATCTCTGGATCAGCGTATTTTTTGCAAAATTGAAAACAAAAGGATTGAGCACTTATGTCAGCTGTTGGACGTGTTCCGGGTTTTCAAACCGTCATGCAATGCAGAGATGCTACTGTAGAAGAGCATCCCGATTCTAGGCTCATCCTGAAAATGCAAAATTGTGTCAATAAGATAAAAAATGATCTGCCTGATCTAGACAAGAAAGGGCGAGATCTTGCGGGAAAAGTCATAGAACTTTGTCAGGAGCATGAAAACAATCTCAGTTCTTTTCAACAAGAAATCCAGGATTTGCCTTGGCCAGGGTCCCCAAAACAGCGATTGCCGTTGCTTCTTCTAAGGGAAGCGCATACTGGTGATAAACATCCCAAAAGATCTGCGCTCTTCGAGCAGTATCGTAGCATTCCTTGGTCTCTAGCAGATGGGAATCGGTTGACCGCTTACGCGTATCTTGTAGAAACGCTCATCGCTCTTAAAGACTATTCCGAATTGTCTCGGGTCCACGCCTACGGCCTCTCTGAGGTAAACAAGGACGAGGCTTCCAAAGAGACCCGGAAGCGCAGATTGATGAACCAAATTCGAAAATTTCACGGGAAACAAGAGTTATCCCTAAACAATGGAGATGATTGGATTCAAAACCGTGAATACAGTCTAGATCGGTGGATGATCGCGACGGCCATGTTCCAAGCGCATCACGAACTTGCAAAAGATTGGCTAGAGAGCTGCGCACGTAATAGTTCTTCCGAGAATATTGTGCACTGGTCAATAGGCCAAGCGATTGAATCTGATGAATCCAAATTGGCTGATGAAATATGTACACAAAACGGGCAGCATCCCAATTTTTCAGAAAAAGCCTTTCTCAAGAAGGGCTTGAAAATAGCTTTGAACAGCGGCAGTTTCCGGGATAAAAATGGTATCATCAAGTTTTATCGTCAGAAGCTAGAGCAATCACTCTGGATGAAACAAGCTCCTTTTCAAGCTAGTGCATGGATCGTAGAACAACTGACTGAGAATAACGACTCTACTG
>JBCAXK010000012.1:0-34540 GCA_038534095.1 Chlamydiota bacterium | reverse complement strand
ATTGGATTAGGCATAAAGGCTCCCTTTTGAATAGTTTATTATTACCATTTTTACAAAATTGATTTTTAATAAAAATTTTGTTAAAATGGTAATAATAAACTATTCAAAAGGGAGCCTTTATGCCTAATCCAATGGTTACGATTACACCTGCATCGCCTTCATCTGGGCAGGGTATTGGAGCTGGGGATATTTCTAGTCGAGGGGCCGGAGACCAAATTGTTGCCGAGCCACTGAGCCACCCAAGTTATGAAGGAGACCGGATTGTCGTTGAACCGGAGGGAAGGGCGCAAGACAGGGGACATTCGTTAAAATTGTGTGTCGGTATTCCGAGTGGGGCAGCTTACGGGATCTCCATTACAAAGCAAGAGGAAGTACCTGAAATCAACAGTAAGCTCTCAAACATCCAAAAGCGTTTAGAAGAATTGTTAGGATCTGTGTATCGTAAAAAAGTGACCTCTTTTGATATCCCGAGCGAGGAAGAGGCGGAGCGGGAAGCTGCGAACTTTAGTTTTCGAAAAAATGTCTCCAGCATCAATGTCACCCAAGGAACGGTCCAGTTTAAGTTGAGTACAGGAGAAAAGTTGGAGGTGCGCCTTTCTGAAAACGAAATGCGTGAAGAGGGGAATAGAGCATCCATTTTCGAAGAAATTCAGAGTTTGTATCGAGAACACACGCGCTATTCAAACGAAGCTGTTTGCGCGGCTTTTCATCCAGGATATTGTCTTTCTGGGGTTGAAGGCACTCCAGCTGTTTTTGAAAATCCCCAATTATATACAGGTCGCATGCGCCTGTTTTCTCAAAAAAAAGGCGCCAAACACACCTTTCCTCTCCTAAATCAAAGCAATGGGCTGAGTAAAGAGGGGAAGAACCTTTTGCGCACGATGTTTGGAAGAGAGCTGACTGATCAAGAGTATCACTGGTATGAAAAAGTCCTTAAAGATTGCCGCGTTACAAGAAATGTGATGATCCAAGAAGTCAAACAGCGTATCGAAGAAAAGAAGAAGGATCTTGTAGCCATGCAACAAAGAGCGCATTTGCCCGATGATGCGCGCCGCCTGGAAGGGGAGTTAAACCGGTGGAGAGGGCTGGACTTTCGTCTAAGTGGGGAGGCCTTTGATCCAGCGTCGTTTCTTATTGCCATAACCTCCCACTACCTAACAAAAGAAGTATCCAATATAGAAGAGTTGCATTCTGTGATCACAGGAATAAAAAAGCGGTTGCAGACCACCTTTGAGAAAGATCTCTCGAGAAAAAATTCGTATGCGGATAGAGCAGGTCTTCACAGTCTATCTGTCTATGTTGGGGTCAATGCAAGAAGAGTCCCCTTAGAGCTTACTGAACGGCATTACCTGATGCAAAGCATGATGGCTGGATTAGCAGCAGGAGGGGGGAGCGTAATGATTCCTGCTCTGATTCGAACGGGAGGATTGCAGGGGCCCTTCTTAAGCGACGATCCGATCTCTACTCGGCTCATCGACTTTGTATTGGGCAAGCGTCCCTATGCCACTTTATTTGGACTCAATATGCTTCGAGAAACGGCTGGCCTTCACAGCAACGATAAAATGCAGGAGCTCGAAGAAAGAGAGGGTCGCGAAGAAGTGGCGCTTCAGGGAAACAGGATCGTCAAAGCAGCGCGGCTGATGAAGTAAAATTTACGAGCTCATTTTTGAAGAAAAGCTTTTTCCATCTCGATGCCAACAAGAATTTGTTGCGTCCAGCTTAAAAAAAGCCACATCAATGTTTCTTCAAGAGCGTTTATGCCGTTTCTGCTCGCCTTCTATGGATCAGGGGAGGCTTATTTTTTGTTAGAGTCTCCTCTTCAATGACCACCTCTTCGATGGTCGGATCTGATGGGGTATCAAACATCAAGTCTAGAAGAAGATTTTCCACAATCATCCTAAGAGCTCTTGCTCCTGTGTCGGTCTTTTTCGCTTTTTTTGCAATGGCTTCCAAAGACCCCTCTGAGAAGGTGAGCTTCACATTTTCCTCAGCAAAAAGCTGCCTGTACTGTTCGATCACAGCATTTTTGGGTTTGACTAAGATTTCGATAAGATCGGAGATATTCAGTTCATTACAATTGGCAATGTTGTTGAAACGACCAATGAATTCTGGAATCATCCCAAATTCGATCAAATCTTCTGGTTCTACCTTGGATAAAAGGTAGTTGGATTCATGGGCATTTTTGTGATCCCTTTCTCCTGTTTCAAATCCTATGGTACTTTTCCCCAATCTTTTTGAGACAATTTTATCCAGGTGGACAAAGGCTCCGCCCACGATGAACAGGATATTTTGTGTGTTGACTTTGATGTACTCTTGATTCGGGTGTTTTCTTCCCCCTTTTGGAGGGACATTGGCGACTGTTCCTTCGACAATTTTTAGGAGGGCTTGTTGCACCCCTTCACCCGATACATCTCGAGTGATCGATACGTTACCGCTTGTTTTCCGAATCTTATCGATTTCATCGACATAGATGATTCCCATTTCAGCTCTAGCGACATCATAATCGGCCGATTGTAGGAGCCTTAGAATGATATTTTCTACATCTTCTCCAACGTAGCCCGCTTCGGTTAGCGTTGTTGCATCGGTGATCGCAAAAGGGACCTCTAAGATTTTTGCTAGCGTTCTTGCAATGAGGGTTTTCCCCGATCCTGTTGGACCAATTAGCATCACATTCGATTTTGAGTATTCGACGGGGGATCCCTTCGCGCAAGCACGAATCCTTTTATAATGGTTGTAAACCCCCACAGCAATGGTTCTTTTAGCAAGCTCTTGGCCGATGATGTACTCATCAAGACGTTCTTTGATCTCTTTTGGTTTGAGGAGTTTGAGCTCTCCAGTTTCTGGCTTTTTCTTGATGATGTCGATGCAAAGATGCACGCATTTATCGCAAATATAGGCATTGGGTCCAGAAATGAGCTTTTCGACCGTTTCTTCACTACGACCACAAAAAGAGCAACTGGTCATAGAGTCTTGTTTTTTTCCTAGCATTACACGCTCGCTTCTACTTCTTTTTCTACTTTTTTGGGTTGCGCGATTTCATCAATAATACCGTAATCCTTTGCAAAAGAGGCGTTCATCCAAAAATCCCTTTCAGAATCTTGCATCACTTTTGCAATATCTTGCCCTGTATATTCAGACATGAGCTTCCCAGTGAGCTTTTTGAGCTCTAAAATTTCTTGCGCCTGGATCTTAATGTCGGCTGAGCTACCTCCAACGCCCCCATAGGGCTGGTGGAGCATAATCCGGCTATTGGGAAGAGCGAACCGTTTTCCTTTGGTGCCAGCAGCTAACAAAAGAGCTGCCATGGACACAGCTTGTCCTATGCAGTAGGTGGTGACGTCACAACCTAAAAAGAGCATAGTATCTAAAATTGCAAGTCCAGAAGAGATGAGTCCTCCTGGGGAGTTGATGTAGAGGTTGAGATCTTTTTTAGGATCTTCCATTTTCAAGAATAGCATCTGCGCGATCACAACATTGGCGACTTGATCGTTGATTTCGGTGCCAATAAAAATAATACGATCTTTGAGAAGTCGGGAAAAGATATCCATGGAACGCTCTCCGCGCCCTGTATCCTCAATGACGTAGGGAGTAAGGGATTGAGAGGGTCTGATCTTTTGTCTTGGATCTTTTTGAGGCATAGTCACTTCCTTATCTTATAGCATGCTTTCAGTAAAGAGGAGGCGCCGATTGTTGTCAAGGCATAGCTGGCGGAGATTTCTCTGTTTTTCCGCCGCTTAAAATGAACTGTTGCGCCTTTGTAAGAAGCACCTTAGATAACGCAAGGGCGTAAAGCTCTTGAGGAATTTTATTGGTATCAACATTTACCGGTCCAAAGGTGGCAAGAGTGAGCTGAGCCTCTTCTTCAACTTCTTCATCTGAGATTGGAAAGTTATTTCTTTGTACAATCGATCTTGAAAGATAAAAAAGGCGTATCGAAGCTTCTGATTCAGAAAAGAGTTCCTGTTCAAACTGCTTTTTTTCTTCGGAAGATGCCGCTTGTAGTTTGCTTGCAAACTCTCTGTTTTGCAATAACTGCTGTTTGCGGTGATTTTTCTCCGCTTCGATCAGAGAAATCGGAAGATCAAAGGGGTATTTTTCCAATAAAAAGAGGTTCACTTTTTGTTGCTGCTCTTTAAAAAACTTGGCGTCCAACCGTGCTTGTAACTGTTTTCTCGTCGCTTTTTTGAGCTCATCGACGTTTTGTGCGCCCACGGTTTTCGCAAAGGCTTCGTCTAAGGGAGGAACCTCAGCTTGCTCAATTTTTTTAAGCGTGACAAGAACGTGTTTTTTCGGGGAAGGTGTTTCATCGCTTGTCGGTTTTTCTGACTCATCGGGCTCACTATACCCTTCAATTTCCTCACCGGTCTTTTTCCCGATCAGGAGATTTTTCATCCACTTCGCCATATGGTCATCGGACACCTCAAATCTTGTATCGGAGAAGACGACCTCAGAAGGCTCATCTAAGGTTTTTAGATCGATGATCACAAAATCCCCTTCTTGGACTGGGCGATCTAAGATGGTATCCCATTTGGCATGAAAAAAGAGAATTTGTCGGATTCCCTCTTCAAGCTCTTTTTCTGTGAGCTTATTGGGGGGCGATTCTTCGTTTGTATAATTTGCAGGGTCGACTTCAGGAACATTTGGCTCAGTTTCATAACCAAAGGTAAAAACCGCATTTTCTGGAGAAAACTCTTTGGACGAAAATTGGATTTTTGCTTTGTTGTCAAGAAGAGGAATGCCGATGAGAGACATTGCTTGAGAAAAGGCTAAATTTGCCGCTTCTGTTGGAAAACGATTTTGGATGCTTCCGCTATAATTTTTTTCTACGAATTCTTTGGGAGCTTTCCCCTTCCGAAATCCTGGAACAGTGACCTCTTTTCTCACGCTTTTATACGCAGTTTCGTAAGCAGCCTTTAAAATAGGAGGATAAGCGTTCACGGTTAAATGCACGACGCAGTGGGGTTTTTTCTCGACCTGAACCTTGACCGATGCATTTTTAAATTCCTCAATCACCGCTTTTTCTTCTTTCGTAACGCTCAAAGAGGAAGAAGGGACTGCTAACGGCTGATTGTCGGAGGGAATGCGTTCTTGAGCGGAGCCTTTCGGAGAAGTGTTTTCTTCGTCTTGTGGTGGTGTCTGTTCTGGCTCGTTGTTGGGGGCTTGTTTTTCTTCCAAAATAGTCGTCCTACTTGTGTATGAGTCTGGTATGCGTAAGCGGGTGATGAGGTTCGAACTCACGACCCTCACGTTGGCAACGTGATGCTCTACCACTGAGCTACACCCGCTTAAAGAAAACAAAGTATATGGAACAGCCCTTTTTTAGATCAACTGTAGAGAAAATCTTGAAAAGGAGGGTTTCTTAAAAACAAGAATTTATTTGAGGTGAGTGCAAACGCCTTCGAAAGGTCTTGAGTAAAGGATTTTTGCGCTCGATCATCGGTTGCAGCCCATGAGAATATGCTCTAAAAAACAGATAAATCTTTTTGTCAGTAAGCCGCTGGCAAAATTTTTAGAGACTAGGCGCAGAGCAGAAAAGAGTCTTGTCATCAAACATGCTCAAAGCATGTACGATCTGCGTAAGGGAGGAGAGCTTAAAGACTTGTTTGAAGGTAGCTTGCTATAAAAAGAACAAAGGGGGCAGTAGCAATCTGGAACAATCTGGAGGGATTTTTCCGCGCAGTTGTCTGCGTAACAGATAGACCAAAAAAGCGCGTTTTTTGCGAATGGGGATCTAGACTACGACCCTTAAGAAAAAATTTAAGAGAAGAATGGGAGAGGTAGCAAAAATTCTTAGGAAAAAATTCGCGAATTTTCTTGCTCTCGTAAACAGAAACGGGTAAAAGCGGAAATGTATGCTCATTAACGTTAACTTCTAGATTGGATGATCGATGCTGAATTTTCGTAAGCTCAAACAAGATTTTTCTTCAAACATCATTAAAGAGGGAAAGCAGCTCCATCAGATGGGGAAGGTCTTATCTGCAAAAATCATTCGGCTTGAAAATGACCTTG
The DNA here is from genome assembly GCA_038534095.1 of Chlamydiota bacterium. GTDB lineage: Bacteria > Chlamydiota > Chlamydiia > Chlamydiales > SM23-39 > JBCAXK01. Next base: position 28,531 of record JBCAXK010000012.1, on the reverse strand, counting down.
TCCGAATCGCTGCAAAGGTTGCTGGCAACTATGGCAATACTTATGAAAGTGAACTTGAAATCGATCGCTTTGAATCCCAAGTGGTGCATTCGAATTGTGATTGCCCTTACCGGTATGATTGCCAACATTTAGCCGCTCTTATTTTCTACATTGAGGAGAAGCTCGACGCTCTTGTGGTCGATTATTCAAAAGAGACCAACATCACCACCGAAGAAAGTGGTGAACAACAAGAGCTGCTCAAAACCATTGAACAGGCAAAAAATAAAGCGGTACAAAAACGGAGTCTCATTCAAAAAAAACAGGTCCTTCAAGAATACAAAAATGCTTCTATGGTCTTGTCCCATTCCCCCTTTTTTCTAGCAAGTGAAGAGAGCTCTTTTGTACAGGCCGATCTGATGATGGTGTTCAATCCCCATTCATTACAGAAAAAAAGTAAAAAGGTGGAATTTCAGCTCGCTCTTCGCCTCCCTTTCCGTTCGAAGCCTTTGCAGATCGCAAGCCTTGGAGTATTTATGGAGGCGCTCCGTTATGAAGAAAGTATTTTGATTGGAGGAAAAAGGTATCTATTTTCTTTGCGCTCTTTCTCTTCTGTCGACGCGGAAATTTTACAACTGCTTTTAAGCTGCGCTGAAATGCCCAATGCGGCGTCCAGAGTAAAACGTTCAGGCTTCATCCCATTAGAATCGTTTGGACTTCTCCTCTCGCTTGTGTACGATCATTTGATGAAGCAGCAACGATCAGGATTTGTCAACCGGATAGAAGAGACAGGGAACATGCCTTCTATTTTTAGCGGCAACTTAGAGACCCCCTTAAAATACTCCTACTCCTCTGCGTTTTTCCGTTTCAATTTAGAGTACATCGATCCCCCTTACCCCAAGATTCTCATCAAGCCGACCCTTTTGCTAGGTCAAGATGAGGTGAATATGGAAGAGGTCTGTTTATTTTCTTCTTCGATGCCAGGCCTCGTCTATGAGCACACATTTTTCTGCTTTCCTAAGCACATTAAAAGAACTCATATCAAGCAAATCATGGCGATTCGGGAAATGACAATCCCAGAGCCCCTCTTCGGTACGTTTGTTGAGGACTCGCTTCCAGAGCTTCGATCTTACGGAGAGGTAGCGCATTTGGAGGTGATCGATAAATTTACAACGCTCCCGTTCACAGGGGATATGAAGGCGATTTGTCATCTCTCTTACCTCGATGGGGAGCTCGATGCTACTTTAGAATTTGTGTATGATGGGCATAAAGTGCCAGCAACTCCCGAGCAATTGATGGGGAGTGATATTGAATCTTTTGTAGGAGATAAGGGAATCTTAGCGAGGAACCTCGCTCATGAGAGAAAAATCATGGAAGAGCTGTTTCAAGATTTTGTGTGTGACGGAAAAGCGGGCGTTTTTTCTTTGAAAGTGGAAAAGAAAATCGTGGAATTCATGACAGGGACCGTTCCCAAAAACCAGCATCGGATCACATTTCATTGCCCTGAAAACCTTCTAGAACAGTTCATCTACGATCAAACAACATTCACACTCTCTCTAGATTTATCGAGAAAGGTGGGCCATTACAAGCTGAATTTGCAGGTAGAAGGCCCTTTAAAAGGGGTGAAAGTCGATCTGCTTTGGGATTGTATTGTTTCAAAGCGCTCCTTTATTGAGTTGCAAAAGAATAAAGGGGGCGGAGAAGGATCCCGATTTTCTCGAATTTTAGTGATTGATCTTACGAAAATGGCCCGTCTTGTGCAAATCTTCGATGAGCTTGGGATTGTCAAACTCTCCTCATGTACCGAGGATCGCCCTTTATGGAGCTTGATGGGTATCGAGCAAAATGCGTTAGAAGATCTTCCTATTACCCTATCTCTATCTCCTCAGCTAGAAGAAGTGCGCCAGCAGATTTTGGGGAAAAAAACGCTAGCTTTAGATCCTATGCCTAAAGGGGTCAATGCAGACCTGCGCAGTTATCAAAAAGAGGGGGTCGATTGGCTAAGTAGATTGCGTAAAATGCATCTTAACGGAGTATTAGCCGATGATATGGGCCTTGGGAAAACGTTGCAGGCGATTACGGCTGTCTCTCAAATGAGGGAGATGTCGGGCCCTTCGGTATCGATCATCGTTTGCCCCACTTCACTGCTCTACAATTGGAAAGAGGAGTTTGCCCGTTTCAATCCTACATTGAAAGTGGTGGTCATCGATGGGCTTCCCCAAGCAAGAAAGAAAATGATCGACACGGTCTCAAGTTGGGATGTGGTCGTGACTTCTTACACGCTGTTGCAAAAAGATATCGCCCATTATGAAAAGACCCTATTTGCTTACGTCATTTTAGATGAGGCGCAGCACATCAAAAATCGGGGAACTCGCAACGCAAAGTCGGTCAAAATGATCCAATCTCATTATCGGGTCGCTTTGAGCGGTACACCGATTGAGAACTCCTTAGAAGACCTTTGGAGCATTTTTGACTTTCTTATGCCAGGACTGCTCTCCTCTTTTGAACGCTTTTCAGAAAAGTACATACGCTCCCCGAAAGAAGAGCACGCCCAAAACGTGGAGCACCTTCGTTGTAAAATCGCTCCTTTTATTCTCCGGAGAATGAAAGAAGATGTTTTAAAAGAACTTCCTCCTGTTGAGGAGATTGAATACCACTGCGCTCTATCAGATGTGCAAAAACAGCTGTACGCTTCTTACGCCCGTTCTGCGCGGGATGAACTGGAAAAACTTGTTGAAAGAGATGGCTTTGAAAAGGTGCACATTCATGTGTTAGCTACGCTAACTAGGCTGAAGCAAATCTGTTGCCATCCAGCGATTTTTGCAAAGGAAAAAGCAGAACCAAACGATTCTGCAAAGTATGAGCTCCTCTTAGAGCTCCTCCAAACCCTGGTGGAGGGGAAGCATAAGACGGTTATCTTTAGCCAGTATACCCGCATGTTGCAAATCATGCGGAGTGATTTTATGCAAAAAGGGATCCGCTTTTCTTATCTCGATGGTTCGAGCAAAAATCGTTTGCAAATTGTGAAAGAGTTCAATGAAGATCCCAACATCCCTGTATTTTTAGTCTCCCTAAAAGCAGGGGGCACAGGTCTCAACCTTGTAGGGGCCGATACGGTGATCCATTACGATATGTGGTGGAATCCTGCTGTTGAGAGCCAGGCTACTGACCGGGTCCACCGTATGGGTCAACAACGTTCTGTATCTTCCTATAAACTCATCACACAAAATACGATAGAGAAAAAAATTGTGGAGATGCAAAAACGGAAAAAAGGGCTCGTAAAGAAAGTAGTAAGTTGCGATGATGAAATGATCAGCAAGCTGACATGGGAAGATGTACTAGAACTCCTGCAGGCATAAGGTGTCTATTTTATGAGTCAATCGACGCAAGAACTGTTACAAAAGCTTTTAAAACAGGCCAAGAAACGAATCCTTGAGCGCTACAACCGCCTTTCGATCATTTTCTCTAGCGATATTGGGATTGATCTTGGTACAGCAAATACCCTCGTTTACGTAAAAGGCAAGGGAATTGTTCTTGCAGAGCCCTCGGTCGTTGCTGTCGATTCTCTCACAAATGAGGTCCTTGCTGTAGGGCATAAAGCGAAAGCGATGCTCGGCAAAACGCCTCGTAAGATCCACGCCGTTCGCCCCATGAAAGATGGCGTGATCGCCGATTTCGAAATTGCAGAAGGGATGCTCAAAGCTCTTATCAAACGGGTCAATCCTTCTAGAAGTCTATTTCGCCCAAAAATCCTCATCGCTGTTCCTTCTGGAATCACTGGAGTCGAAAAACGGGCGGTTGAAGACTCTGCTCTTCACGCAGGAGCGCAAGAGGTTGTTCTCATTGAAGAGCCTATGGCTGCGGCCATCGGAGTGGATCTGCCTGTTCACGAACCTTCTGCGAACCTCATCATTGACATTGGGGGAGGTACGACCGAAATTGCGATCATTTCTCTAGGAGGTATCGTTGAATCAAGATCCCTCCGCATAGCAGGCGATGAGTTTGATGATTGCATCATGAATTACATGAGGCGTACCTACAACCTCATGATCGGTCCTAGAACAGCCGAAGACATCAAAATGACCATTGGCTCTGCGTATCCTTTAGGGGACAACGAGCTAGAAATGGAAGTGCGCGGTCGTGATCAAGTAGCGGGGCTTCCCATCACAAAAAGGATCAATTCGGTTGAGATAAGAGAATGTCTTGCTGAGCCGATTCAGCAGATCATTGAAAGCGTAAAACTGACTTTAGAAAAATGTCCACCTGAGCTTGCCGCTGACCTTGTCGAAAGAGGAATGGTTTTAGCAGGAGGAGGCGCTCTCATCAAAGGCCTTGATAAAGCGCTCATCAAAGAAACAGGGCTCCCCGTATTTGTTGCTCACAACCCTTTATTGGCGGTTTGTCTAGGGACAGGGAAAGCTCTTGATTACTTAGACCGTTTCAAAAAGAAAAAAGCGCCAGCTATCTAAACATCTCTTGAAAACTAGTAGCTAGATCTAAAAAAAAGCTCTAGACTAGCAAAACACCTTAATTCTTGGAGTTTTGCTAGTCTAGAGCCAAAAAAAATTTCCTCTAAAAGCACTTTTTCCGCAGTTACTTAGGGAAATATTTGAAGAGCGACCTCTGCGTCTCTCAAATAGGATTTCCCTTGAGTAATGCCCCTTATCTCGAATCCGCGCGCAGATAAGTCAAACAGAGGAGAGGAGCTTTTAGAAGAAGATCTTCTAAAAGCCTTTGGTTCCAGTGATGAGGAGAGAAAAAGGGGAGTTACTTTTGATGCAACTCCACAACAAAATGATTGGTCAAGTAGAAACAAGTAGTCACGCCATGTAGAGTTACCGTATTTGCAAATACATCGGAGATCTTTGTAAGAGGTGACACCTGTTTTTTTAAGGAATTTGTGCATAAGCAGGCTATAGAAACTAATGCTACCGGATAAACAAGAGCATTTAGAGTCGGTTGCTCGCTAAGCGAGCTTAGTCGAATAAGCGCGTGGAACGCTCCGATGGGCGCAAAATATTTTGTGCAATTGTTCAATAATTCCGAGAGCTTTTCGCTAGGCTTATTTGTTACAATCGATGCATCAATGCCAAGATTGAAAGATAATCCTTTTGGGAGCGTTGGTGCGGCCATATATTTTCTCCTGATAAAAAAGTTCATGAACATTCTTGATGAAGAGCAGATTTTTGTACATCACGTTTCCTCAGGAAGAGCAGTTTGTCGAAACCTGTATTGCCCTGAAATGTGGGTTGTTGTAGAGCGCTACTTACTACAGGCTCTTACAAAGTGAGGCTTTAGAGCGCGTCCCCGCTACCAAGGAAAGATCTAGAAATGAGCCTGAAAATAGCTTGGCGATAGCAGTAAGCCTAGATGGATCGAGTTTTATTACACACAAACAAGAGACTGGCTCATGAAATTTATAAGCGCCCCCTTTTTGCGTAAAAGTGTTTATACGCAGCGTAAAGAGCTTTTTAGCCCGGTAGGATCTCCCTGAGGATCTTTGTGTAAAAAACGGGATAGGGCTTCATACACTGTTGCCACCTGTAGCTTGACGATGCAATCGGAGATTTTGCTCCCTCCACATCCGTCCCGGTAGCAGGGCATACAAGGGAACTGATTTCGGAGAATCACAGCGTTCGGATTTTGCCAAGAGCCCCAAGTAATGGGAGAAGTGGGACCAAAAATGGCGGCTACGCAGGCCTTAAGGGCGCTTGCAATATGAAATGATACCGAGTCCATACAAAGAGTGCCCCTAGCAAGGTGGATGAGCGCTCCTAGCTCTTCTAAGGTCACCTGACCAGAAAAATTTTGGAAGTGGGGAGATTGCAGCCCGTTTGTGATCACTTCGGTCATGTCGAGCTCAACTGGGTCTGGGCCAGAGACAAGAACAACGTTGGTTCCTTCCTCTAAAAAACGCTCAATAAGCGAGCGCACTTTTGCCATGGGCCAGCACTTGAAACGCCATCTAGATGTTGGGTGAATCAACAAAAAAGGTTTGTTGTGACCAAGTTTTTTTTTCATTGATAGAAGAGCGCTTTTCTCTAAGGGGAAAAAGAGCTCGGTTTCCTCTTTTTCTGGGAAAATCCCAACTCTTCTTAAAGCGTCAAGATTCTTTTCTACGGTGTGACGGTTTTGTCCGCAGAGCTTTGCTAGATGGGAATAGATCCGAGTTTTTCTTCTTGGCCCCGTGTCATAACCAACACGAAATTTTGCTCCAGAAAATAGGGATACAAAGGCTCCCCGATCTCCCTCTGTTAAATTGAAAACAAGATCGTAGCGCTCTTTGCGAATGGCCCGAATTAGCGAGTACTCGTAACCGAGCCTGCGGGGAAAAGAGCCCTTTTTGATGGCTTTATCGTACACAAAGCACTGGTTTATAAAGGGGGCCTTCTCTAGTAAGGGCAACCCCTCTTGATAAATCAGAGCGTCAATCGATGCTTTTGGAAGCGTTGCTTTCAAGGTGCGGAAAACAGGCGTTGTTAAGACCACATCACCAAAATTGCGTAATTTGATGACAAGGATCTTTTTCACCTTGCTTAGATCGGGGTAGTCTCCATAACTCATACACACATTTTAGACGATTTTTATTAATTATCTAGTTATACTGGACAAAAATCGAGGATAAATTATGGAAAAAACCTTATCATTAATCAAACCAGATGCGACCAAAAAACATGTAATCGGGGCGATTCTTCACCGTTTTGAAAAAGAAGGGCTCAAGATTGCCGCGATCAAAATGCTCAACTTATCTAAAGAGCGAGCAGCGAGTTTTTACTCCGTACATAGTCATCTCCCATTTTTTCAAGAGCTGGTAGAGTTCATGTCTTCAGGACCGATTGTTGCCCTCATTTTAGAAGGAGAAAACGCGGTGGAAAAAAATCGTCAGATCATGGGAGCAACCGATCCAAAGAAAGCGGCAGAAGGAACTCTTAGAGCTCTTTACGGAGACAATGTAGGCGAAAACGCAGTGCACGGTTCCGACAGTTTAGAAAACGCCCAAAAAGAGATCTTTTTCTTCTTTGAGGAAGCTGAAGTCTTTTCCTCTTCCAAGTAGCTTTTCCCCTTACAAAGCAAAAGAGTTTCCTAAGTAAAGGCGTTTTACTTCTCTATTTTGTAGAAGTTCCTTAGGCGTTCCTGAAAAAAAAATGGTTCCATCAAAAAGTAGGTAGCAGCGATCTACAATGGAAAAGAGCTCTCTTGCGTTATGATCGGTGATCAAGATCCCAATCCCTTTGTTTTTCAAATGCCGAGCTAATTGCTTGACCTCTTCGATAGAGAGGGGGTCAATGTTGGCAAAAGGTTCATCTAATAAAAAAATGGAAGGATTTAAGAGCAAAGCTCGGGTAATTTCTAGGCGCCTTCTTTCTCCTCCAGAGAGGTGTTTGGCTTTTTTCTTCCGCACTTTTTTTAGGTCGAGCTCCATGAGGCTCAGTTCGAGTTTTTCGAGCCTCTCTTGTTTTTTGTAGGGGAGTAGTTCCAAGATGGCAAGAAGGTTGTTTTCTACCGTGAGATCGCGGAAAATTGAGGGCTCTTGGGAGAGGTAGCCGAGCCCTTTTTTTGCTCTTGTGTGCAGAGGTAAGCGGGAAACGTTTTCTCCGTGTACACGAATTTCTCCATGATCGGGGCGCAAAATTCCCATGATTGTTTGAAATAGGGTGCTTTTCCCGCTCCCATTAGGCCCTAAAAGCCCTACGATCTCTTCTGGGTACACCTGAAAAGAGACATCTTGTAAAATGCGTTTTTTCTGTAAGGACTTCTGCAGCTGCTCTACTTGTAAAACTGGTTCTTTTGTAGCCATGAATGCGGAGAGATTTTTCTCCATTTTTACAAAAAATTGAGATGCAGAAAAGAGCTTTTTTCTCGGAGAGTTTTCGGCTAACTTGTGGCTAGTCGCGTTTAGCGCTGCGTTAATCGAAAGATCTTTTTAAGCGCGCTCTCTTATAGTAAGCAATGACGTTCTTACTATGGATCGAAGAGGCTTGCGCATCGGCTCTGTCCATACTTGAACTAGTCATCTGACTTGCGAATACATAGGCGTATAGATGTAATCAATAAGAGCTAGACATTCCTATTTTATGTACAATGCGCAGTATTGACGAGCTGTACATTTTCAGAATAACACCACTAAATAACTGCTGATAGATCATGTAGCCTTTTGTTAAAAATAGAATGTTTTGGAGGAAACAGACACTCTTGCGTAGAATGGCTTGTGAGAAAGTCGTTTTCGTAATTGAAGAGTCATTCATGCAAGCTTTTCTGCGCAGTATATCAAGAGTTTTTTACGCTTCCTAGCTCTTTGGAAGGAAAGAAAATCGGAGCACATTTCCCAAAAGCGTCCGAGTCTTCAAAGAACGAAAAATCTACGAAAGGACTACAAAAAGATTAGGCCCTTGCCAACAAATCCTTATGAAAAAAAGAACCGACGTCCCATGTCCCAGCTGCAATAAGATCTTACCTAAGGCGTTATCCGATACGGAGTTTTTTCGTTTAAAAATAAGCCTTGAAAAGGTTCTAAGAAATAATGAATAGAAACAATATTTGCATAAACAATGCGAACATACATGAAAAAAGCATTCCAATAGGGTTCACTGTTTTTTAATTTTTTAAAAAACAAATAGAATGAACGTTTTTATGAAAGAAGAGTGAATCATTGTAAAACTTGTAGTTTTGGGGCGATGATCTCTATATCTTCTTGCAAAAAAGCGCTCGCATTTTCGGCTTTCCAAATTTGTAGAGGCTGATCTTTTTTTACAGGAGCGTCGTAAGAGAAGAGGGTTACTTCAGGAAAAAAGAGACTCTTGTCTTCAAAAGAATAGACAGCAAACGAAGAAAAGGCTTGTTTCAGCGTAAATGTATGGGGGTTTTTTTCGGTAAAAAGATCGAGGTGTACCTGATGCAAATGCTCTTTGCAGTAGGATCTATTCCCTGTTTTTTCAAGAAAACAGTCGAGATGACCTGCAGAAAGTACCCCTTTTGGATAGGGATTTCTTTGTGACCAAAGCGTCTTTTTTGTAGCTCCACTGGAAAAAAGGGGAGTATAGGGAATGGTTTCCTCGATCTCAGGAGGGGAAGGGTTCTGCAGTGAAAGGGCGCTTAAAATGAAAAAAGCGCTGAGAATGCAAGAACAGAGGGTAGCGATGAAGCAAAAAACGTAGGGAGGTTTCATGAACTGCAAAGAGCGTGCAAAGGGATGATTTCCTGTAAAAGAGTGGCTAGATCTTCTAAAGAATAGACAGTATTTGCGTCACTTAATGCGCCTTGCGGGTCGGGGTGTGATTCGATAAACAGGGCTTGAATCCCAAGGGAGATTGCCGCTTTCGTCAGGCCAGGGATAAACTTCCTGTCCCCTCCAGAAACGCTCCCTGCGGCTCCAGGCAGCTGGACAGAGTGGGAAGCGTCAAAACAGACAGGGACGCCGAGATCTTTCATGATGAGGATTGAGCGCATATCACTAACAAGATTTTGGTAACCAAATGTGGTGCCCCGTTCGGTCAAAAGAATCTTTGTTCCTCCAGCGCTTCGCAACTTTTCTACAATGTGGCTCATATCCCAGGGAGATAAAAATTGCCCTTTTTTTACGTTTACCCACACATTTGTCTTTGCTGCCGCTAGCAGCAAATCGGTTTGTCTGCATAAAAAAGCGGGGATTTGAAGAACATCGGCAATTTCTGCTACAGGAGCCGCTTCTTCTGGGTGGTGGATATCGGTTGTGAGTGGGATGTCGAAGGTCTTTTTGACCTTTTCTAAGATTTTTAGCCCCTCTTTGATCCCAGGTCCTCTGAAGGACTCATGAGAAGTGCGGTTTGCTTTATCGTAGCTCGCTTTAAAAATGAGCTTTAAAGGGAGATTTTCAAACATGCGGACAAGGGATTCTGCGCAAAGCATCGTATGCTTTTCGTTTTCAATCACGCAAGGACCAGTAATGACATGTAAAGAAGATTTTTTTTCAAACATATTTACCTTGAACATTTTCGAAATTCATCTTAATCTAAAGGGGATTTATTGAAATCATCTAAATAAAAACGGATTGATAGCTCAATGGATAGAGCACCCGCCTTCTAAGCGGACGGTTGCAGGTTCGAGTCCTGCTCAATCCAATGATTTACCTATGTCCGAAAAACACTCTAAAGATCCTTCTGAACAGGCGCCTGAATCGACATTGGGATCTTTCCGGTTTTCCCTAAGGGCTTTTGAAAATTTGGAAGCCGTTTTTGCGACGTTTTATGAAGAATCTTTTCAAAAGTTGGGAGATCGGAAGCGGAGTGAAGTGGTCAATAAGGCGCTTTTGTCGTTGATTCAAAAAGAGCCTGAGCCGGCATTTTTGTTTCCTCAAGTACTCCACTTTATTGAAAAAGTGGATCAAGAAAACCTTTTACACCACTATATTTTTACCAGCTTCGAGCTTTGGCTCAATCAATATTCCAATCTTTCTGATGAGGAAAATTATCGGGTACGCGCTAAAATTATGGGGAAATACATCCCTCGCGATGAGTACCAGTCTTTTTTCCCGATTGGAATGGGAAAGGTTTTTTCTGGTACCCATTTTGTCACTGCGCATAAATCTCCCGATTTAGATACGACCATCGCCTCTTTTTGGGGTTGGGTGGATGCGTTTGCTGCTAGAGTCGGCTCAAGCTTGCACATTTGGAATCTTCCTGGAGGACCTCCCCCCTCGCAAATTGAGATGGATCTCCTTTTTCGAGATATGCTCGGACCTGCCATCTTTTCTCATGTGCCAAAAACAAGGACCATTCTTTCCTTAACAGGCAACGACCTCATGACGCAAAAAGATATGCTGCGTAAGAAAACCTCGGAAAAGATCCGTCATCTCTATTCAGAGAGGACGAGGCAAGCAGTGGTCATTGTCGATGAGGAGGGGTATTACTTAGGAGATTTTCGCTCGATCGATGCAGATGGTGTTCGTCAAGTTTTGATGCTCATGAACCAGTGTCTACGCTCATTTGAAAATCGCCTGCACATTGAACTCATTGGTCTTTTTTCGAATAGAAGCCTGCGCCTTTCTTGTATCGGGGAATTCATTGATCGGATGTTTTCCAAAGTACTCGAAGACTCTGAGCAGGTGCAAGAGTTTAGTGCCAAAGAAAAAGAACGCCTCTCTTTACTGATTGCGAAGGTTTTTGGAGCGCCCCAAGGGTTACAGGCGAGTTTTGCGCAGCTCGGCGCCGCTTTTGAGAAAATGGGGCTAGTCGATTTTTCCTCATTGAAAAAGAGCATTCTTTCTTTAGAAAAGACGGGGCTTTTTGATTTTTCTGGGCAGCTGATTGAAGATCGCCCTCTCATTTTTTCAACGCTTGCCCATGTGATTGCCGATCTGCACCAGTCCATTCAACGTTTGCGTCTTCATATGGAGGATCTATCCCTTGTTCTTCGGGTGAAAAATGAGGTGTTTGAGCTCCCACCTCAATCGGTGAGCGTCCGTTCTGATGTGGAAGAAATTCGGGGAAAAATGCGCTCTTCCTACCAGTACCTCACCGTCACATATCCCGATAGAGAGCGGTTTTTCCCGGTAGGGATTATCCCTGCAGCATCTTTAAGGAGTTCGATCTTAGGTACCGTGAGTTTGCGGGATTTCTCAAACCGCTCGGAGATGACCATTCCCTCCTATCTAGAGGTGATTTCTGTGCTTGATCACCATCCGAGTACTTTGAGAACCAACCATCCTGCTAGGGTCAATATTCAAGATGCCCAATCTTCCAATACGATTCTTGGGCAGCTCACCTTAGCGATCAATGACCAGTATTCCACATCTGCTTTGCAGGCATCTGAAATAGAAAAGCAGATGGAAGAAAACCCTCCTCCAAAAGTTGCCCAAAGGCTCTGGCGCTATCGGGATATTCTCTCTAGTAGTTCTCCTTACTACGTGCATCCAGAAAGGGAGATGATGGAGTATATCCATTTTTTATACGGCATTTTGGATGATACAGATTTGCTATCAAAGGTATCGAATATGGATGTCGAGGTTGTTGCGGCTCTTTTGAACCGGCTCAAAACTTTGTTAAGCCGAAAAGAGACCTGCATGATCGATCTTGGTTCCATTCCAAAAGATGCCCACTATGCTACAAAAGCTGCAAAAGCGATCTTGCAAAATCGGGATATGTACTCCCTCTATAAAAAGGTCTATGCCTACCGGGAAGAGGAAGTGGAGCGCAATATTCTTCTTTGCGCTGAGAAAAAGCCTTCCAACATTTTTTCTGATACCAAAGATGTGAACGGGCTTGCTCGCGTAGGACAAACCAAGATTTTTGCTAAGAATGTTCCTGCTTTAGAAAAGCATAAGCGGGGGATTCAACAGGAGTGGTACAAAACTTGTTTGCAGTTTTTTTCTGATCATCGTGATTTCGATCTCTACCTACAAATGATCAGCACAATTGTTAGCGCAGAAGAAGTATACCAGGGCACAGAAGAGCGCTATCAGCACCAAGATGAGCTTTGGATTTGGCCTGCGCCTACCGACCTTGCTGTAGAGCACCTCAAACGCTTTTTGAGCGCTTTTCAAGAGGCTCCTCAGCTCAAACAAGAGGGGGTGTCGGTTCTTTTTTTAGGAGACAATGGGGCAGAGTTAGACATTATTTTTCAAGAGAGTTTTATGAAAACGCCTAGAGAAAAGTGCCTCGATCCAAACCCTGCAAAGAACGTTCCCCTTGCTGTGATTCGTTATCAAGCGGCTACGATCAACTCTCGAAAATCGATGATTTCTCCCTACTTACCCATCTTGTCAAAATAGAAAAATAGGATTATTCCAAAATCTCTAAGTTGATGCGAAGATGATTACGACTAGCGACGGACATCAAAAGAGTGCGAATTGCGTTGATGGTTTTTCCCTTTTTCCCGATGATTTTACCAATATCAGACTTGGAAACAGAAAGCTCTAAAATGATGGTATTGGTTCCTCCAATTTCATTAATGGAGACTTCTTCGGGGTGGTCGACAAGATTCTTTACGATATATTCAACAAACTCTTTCATGAATGAGATCCTAGTAGTAGCCGTGTCAATAAAAAATTAGATTTATAGCATAAGGATCGATTTATGAGAAGTTTTCGGCAAGATTTTTTGTCCTAGCAAAAAACTCCTTTTGCAAGAGTGTTTTCATGTCTGTAGGGAGGGGAGCGATGATATTGACCGGCTCTCCAGTGATTGGATGCAGAAAAGAGAGCCTGTATGCGTGGAGTAATTGACGAGTGCTTGTAGAAGCTGAGCCGTAAACGCCGTCTCCTAAAATAGGCGCTTTTAGGTGTTTTAAATGTACCCGGATTTGATGCGTTCTTCCTGTCACTGGTTCAACAAGAACGAAGCTGCCCGTTTCATGAAACGCTAAAACCCGCACATTCGAGATGGCATCTTTCCCTTCAGAAGCAACGCACATTTGTTTTCTTTTGACCGGATGCCTAGCAATCTTTGTTTGTAAAAGGCCGTTTGTGGGTTTGCCCTGACAAAGAGCTAAGTACTGCTTTTTAATCTTTCTTTTAGAAAACGCGTCGATAAGGTTGCGATGAGCCTCTTCGGTTTTTGCGGCAAGAAGGACTCCTGAGGTGTCTTTATCGAGCCTATGCACAATTCCTGGGCGGAGATGCTCTCCTACAGAGGCTAAGTTTTTACAATGGTAGAGCAGTGCATTGACAAAGGTATGGGACCAGTTTCCAGGAGCGGGATGGACCACCATTCCAGCCGGTTTATGAACAGCTAAAATCCACTCATCTTCGTACAAAATATCTAAAGGGATATTTTCTGGTTCTAAAGATATTTCTGGCGTTAGCCGAAAAAAGACTTCAATTTCATCGCCTGGCTTGGCGATGATCCGTTTTTTTGTGGTTTTCCCATTCAAAAACACGCAGCCTTCTTCCAGCAAGTACTGAAAATAGGTGCGTGATTTGTTTTGAAAACGTTGCGCCAATACTTTATCGATCCGAATCTTGGCTTCCGATTCGGCGACGATAAAAATATTTGTATCTAGTTCAACGTGTTCCTGATCCATACAATAGAAATATTTTACCAAAAAATATTCCTAAACAGCAAAGCATTTTTCTCCTTTAGCAAGAACCTGTTTTTGATGGAATGGTGAGGAACGTTCCTAGAAACGATTCAAAAAAACATTACTTAGAACTGTTTTGCGGTTTTATAGAGGCACTGTTTCAGAATTTTTGAGTTCTTGAGAAGCCTTTTTTTGCCGATTTTCCATGTCCTGCATCGTTTGTTGCAGACTAGATAGCAATGTGCTGTTTAAAATCGCTTGATTCGATTCTGCTCGCTTTTCACCAGCGCTTGTGGTTGCCGCTGATGAAGAGCTGTGTTCACTTCCATTGACCATAACCATAGTATCACTCCCTTTTTGCTGACGCTTTGTCCATTATAGCACAAATTTTTTTAATTTTCAAGCCTTGCAAAAAGAGCATTTGCCTAAGAAAAACCGCAAACTGCTGAATATAAACAGCTTTTAATGAATAAATGCTTATGGTGAATCCACCCTATTTTTCATCATTTTTCTTCCAAATTGGAGAGTATCTCTAGGTGCTACGCACTTTTGATCGAGAGTTAGGGAGCGTAGTAAAAAGCTAATCCAGAGCATTCTTGAACCGGTTTTCCATCATCAAGCAGGCAGTATAGGGATTCCTCGGACAAGGCACTTTTGTGAGCGAAGTATTTTTTGCAACAAGCCTTTTGCCCGATAAGGATGAAATGAAAATGGATGAACAGGCGCTTTGCTCGCTTTTGTATGGGGGAATTTTTGAGGGTAGGGAAGAGATCTCATCAGACACTTTTCTTCGTGTCAGAATCTAGGAGATCAAGACCCCCATCCCAGATTTAGCGCTTTATCGAAAAAAGCACTGGGGTTAAAGGGGCTCCCCTTTAATCGATCGTTTGAGCTGCTCTTGAGCCGCTTTGATCCTTTTTTGCTGACGCCGCATTTCTGAAGAAAGAGTTTGTTCTAACTGACGGAGGAATTTTGCCCACTGCTCTTTTGTGAAGTAGAGGGGACCAAATTTATGAAGGCGTCCTCCACTTGGATTGAAAACAGCTTTACGTTTTTTTCTTGCATTGTCATCGTCTTGAGAATAGGAAGGAGCTTTTGGACCGTTTTGGGAAATGTTATGAGAATGATTTTGCGTAGGGTCTACTTCAGACATCGTTTACCTTTATCTAATACTTACCAGAAATGGTATTCTTAAGTAAATACTCAAGTCTATCCAAAGAGGGGAAGAAAATGCAAATAAAAGAAAATCAAAGATTTATTACTGTATTTTGGCTAGAGGAAAAGCTAGGCACTTTGCCTAAAGCTTTAGTGGGTAAAGAACGTTTCAAAGAAGGAGCCTCTTCTCTTGAGGAGGCGAAAAAAGCCTTTCTTCTCTGGGAAAAGAGATTAGCGTACAAAGCAGCGATTAGGCTTCTTACAAAAAGGGATTATTATGGGAAGTATTTGCAGCTTCTTTTAGAAAGAAAAGGATGTTCTACAAAGGCCGCAAAATGGGCCGTAGAAGAATGTAAAAATAGGGGCTATATCGATGATGAGAGAGCTCTGAATCAGCTCATTTTACGCGCAATAGAGCAGCAGCAAACGCCCCGCTACATTTTGCAAAAGCTATTACAAAAACAGGTTCCCTACGGAAAAGCAAAGTCTCTACTTAGTGATCTCTATTCTGAGGAGAAAAAAGCCGCAGTGATGGAGAAAATTGCTCAAAGAAAAAAGAAAAGTTCTTTTGCTCTTCGTGCCTATTTTTATCAGCAAGGCTTTTTTGCAGAATAAAAAAGTAGAACTTTTTTCTTGTTTTGCGAGACACATCGTCTTATATAAGAGGTTAAGATAAAGGGGGGATCTTGGAGATTGGTGTTGTCGGAGTGAATTTCAAAACCACTCCATTAGCTCTTAGAGAATCCCTCATCAAATCGTTACACTATATTGAGAAAGAGCCTTTTGCCTCCTTGCTTCTTGCAACGTGCAATCGAGTTGAAGTCTATTTTTCTGGGAAGGATCTTGTGAGGATCCACTCCCGCTTACTTGGCCATATTCAGAAATTCATCCCTTTAGAGCATTTGTATTCCTATTTTTCTAAAGACTGTTTTTTACACCTTGCAAAGGTGGCGTCTGGTTTGGATAGCGCCTGCTTGTTTGAGTCAGATATACAACGGCAAATTAGAGGAGCGTATGCCTATGCAATTCAATCGAAGAAACTTCCCTCGGCGCTACATTTTACCTTTCAAAAAGCGTTGCACGTAGCTAAACGGTTAAGAAGCCAGATGCCTGCTTCGGAAAAACGTTCTCTTGAAGGGGCTCTTTGGGAGTTTAGTCAGCGCTTTTTCCCCGATCTGATCGGGCGCAAAGTGCTTTTTATCGGGTTTTCAAAAACCAACCGGAAGACATGCGCTTACTACGCAAGAAAAGGGGTGGAAACGATCGGATTTTCTTCAAAAAGCGAGGAGGCCAAGGCTTTTTGTCTCGAAAAAAATATGACGTTCGTTCCTTGGAATGTGGCGCAGTTGTACCGCGATTTTGACGTGCTGATTGTAGCAACTGATCGGCAAGAACTCCTCTTGCAAGGATTTTCAAGGAGAGCAAAAACCCTTCTGATTGACGTTAGCGTTCCTAGAGTGATTCCTTCTAACCTGAAAACAGATCGGGTGGAGCTTTTGGATATCAATGATGTAGATCGGGCTTTTCTCGCGCAAAAAGAAACCGATCAGTCAAAAAAAATCGTCTGTGAGCGCCTTGTTGAGGCGCATGTGCAAAGGATTGTAACGATCAAAGATTTACAAACCATCGGCGAGCTGCAGAGAAATCCCCGAAAAAGAGCGACTAAGGCCCGTTCCTAAAGGAATCATAAGGCGCCCCTCTCTATGTGGAGAAGAAACTGCCCCGTTCTTGCAAGTCGTTAGATTGCATAAAGAGCCCTTTTTGGGATATAGAGAATCGTTAGGAATGGTTGCTTGATTTGTGACAATCCTTATAAGAAGAAATTTTTTTGAAAAGCTTACTGCGCCATCAAATGATGGTTATTGCATTTTTTTCTTTTCTTCAGCCGGTTGCCTGAGCGTTTCTGGCATTTCTGGCACGTATTGAAAGGAATAGGTCGCTTGACGTGAGCCATTAGAATGTTGATCGCTTTTCGGGCATCTCACTGCTCTCGTTTCTTGATAACCATCTGCAAAGATCGGTCTTAAGTTCTCTTTGATGGTTTCTGCAGATAATGTAGGTGCCACCCTTAACGCAAAAGGCGCTGTACCTGTAAATCGGAAATGACAGAAATTTGGGCTACTTTGGAATAGTGTTAAGACTCCGTATGTTTTAGAAGTGGGAGTTCCTTTTTCTTGTTTTTTCACCAAAATTGTGATGTAAAGTAGGGGATCATCTTGGGTATTATTGTATCCCCACATGATGGTGCGCGTTAAATCCTTAGGTTGAATGTGATTTGGGTAGGTAGAGTCTTGACTACAAAACTCTGAGCGGAAGTCGAGATAGTTCTCATCTGTGAGCGGCATGTGGTGCTTTTTGAATATAGACTGTAATTCGGACCAAAATGCGTTGATTTTTTTGGCAGAATCTCCTTTGCAGAGGCGCATAAAGTGCCGCTTAGGAGAAAGGTGCTTCCTTGGGAATAGGATATCCATGATCATTTCTGGAAGAACAAAGTTTAGGCAGGCTTTTAGAGGGCGGCAGTTGCATAGTGACGATATCCAGGGACAGCTTGTCCGCCCAGTCGATTGTTGTATGAGAGCTGGTAGATTGTTCTGGGCAATTTGAGCGGTTTCTTCCTCTTTAATCTACAAACGAACTTCTTTCCTGTCTTCTTTTCCCTCGGTTCCACTTACAGAGAAAAAATCTGTCTTTCTATAGCCTGAATTGTTTATGCAATTTGCCATTTTCCTCCATAAAAATGTTTTCCTAAAAGTGTTCACGACGTAGTAGATAAGTGTAAAGAGAAAATGGTTTTTCCTGTTTGGGATATCAAGAAAGAATGGCGCAAAAAGGGGATGATGCTCCAGTTTTTAAGCCCTGCCTGTGACTGCTAAGTACTTTTCAATGAGATGGGAGAAAGCTCTCCACAGCTCCTCTTCTGAGGCGCGCGGCCACTTGCGAGCTAACACCTCTTTACTATCATAAAAGAGGTAGCGGTAAGCCGCCTCTTCTTCTAACGCGATTTCCGCCAAAGCTTTATGGGCGAAAGAGCGGTTTGAAGCGAGAATTTTTGTGTGGGCATGGCAAGAAAGCAGGCTCTTTTTGACCAATGTTTTGAAGGCATCCACTTGATCTTTTGTGCCCATGGGGAGCGCCTTTTTGAAGAGTTCTTGTACTTTTCTATCGATAGGCTGCGGTTTTAAAGGAAGAGACGATAGATCCACCGATTTGATCTCCTGCATGGATACCCCCTTGGAGGCATTTATGAACACGCTTTCTGTTTTTTTCTGTAAATGTTCAAAAGCCCGTTTTTCCATGAGCCAGGTCTCTGTTGTCCAAATCTTTTCCCCTGTAACCGATGTGGCCTCATACAAAGCTCTGCTCTTTGGTAGAACGTTTTCTGTTTTTTGTAGAACGCCTTTCGCGTATCGCTTTTTTTGCGTATAAGCGAGGTCCACCCCGACCAAAATAATTGGGCTACATCCTAAAAATGCGCAAGCAGCTGCAGCAAGAAGAGTCACAGAGAGGCTATCTTTTGTGAGCTCTTCTCCGATCACCTGCCCCGAAGTGTTCAGAGTGCTTTCTAGCCAGTCAAAGGCTCCTAGCCCCATGCTCGACAGGAGATAGCCTAGTTCTCCTTGTAAAAAGGAAAAACACTTGGGAAATAGGCGGGGAGTGTACAAGGTGGGGAGAGATAAGAACCGGTTTTTTTTTAGGCGATCATACTCTTCTTCGTTTGGATCAACAAAAATTCCTAGATGAGGCTCGATGTTGGCGTAAGAAAGAGCGGCAATCGAAGAGCCTCCCGCTACAAGTAGCGCTTTTTCCCGAAGCGATCGCAAAGAGGGATACGCCTCTTCCAGAGAAGACCCGGCGCCACAAATCACGGCAGGGATCTCTTTGAAGAATCCCTTTTGTGTATGAATCGCTTTTGAGCGGGGAATATGGATGAGGTTTTCCCAGAAATTTTGAAAGGGGATATGTCCATAAAGGCGATCGGTCTGCAGCAAGTGGGCGTAGGTGGTCATGCGGCGCAAGGTAGTGGCAAAAAGCTCTTGCTCTTCTTTAGGGTCTTTCGCTAGATGGACGATTCCTAGCTGCTCTACTGGAAATTTTTCACTAAATGTTTGATAAAAATGAGCATCGATAGGCGTGATGAATACTCGGGGATGTTCTAGAAAAAACGAGGCCTCTTTGACCATTAAGAAGGGGAGCAGATGACCAGGATCACGCAAACAAAAGATCAGGGTTTTCTTCTCTAAGAAGCGTTGTAGCTCAGGAAAACAGCGGGGATGGATCAATCCAGAAGCGTATACCACCGAAGAGGCTTCCAAAGCCTCCACTAAAGAAGTAGTCTCTTCCTGCAAACATGAGGAGGAGTACTTTCCCCGTTTTTCGAGAAAAAATGAGAGCTCTGGGCATTTTTTTTCCAAAAGTATCCGGTTATGGACGAAGACGCTTTGGTCCACAGTTTCTCCTGAATATCCCTAACTGGGTAAAACTTCAACGTAGATGATCAGAAAATTTTTTTCTCGAAAAAAGAGAGAAAAAGCGTGATTACAAGGGGATGGGTTTCACCGCGCCGTAACTTTAGAGCGTAGTCATAGTATCGCTAATCGAGACCTAGGTAATAGACAAGACTTGTATACATATCAACTTGGTTATAGGGAGTAAGCGGTACATGTAGTTCGTTCCGGGAAATACTCTTGGCACAACTCATGAATAGCATCTCCAAAGCCCCACCCCAAGTTGCACGTGCTTTTTTGGATTGCCAAACACCGATTTTGAAATAGGTCTAGCAATCCATGCTGTTCCATATTTTTCAACGTTTTTCGGAACATACGTTCGATGCTGTCATAAAAGGTAGCATCGATGTCACCATAGGCTAAAGTACACTGCGCTCCATATTCAACATAAGTCAACTGGAGGTCTATAATGAGTAATGGATCAGGATGAATTTTTTTGAAATCACAAATCGCTTTTCTAGCAACCGAATAATTGAGCTGTGGGAAGCTCGATTTATTAGGGCGAGGGGCAAGCTGCTCAGCCAGTACTTTTTTACAGTTTTTGAGTAAATGATCAATGGACCTATCTTTGCGAGGACCTTTATCAGGGATTGTTAGTGTTTTTTTACGCTGTTTCATGGCTGTCAACGTCCACTTTTTTACTGCCTCTCTTATGTTGCTGCTCAAAACGAGAGTGTTTTTTTACTGAAAACAGGTGTTCATCAAAACCCACTTTTGGCAGATTGCAATAAAACCATTTTCAAAACGCTCCTCCTTTTTTAGCAGGCATGTCAAGCAATACGCATTTCCCCTATAAACCTTTCCAATCTTCAGGAGGTAAAAGATTGGCTAGTTCTTCAATAAAGAGCAGTTGTTGCAAAGCTTTTGTGTGGGGTTTTTTGTCCCCTTGTTCCAAAATCATTGTGCCAAAAAGAGCCCACATCGGGCCAATATGTTTTGCGTAGAAGAGCTCTTCTTCTATCAGGGTGAAGAATTCGTGTGGGACAGGAGCCTGCTTTTCATAAAGGGCTTCTAGTGAGGCTAATCCCTCTTTGACGAGTTTCTTCAAACGAGCGGTGCTAGCAACAATCCCTAAAGGTTTTTCCTCTACGGGATAACGGGGAAGGTTTTTTGTCATGGAGGCGACAAGATCATCGATTTTTTTGGGGAAGGGATTTAGCCCTTCAAATCGCGCAATCCCTTCAAAGGCAAGCCCTCTTGAGGTTCCATTTTGCAAAACTCCAGGATGCTTTCTTGCAAATTGACAAAACCAGTCTCTAGCAAACAGCCAGTCCCGTTGGGTGATGACTTCTTCTCCATGACGGTCTTTGGTTTTGCAAAAATTGATTTGTTCTTTTCGGATTGCAAGGTTTTCTGCGTAAGCCTTCGCCGAATCGTGACATAGGTCTTGTCCTACTAAAATGATGGGAGAGCATCCCATCTCGGCAGCTACGGCGCAGAGAAAGGTGGACACGTTCCAGCCATAGTCTTTCGAGGAAGAAGACAGGTCGAGTCCATCTGTCATGAAATCTTCTAGGGGATACCCGCCGTTTGAAGGGGCTAAAATGGGGGGCTTTTTCCCCAGTTTCACGTTCTGGGGATTGGCGCGCAGCTGAAAAAGAAAGGTGGGATTTTTGAGGTCGGCCTTGGAAAAAATGTGGTGGGGAGCCTCTTTATCGATCGTTGCGGCAAAATGGGGAGTAATCCCTTTTTGTTTGAGAATCGCTAAAGTAGAGCCTCCAGAAAAAATGATGCCTTTATTGCGATCTAAGATAGGGGCGTCTTGGTCTAAGCTTGGCCCTCCTCCTACAATGAAAGCAGGCACATTTTTGAAAGAGTTTTTTGCATCGTCTAATTTACACACTTTTGATAAGGAGGTCAGATTTTTTGTGACATTCTCCAACACTTTTTTCCCAAAATCGCTGTAATCGGAAAAAGTAAAATGGACCCCTTCTTGCATGTAAGCAAAGAGGTTTTGGGCAAAAGGGCAATCTTTGGTTGTGACAAAGCAGACTGTTTGCAGCAAGTACTTCCAAAGAATTTCTCGGAAAGTAGATTCTAGTCCTGACGGTTTAGAAAGAAATTCGAACGATACTTGTGGATGTTCGATGATCATTTTGGCTTGGGGATCTTGAGAAAATAGGAGCAGCTCGTCTAAAGAATCTTCGAGAAAAATCAACCGCGCTTCGGGATTGCTCAAATGGGATGTTGCGAGAAAATAGGCTTTTGTAGAAACGCCGTAACACAGGCAAATGGTTGCTTTAGGGATCTCAAGAATTTTCTTGCAGTTTTCTGTTTGTTTCCCTTCAAGTGAAGAGGGTTTGTAGTCCTTGAGTAGTGGGATTTTTTCTTGCAATAAGCTTAGTGTTTGCATGCGCGGGTTAGCTCCTGATAAGTGGGTAAATAGTAGGTGGTTTTGAGGCCACTTTTTTCTTGCCAATACAAAGTAAAGGATTCAGAGCCTGCTAAGCCCATGAAAGGCGCTCCAATGGAGCTGTTGTAGCCAATCAACTGGCGAAGGGCACTTTTGTTACAAAGAGAGGAGGCTTTACACTCAATCACAAGTAAGGGAAGGAGGTTTTCGTTTTCTTGATAAAGCGCTAAAATATCGACCCGCCGGTCTTGCGCTTTTGTCCCTTTTGGTATAAATGCCTCTAAGCTTGATTCAATGATGATGAGACTTTTGGGGAACCCTTGATCGATCATTTCCAACAAAAGCTTTTGGCGGACAATTTCTTCTGGTAAAGCCTTTAACCAAAGGTGCCGAACAGGATCATAAATTTTTTTCTGCTGTTTCAATTTCTATCAAACCAAAACTTGCATTTTCACGGCGGTAAATCACCATGAACTTTTGTGTTTCTTCGCTTTTGTAAATCATAAAGTGTTGATCAGACAGTTCCATCAGCATCACAGCCTCTTCCTGCGTCAACATGCGCACTTTCACCTTTCCTTCCTTGGTGATATCGTGAGGCTGGTATAAGGTTTGTTGCATCTCAAAGTTCTTTTCTTCAATTGCCGAGTTGATCTGCGCAAGTTCATCTTTCTCAGGAGCGATCACATTCACATTCAGATCAATTGTTGAAGAGGGGGTGTTATGGTGATCTTGGAGTTGTGATTTGTATTTTTGAATCAAACGGCGCAGCTTATCGCTCGCTTTGTCAATCGAAGCGTATAGGTCTTCAGTGACAGCTTTACTGCGAATGTGCATTTGTAAAAAATGGAGAGAGATGAGCGTAGAAAATTCCAATTTTTGTTTGCTCATCACCACATGTATTTCGATCACATGCTTGCTCAGTTTTTCAATCTTCGCGATTTTTTTGAGGATATATTCCCGAATGGCTTCTGTTAGAGGGAAGTTTCTCGCCTCAATCGATAATTTGTAGTCTTCGTGTTCAAAGGTATGAATTTTTGTCATGACTTTTTCGTGTTTGAGATTCAGAATTTATTATCTAGTGAGAGCGTTCTTTTTTCAATGAAAAATCCCTATTTCACCGTTTCTCTTGATCTCTCCATCTGCGTAGAGCCAAAGCCCGTTTTCTAAGAGAAAGAGACTTTTTTCCAAAAAGCTGTAAGACGCGCCGTTCTGAGAAAGGTGCGCCTCGAACGTAACGTAAGAGCGCTCCTTTTCTTCCAAGAACTCGTAAATAACGAGTTTTTCAAAGGTGGTCTTTGTACAAAAATCCTCCACGGTTTCCTTGTGCGCTGCTTCTTGCTTCGCTCGCAGGGTGGGGTGTTCTGTTTTGAGGATATAGTCTGCCTGCCGAAGAGCGTAGGCTGAGTAGCGAGAGCGCATAAGAAGGAGCGCATTTTCTGGAGCCTTTCCGGTATGATAGGGAGCGCAGCACGCTTTATAGGCGAAATTTTTGCAGCAAGGGCAAGAAAACATAGAAAATTTAAGCCTGTTATTTCATATAGGGATTTATGAAGGAAATTTGTTTAAAAAATACTACCACAAACCAGGAGATCCTTTCTGCTACTTTTTTCCCTGAGCTTGGGATGAACCTTGCTCATCTGAAGAAGGGGGACCTTGATGTGATGGATCAAAGCTCAAAAAAGGCCTTTTTACAGCGGTTTTCTGGCTTAGGACCTCTGATTGGCCCCCATTTTTTTCGGATGGAGGAAGACCTTGTCGTCAAACCCCTCCGAACGGACCTGTTTCCCCATATTCAAGAAGTATTGAGACGGGGGCAAAAAGATCCGTTTTCTCACGGAATTGCTCGCTATGTCCCTTGGAACTATGTGCATAAAGGGAATACGATTGAAGCGCAATTATCGGGGAATGATCGCTACCAAGGGGCGTTCCTTAAGGATCTTGAGGGGTATGATTTTTCTATGGAGTTTCGCGCCTGCTTAGCCCCTGATGGGTTGGAGATTTCGATGAGCGTTGAAGCGGATCGGGAATGTGTTTGCGGACTCCATTACTACTACGCTTTGGAACAGAAAAAAGGCGCTATTATTGCTCCTGTGCAACCTTCTTATAACGATGGCGGGATTTTCAAACCCATTCCGCAAGCGTGGCTCGCTGAAGACAACGAATTTTTGCGTTTTAATCTCGAAAATTTTGCCGATTACGGATTTTTACCCCTTTTTGAGAATGCCTCTTCATGGGTACTACTAGAAACGGGGAGCACAAGGCTGCGCGTCTCGTATCAAGGAGATAGGGAAAAAATCTCTTGTCAAATTTACTCCCCTAAGGGAGCCGATTTTGTGTGCATCGAGCCCATTTCTGCGAAAAATCCCCGCAGACTTGATGGTAACAAAAGCACATTTTCTGCGAAAATTTCGATTGAGTCGTAAAAGAACCTGAAAAGCTTGAAGAAAAATATGCACCGAAGAGGACTCGAACCTCTAACCACTTGGTCCGAAGCCAAGTACTCTATCCATTGAGCTATCGGTGCTAGACTACAGAAAAATTCTACCAAAGACAGGTTTTTTTGCCTATATGCATATAACCCTCAGTTTGTCTATTTCATAAAGATTGAGGAGAGGACGTCTCCTTGCTATAATCGAGAAATTGTGAAGCCAAGCTACTGCCAGCATCATTGCAGATTTTCACAGTTATCCATGGAAAAGCCGTAAAAGCTGCAAAAGATTTGCTTGAACAGACTTTCTATCAAAGCTTAAAAAGTTTCTATACTTTCATGAAAGTATGCTGAAGCGTTGCGGCTAAGCGAGCAAGGGAATATGACTGAAAAAGTGGAAGGCATTGTCCTCCAGATCATACCGCATTTACAAAGATCAAGAATTGTAAAAATGTATACCCCTTTGGGTCTACTCTCTTTTTTTCAGAAAACGGCGCAAAAAAAGGGGGCGCAAAACGGGCAAATTTTTGATCCGTTTTCTCAAGTCGAGATGTTTTATGAGAAAAAACGCTCTACTTTATACAGAATAGAAGATAGTTCGGTCATCGATTGGGGGCTTTCTATCCGCTCTACGATGGGAACGCTCTTTGCGGCAGGGGCGATGGCAAAAGCTCTTTTGCGCTCACAGCTTCCCGAAAAACCCTCTCCTAAGCTTTACGCCCTCTTTGCTTGTTATCTTAAGCACCTCCCTTTAGGGATTGATCCAGACGTTCTTACTGGTAGTTTTCTCTTAAAGCTCCTTTTGCATGAGGGGATCATCGATTTGCAAGATCGCTGTTTTTACTGCGGCAAGGAAGCTCAAGGCTTATCAAATGGGGTCAGCGCCTGCAAAGAACATTTAGAGAAAAAAGAGCGGGAGTTTAGTCCTCAAGAGTGGCAAAGCCTTTTTGTGATGGGGAAAGCGCAGAGAATTTCTCATTTAGACCCTTGCGCTCAGGTCCCAGATTTAATCGGTTTTTTAGAAAAACGTTTAGAACAAGATAGGTAGATTTTATCAGGTATTTAGGCAAACAAGCGGGTTTTGTTGTATGATAAGGGTGAAGGCAAGAAAAATTGTTTACCGATAAAATGGTTTACATGAGGTTTATTCTCGGAGAAATTTGACAATGTTACGTAGGAAAGGTATCTTCAAAGACCTTTCCACGACAAACAAAATCTTGATGAGAAGGTAGACTAGTTCTTTTTTTGGGGAATGTAAATTCGCGTATCAACTGGAAAGTAAGAATGAAAAAAGAATTTGCGAAAAGGGGGACTCGAACCCCCAAGGGATTTTGTGCTCCCACTACCACCTCAAGGTAGCGTGTCTACCAGTTCCACCATTTCCGCTTGATAAAAAAGGATAACGATTCATCATTTTAGAGAATTGACGCATTTACAGCAATTGGTTGTTTTTATGAAATATTTTTGGATTGTATTGATCCGTATTTATCAATACACATTGAGTCCACTTTTAGGCATGCGCTGCAGGTATTATCCGACCTGTTCTCACTACATGATCCAAGCGATTCAAAAATGGGGGGCGCTCAAAGGGATCTATCTAGGGATCAAAAGGATCATCCGATGCTCGTTTTGGAGCGCTGGAGGGTATGATCCGGTAGAGAAGAGCTGTAATGAGTATTCGGAAGAAGATTGTTCAGGGGAATTTCCTGAAAAGCCAGCTGAAGAATAATGCTGAAAAACATTTTCAGTGACTATGCCAGGCCCTCTATACTTGTTTTTATTTGTCAGGGAACTGTTGCCTCTCATTGTCTCCAAGTTCTTTAGATCACTAAAACTACTGCTCGATCTAGGAAAAGCGGGAGTTTCTTAGTTGATAAGAGAGATGCTCGAGAAAATGTATGGGGCTTACAAACATAGGCAGACGTAGGGGTCTCGTTTGAGCTGCGCAAGTGCATTCCTCGCAAGAAAGGCCTACTGAAGCCTTCCTGAGGGTTCGTTTCTAGCTTTAGGCAACGGATCTTTCGTGAGCAAAGAATTTTGCCAAAAAAAGAGGGGAGCGTTTTTGATCAAAGCAAAGAGTCTTGCCGATTGACTCAAGATCCAAGCGCCGATTTGGGATATCGCGGAGGTGATGTAGGCAACATGCTTCATAACAGCAAACTTAAGAGATTGTTTGCTTACCCTCTTTACAAACAAATCATGCCCATGACGCAAAGCGTGGTGGAAAGTGGACCATATTGTAAAAAGGCGAATAGGGTAATCTAGTAGGGAGAAAGCTACTTGGAAATTTTTTTCCCGACAAGCTTTTTGAAAATAGGTATTAGCAGCTAAAGAGCGTTCTTCCGGAGCAAGACAAGAAATGAGGGTGGTAATGGTAGATTTTTTTTGCTTGCGTGCGTTTGTAAAATCCAAGGGGAGATTTCCTGCGATGAGCTCGGTGAATAAAGTTCTTATGTAGCTTTGGATCTTTTTTTTATTCGCTAAAGAGGCTCTAATCAGTTCGGGGATTTTATCGTGTCCCAAGTATAGTAAAAGGTTTTTGTAATCCTCGTTATAGCTCCCTAGCCGGGCTAGTCGGCAGGCCCGGTCGCTCGGGCACATTCCTGTCCGATAGGGATTTGTACGGTGTATGTGGTAGTCGGCTGCTCCGGACGCTAAACACGCTTGTAGAAAGGCAGAACTTTGAAAAAGATTTAGGTGAATAGTATAGCGAATCTGCTTAAATATTCGCGCATCAAAAAGTCGTACTAGCTTCGCTGCTAGCGTCCAATTCTCTTTTCTACATACTTCCCAAAAATATAGGCAAACACGATTTGCGTGATTTGCTAAAAGAATGTTTCGATGTTCACGTAACCACAAAAGTAGAACATCATCCCAACGATACAATAATACTCTATTCCAAACGTCAAGAATCCTGTTACGATTACCTATAGATAGACGAAATAGTAGATCCCTAAACCTAGGCGGAAGGGGAAGATTTTGATCCCCATATTCGGTGCCCAAAAGCTGAACAAATGAGGAAAAGTTAAAAAAGGGAGTATGATTGTTGCTTTCTAAAAGAAACCTGATAGCTTCTTCATGATTGGATTTGTAGGCAAAAAAAAGGGCTTTTGTTGCTGTCCGATTGTCGCTGTGGTGACGGAAAAGTAATTGCAAAATAGGCAAGTTGTTTGCTGCAGGCTGTGAGGCAGCTTCGTAAAGTGCTGGCCGAAAGTTTGCTATGTTTAACAACCAAGATACATCTTCATTTTGACGGAGGGCAAATAAGCGGCTAATGAGCGTAAATCCATTCGGATGACTAACGGCCCCGATCGTGAAATATTGTATTGTTTTTAGGAAGTTCTTCAAATGATCTCTGCCAAGGTAATCGATCAAATGTCGCAAAAATTGTGTATTGTTTTCCTCAAGTCCTTTCGTAAACAATTGAACAAGATAATTTTTGAATAGAGGGGTTTGTTGTTCATTGATGGTTGCCTTCAAATTGCTTAGAGAAGGAAAAAATTCGTTCAGACGATTAGGAGCCTCCTTTGCGAAAAAGATGAACGCATCGTAGACGTATCTTGCAAAATCGAGAGAAAGTTGCGCTCTTTTGGCATGCAATTCGCGCAGTACAAGCGAGCAAGGGGATAATTCTTTTTTGGGGAGGTGCGTAGCTGGACTTTTCTCAAGCTCAGGGAGTTGCTTCAGAAGAATCTTTTCAGGAAGCGAACCTAAAGTTCTAAAACCGATCATAAGCTTGCTTGGAGAAAGATGAAAATTTCCCAGAGAAATTCTACGTAAAGGGTTGATTAAAGCGTATCTCTGCAGAATTTGCGATAATCTTTCTTCGAATTTGAGACTAGTCTTCGAAGTGAGATGCCAGGAGCGTAAATCGGAAAATTCTAAGTAGCTGCCTACCTCCGCTCTGAGATTTTTCTCTTGAAAAATCATTCGCCTGATTTTTCTCAAGGTCGATGTTTCTGAAGGTATAGGATGAGCGCTTGGTTCAAGGTGGGCATCAAGAGGGGTAACAGATAAAGTAGAAGGGGAGCTGTTGCAATGAAGCATGATCAATTGACTCCTAAAAATAGATGCAAATATTTTCTTGAAAAATACTTTTTAGCGTTAAAATATTTTCAT